>NZ_CP011883.2:3933210-4235765 GCF_000340435.2 Mycobacterium haemophilum DSM 44634
CGTCGGGTACCGAAATTGAGCTGTCCGATTTGCGATAGTGGACGATGTGCCCGCACAAGCATGGGGTAACGCTGATTGTCGAAAGTCTGGCCCGTCGCAGCAGACCTCAAGCCGGAGGCCCGTAGCTCTCCTTAGTGAGGTTCTGATGCGCCACATAAGCCGTGCGGGCTGGGGTATTTTGCCCGCGGAGGTGGTGCTATGCCGGCGGCGTCTGGTCCGGCGGTCAGTTGCCATGGCGCGTAAGCGGCCACAGTGAGTCATCGAAAGCTGCCGGCCGGAGCGGCCGGGCTGGGGCTCACAGCCGCGTCCGGGGCCGTGAGCGGCTGCGGCCGACAAGCCGATATCCGCACGGCCGACGTGATCGTGGTCGGCGCAGGCCTGTCCGGGCTGTGTTCGGCGCGTGAGCTGATCCGACAGGGCATAGACACGCTGGTGTTGGAAGCTCGTGACCGGGTCGGTGGTCGAATGGTCCGCAAGCCTGTTATCGACGGCGGGTGGATCGATCTTGGCGGTCAATGGATCGGGCCCACGCAAAGCGGTATTCTCTCGCTCGCCGAGTCCCTGGGCGTCACTCATTTCGATCACCACGATGCGGGGCACACCGTCGTCTGTTACAACGGCGCCTTGTCGACCGTCGATCGTGACTTGCCACCGACCGAAGCCTCACCGGCAATCTCGGCTGCCGAAGTCGCTGAAGCCAACCGGGTTTGGCATCAGTTCCTCGCCCTGACCGCGACGGTGAACGTCGAGCGTCCCTGGCTCACGTCAGACGCCGCCGCGTTGGACGCCCAAACCGTCAGCAGCTGGCTCGCCACCACCACGACATCTCCGTTTGCCCGATTTTGTGTCGCCAACTGGACACTCAGCCAAGAGGGGGCCGACCCCGGCGCGGTATCTCTGTTGTTTGCTCTCGCTTCTTACGCGGCCGGCCCTAGCGACGAAAAGCCCGAACAGTGGCTCTTTCATGGCGCGGCCGGTCAAATTCCCGAGCGCCTCGCCGACGAACTCGGTGACCGCATACGCCTTGAACAACCCGTTCTGCGAATCGTGCAGGACACCGGCGGGGCGACCGTCACGACTACCGCGGGCGACTACCGAGCAGACTGCGTGATAGTCGCGATTCCTCCCCATTTGGCCGGCGTAATTGATTACAGCCCTCCCCTGCCCGCCCGTCGTATCCAATTCACTCAACGAGCCCCCATGGGCTCGGTAATCAAATACGCCGCCGTGTATCCGACCGCCTGGTGGCGCGCGAAAGGGCTCAGCGGCGCATCGGTGAGTGATCGCATCGTCGTGCAAACAGCCGACAGCTCACCGCCTAGCGGCACACCGGGGATCTTGACGAGCTTCGTCATCGGTCCCGCTGCGATCGGCTTGGCCAATCAATCCGGCGATGACACCCGTAAACAGACAGTGCTCTCGGAGCTAGTCACGTACTTCGGCGACGAGGCGATGCATCCGGTCCAATTCATCGAAACGAATTGGGCTAGTGAAAAATGGACCGGAGGAGCGTTCAACGCTGTACTCGGCCCCAAGACACTCACCACTTGCGGCCCCGCCATGACCGAATCTGTGAGCCGGATTCACTGGGCTGGTACCGAAATGTCCCGCAAATGGACCGGCTATTTCGAAGGGGCGGTCCAGGCCGGATACGCCGCAGCTGATGCGGTGCTGGGACGCGCAACTTAGGCGCCTGCTCAGGGTTTGAACGGGTTGACCGCGAATTGGATCACCCGGTACGGCGCACTCACCCGCGCACGGGTGTCCCATTGGCTGACGAAGATCCGCAGCTCATCGAGGGTGGAGCCGGGTGAGATGTACCCGCCATACGGTTGGGCGAGCCGATTGTCGTACGGAGGCGGCAGGCTTTCCGCCGGATCAGGCCACTCGTCGTGTTGCACCACCGTGGTCACCGGCGCGGTGCCCAGCAACGTCGGGTTGGCGGCAACCCGGACCTCCATGTTGCCGGTGGTGGCGTTGAAATAGGACAGCACGGCCTGGCCGTCGATCTGCCTGATGCACATCTCGCCGACCTGGTCGGGCCACAGCGGCGTCGGTGGCTTGTTCCAACCGCCATCGGGTCCAGCCGCCCAACCCTGCCACCGGGACCGGTCGGTGAACGTTTGCGGTGTGACCCGGAAAAGCTGCGCGGGATCTCTGCGGGTGAAACTGTTGGCCACGATGTACACCCACCCGCTCGGCGAGTCCGGGGTGGGGACCGGGTCGTAGTACCCGCTGATCTGGGTCTGCCGGCCGTCCTGGTAGGTCGCGGCGCGTCGGGACCCAGGGACGGTCTGCCAGTTGCCACGCGCGGGCTCGGCCGTGACCAGCCGGGAGTCCTGTGGCTCCAGGTCTTTGGTCGTGGTCACCATCAGGTAGTTGCGCCGGTTGATCTGCACCACGCCGGCAGGCAGCTGCGAGTCTCCCGGCGGTGTGGGGTCGGCCAGCAACGGCTTGTTCACACCGGTGACGCCGGTGTAGCGCACCCCGGTCGGGTCGTCGACCGACGCCGTGTCCACGTGCAGCGCGACCGGTGAGTACCAGCCACCGAACCCGACCCCCTGGCCGGCGAAGCTGTCGCCGCAAACCTGCAAAAGCTTGGTGGGGAACTCGATGAACTCGCACAGGTCGGTGGCGCCGATGCCGTAGTCACCGGTGCGGGTTCCGGTGCCCGCCGTCGGACCGATCCGCAGCACTTGACCCGGCATCAGCGGCTGCAGAATCGGCGCTGGGGCCGGCGCGGGTGGATCGGCGTGCGCTGTCCAAGAAGCAACCCAAAACGCCTGTACGACACACAAACACAACGCGGCGTGCAACGAGCACCGCGCGACCCGGGCGGAACTCACCCGTGGATCACAGTTGCGTGGCTAGCAACTCGGCGATCTGGATCGTATTGAGCGCCGCGCCTTTGCGCAGGTTGTCGCCGGAGACGAACAGTGCCAGGCCACGCCCGTCGGGTACCCCCGGGTCACGCCTAATGCGGCCGACCAGTGATTCGTCGACACCGGCGGCGGCTAGCGGCGTCGGCACATCGACCAGCTTCACGCCCGGAGCGCCGTTCAGCAAGTCACGGGCCCGCTGCGGCGACAGCGGCCGGGCGAATTCGGCGTTGATCGACAGCGAGTGCCCAGTGAACACCGGAACCCGGACGCAGGTACCGCTGACCGCCAGGTCGGGAATGCCCAGGATCTTGCGGCTCTCAAAGCGCAGCTTCTGGTCCTCGTCTGTCTCGCCCGAGCCGTCGTCGGCCAGTGATCCGGCCAGGGGCACCACGTTGAAGGCGATCGGCGCTACATACTTGCTGGGCGCGGGGAATTGCACGGCACCACCGTCGTGTACCAGTTGCTCGGCACCGTCGATGACCGCACGCGCCTGGGCGGCGAGCTCGGCCACCCCAGACAGGCCGCTGCCGGAAACCGCTTGATACGACGACACCACGATCCGCACCAGCTGAGCTTCGTCGTGCAGCACCTTGAGCACCGGCATCGCGGCCATGGTGGTGCAGTTCGGGTTGGCGATGATGCCCTTGGGGAGCGGGAAAGCGTCTCGCACATCCCTGTCGTAGTTCACCTCCGACACCACCAGCGGCACTTGCACGTCCTTGCGCCACGCCGACGAGTTGTCGATCACCGTCACTCCGGCGGCGGCGAAGCGCGGCGCCTGCACCCGAGACATGGATGCGCCGGCAGAGAACAACGCGATGTCCAGGCCGGTGGGGTCGGCCGTCTCGGCGTCTTCCACCTCGATCTCTTGGCCGCGGAAGGCCAACTTGCGCCCCTGCGACCGGGCTGAGGCAAAAAAACGCACGGATTCGGCCGGGAAGTCGCGCTGGTCGAGCAGCGTGCGCATCACCTGGCCGACTTGGCCGGTGGCACCCACGACCCCGATTGCCAAACCTTTGCTACCCATTACCGCCCCGTCCCCGCGTACACGGTCGCCTCGTCCTCGCCGCCGAGCCCGAACGCCTCATGCAACGCCACGACGGCCTTGTCTAGTTCGGTGTCGCGGCACAGCACCGAGATCCGGATTTCCGAGGTGGAGATGAGCTCGATGTTGACCCCAACTGCAGCCAGCGCCTCGCAGAAGGTCGCCGTGACCCCGGGGTGGCTGCGCATACCGGCCCCGATCAACGACACCTTGCCGATGTGGTCGTCGTAAAGCAGCTGGGTGAAGCCGATCTCGTCTTTGAGCGAGTCCAGCTTGGCCACCGCGGTGGGCCCGCTGTCGCGGGAGCAGGTGAAGGTGATGTCGGTCTTGCCGTCTTCGACCTTGGAGACGTTCTGCAGCACCATGTCGATGTTCACGTCGGCGTCGGCCACGGCGCGGAACACCTTGGCCGCGTAACCCGGGATGTCGGGTATCCCGACGATGGTCACCTTGGCCTCGCTGCGATCGTGCGCGACTCCGGTCAGGATGGGGTCTTCCATAGGTATGTCCTTGATCGATCCGACGACGACGGTGCCTGGTTTGTCCGCATACGACGACCGGACGTGCACCGGAATGTTGTGGCGGCGTGCGTATTCCACGCAGCGCAGCATCAGCACCTTGGCGCCGCAAGCCGCCATCTCGAGCATCTCCTCGAAGGTCACGGTGTCGAGCTTGCGGGCGTTGTGCACGATCCGGGGGTCGGCGCTGAAGATGCCGTCCACGTCGGTGTAGATCTCGCAGACGTCGGCGCCTAATGCCGCGGCCATGGCGATTGCGGTGGTGTCCGAGCCGCCGCGGCCCAGCGTAGTGACATCGCGGGTGTCTTGGCTGACGCCCTGGAATCCGGCGACCAAGACGATCCGCCCTTCGTCGAGCGCGGACTGCAGCCGGGTCGGGGTGACGTCGATGATCTTGGCGTTGCCGTGGGTGCCGGTGGTGATGACACCAGCTTGCGAGCCGGTGAACGAGCGGGCCTGGGCGCCGAGTGATTCGATCGCCATGGCCACCAGCGCATTGGAGATGCGCTCCCCCGCGGTCAGCAGCATATCCAGCTCGCGGGCTGGCGGCGCCGGGCATACCTGCTGCGCCAGGTCTAGCAGGTCGTCGGTGGTGTCGCCCATCGCGGAAACCACCACAACGATGTCGTTGCCCTGCTTTTTGGCCTCGACGATGCGCTCGGCAACGCGGCGAATCCGATCGGCGTCGGCCACCGAGGATCCGCCGTACTTCTGCACGACGAGCGCCACTGTTGCTCTTTCCTGCTTGGCGATGGGTCCACAACAGAATACGTGCCTGCACATCTCGATTTTCTGGGCGATGCCCGGGCGTCGAGCGTGGGCCCTACGTCCCGAAACCGCGCGGAATTCGTCCTTAAGCCCCACGCTCGGCGGCATAGAACCGTGCCGTTTTGGCCGGGGCGTCGACCGCGGTAGAGTTCACGGCATGCAGCGGGTGCTCCTCCTCGGACGCCGCGACGGGGTCTGATCCAGACCGGCTTCCCGTCGCGGGAGTTCGCGACGCGCCGGTCTGAGGTTCCTTCTCACATACCCGGAGCAACTACCGTGACTAATCCTGATTCACCCGACGCCTATCAGTCAGCACGCACCATCGTGAAACCCGCCGGCACACCCACGCCGGGCCAGCCCGCGTGGAACCCTCAACGAGGTTCCACAATGCCGGTCAGCCGGTACCGGCCGTTCGCCCAGGAAGTCGAGCCCATCCGGGTCGCCGACCGCACCTGGCCCGACCGCGTGATCGATCGCGCGCCGCTGTGGTGCGCGGTGGATCTGCGGGACGGCAACCAGGCGCTGATCGACCCGATGAGCCCAGCCCGCAAACGCCGTATGTTCGACCTGCTGGTTCGCATGGGCTACAAGGAGATCGAGGTCGGGTTCCCGTCCGCCAGCCAAACCGACTTCGACTTCGTCCGCGAGATCATCACTGGCGGCGCTATTCCGGACGACGTCACCATCCAGGTGCTGACCCAATGCCGACCGGAACTGATTGAACGCACCTTCGAGGCCTGCGAGGGCGCGTCGCGGGTGATCGTGCACTTCTACAACTCAACGTCAATTCTGCAGCGTCGCGTGGTTTTTCGTGCCGACCAAGCCGCGGTGCAGGCCATCGCGACCGACGGTGCGCGTAAGTGTATCGAAGAGGCGGCCAAGTACCCGGGCACGCAGTGGCGGTTCGAGTATTCACCGGAGTCCTATACCGGGACGGAGCTGGAATACGCCAAACAGGTGTGCGACGCCGTCGGCGAAGTCATTCAACCGACGCCGGAAAACCCGATCATCTTCAACCTGCCTGCCACCGTGGAGATGGCCACCCCCAATGTCTACGCCGACTCGATCGAGTGGATGAGCCGCAATCTGGCCAACCGCAAGTCCGTCATCCTGAGCCTGCATCCACACAACGATCGCGGAACCGCCGTCGCTGCAGCAGAATTGGGCTTTTCTGCCGGTGCCGACCGGATCGAGGGCTGCCTGTTCGGCAACGGGGAACGCACCGGCAACGTGTGCCTGGTAACGCTGGGGCTGAACCTGTTTTCCCGCGGTGTGGACCCCCAGATCGACTTCTCCAACATCGACGAGATCCGGCGAACGGTAGAGTACTGCAACCAGCTGCGGGTGCACGAACGTCACCCCTACGGCGGAGACCTGGTCTACACCGCGTTCTCCGGCAGCCATCAGGATGCCATCAACAAGGGCCTGGACCAGATGAAGATCGATGCGGACGCCGCCAACTCCGATGTCGACGACATCCTGTGGCAGGTGCCGTACCTGCCGATCGACCCGCGCGACGTCGGCCGTACCTACGAGGCGGTGATCCGGGTCAACTCGCAGTCCGGTAAGGGCGGGGTGGCTTACATCATGAAGGCCGACCACGGCCTGGAACTGCCGCGACGGCTGCAGATCGAGTTTTCTCAAGTAATCCAGAAAATCAGTGAAGGCGACGGAGGCGAGGTCACACCCAAGGAGATGTGGGACGCGTTCTCCGAGGAGTACCTCGCACCAGTGCGACCGCTGGAGCGCATAAAGCAGCGAGTCAATGCCGCAGAGGAAGACGGCGGCAGCACCAGCATTGCCGCGACCGTCAAGATCAACGGCGAAGAGACCGAGATCAGCGGGGTCGGCAACGGCCCACTAGCCGCTTTCATCGACGCGCTGGGCCACGTCGGCTTCCAGGTGTCCGTTCTGGATTATTCTGAGCACGCGATGAGCGCCGGCGACGACGCGCAGGCCGCTGCTTACGTTGAGGCGTCGGTAGCCGTGCCGATCGCAAGCGCGGCGGAGCCGGGCGAAGCGGGTCAGCGCGCAGGCAGCGAGCGCCGTACGGTGTGGGGCGTGGGCATTGCGCCGTCGATCACCACGGCGTCGCTGCGTGCCGTCGTCTCAGCGGTCAACCGGGCAATGCGCGGCTAGCATCGGGTCACCCGCGCATCAAAACAGCGTGAACTGCTCGTCGGTCGCGGCGACGTTGGCGAATTCGTCCATGCTGGTGCCGCCGACGACGGCGCGAACGCAGTCCATGAATTGCTCGTCAGAAACCACTGGCACACCTAATTGCCTGGCGAGATAGCCCTTGCCCTGCGCGGGGGCGGCTTCGTTGCAAATCACCAGTGACGTCTCGCGGTCGACGGCCTCGCTGTAGGCCAGCCCGGTGTGCAGGATTCGCTCGACGAGTTCTTCGTGAGTGCGTGCCAACTCGGCCGCCAGGGCCACCCGCATGCCTTGGACCAGCGGTCTGCCGCGGACGTATCGCCCCGGGTTGAGATACGGACACGGCATGCGGGCAGCCAGCGCCTTCAGCGGTCGCAGCTCGTCGTGGGTCACCCGGCCGTTGGGCCAGCGGCGCCGGGTCACCGGACGCACCGGAAGCCACACGTCGAGTTGGCGCGCCCTCTTGAGCGCCGCTGCCAGCACCCCGGTCAAAACCAGTGCGTCGTCGAAGGCGTCATGCGGCCGTTGCTGGGGCACACCCCAGTGCGCCGCGAGAGTCTCCAACCGCAGATTGTCGATCCCCAGGCCTAGCCGCCGGGCCAGCTCGACCGTGCACATGACGCTGTCGACGGGGAGTTCGGCTTCCGCGATCTCGGCCTCCGCGGCGAGAAACGCGTAGTCGAACGCGACATTGTGCGCCACCAGCGTGCGGCCGCGCAGCACCTCGACCACGTCACCGACAATGTCGGCGAATTGCGGCTGATCTTCGAGCATGGCGGCCGTCAGGCCATGCACGTGGGTAGGACCCGGGTCCACCCCGGGATTGAGCAGGCTGACCACCGACCGCTCCACGCGTCCGTCGGCATCGAGGCCGAGTGCGGCAACGCTGATGATCCGGGCCTGACCGGGATGAAAACCCGAGGTCTCGACGTCGATGACGGCCCAACCCGTGACCGGCTCGCTGGCTGGCCAACCCCAGGGCGCCGGATTTTGGGGGGTCATGAACTTCAGGATTGCATGTCGAGCCGACATTACCGGCGTCGCTGCGCGTCGTGTCGGCCCGCCACGCCCGGCGCAAGCGCCGCGCTTGCGATCGCCTCGACTTGATGGGGGCGACCCGCCATGCCCGGCGCAAGCGCCGCGCTTGCGATCGCCCTAAACTGCGCGGGTGGTTACCGCCCGCGCACATCTAGCCCTGGCCGCCGGGGCAGGCGCGCGGTGGGCGTCGCGGATTACCGGACGCGGAGCTGGGGCGATGATCGGCGGCCTAGTAGCGATAACCCTGGACCGCTCGATTCTCAGCCAGCTCGGAGCGGGCCGGCGCACCGTCGTCGTCACCGGCACCAACGGCAAATCGACGACCACCCGGATGGCTGTGGCCGCGTTGGAGGCCGCGTCGAGCACGCTGGTCCCTGGCTCGGTTGCGACCAATGCTGAAGGCGCCAACATGGACGCCGGCCTGGTGGCCGCGCTGGCCGCGAACCGTGGCGCCGAACTCGCAGTCCTTGAGGTCGACGAGATGCATGTGCCGCACGTCGCCGATGCCCTCACGCCTCGCGTCGTCGTCCTGCTGAACCTGTCGCGCGATCAGCTGGACCGCGTCGGCGAGATCAACGTGATCGAACGCACGCTGCGCGCCGGCCTGGCCCGGCACCCGGCGGCCGTCGTCATCGCCAACTGCGACGACGTGCTGATGACCTCGGCCGCCTACGACAGTCCGAACGTGGTGTGGGTGGCCGCGGGTGGCACGTGGTCGAACGACTCGGTCAGCTGCCCCCGCAGTGGCGAGGTCATCGTCCGCGACAACGGACACTGGTATTCCACCGGCGCCGATTTCAAGCGACCCAGCCCGCACTGGTGGTTCGACAACAACACCCTGTACGGGCCCGACGGGCTGGCGCTGCCGATGCGGCTGGCACTGCCCGGCTCGGTAAATCGCGGCAACGCCGCTCAGGCGGTGGCCGCCGCCGTCACGCTGGGCGCCAACGCCACAACAGCAGTAGCAGCAGTGTCCAAGGTCGATGAAGTCGCCGGACGGTACCGGAGCGTGCGAATCGGCGAACACACCGCCCGGATCCTGCTGGCTAAGAATCCGGCGGGCTGGCAAGAAGCGCTGTCGATGGTGAACAGACACGCTGCCGGGGTGGTCATCTCGGTCAACGGGCAGGTGCCCGACGGCGAGGATCTGTCGTGGTTGTGGGATGTGCGCTTCGAACACTTCGGGGAGGCCTTCAAAACTCCAGTGGTAGCCGCCGGCGAACGCGGCACCGACCTGGCGGTACGCCTGGGATACGCGGGGGTGGAACACACCTTGGTGCACGACACCGTAGCCGCGATCGCCTCCTGCCCACCCGGGCAGGTGGAGGTCGTCGCCAACTACACCGCCTTCCTCCAGCTGCAGCGCAGGTTGGCGCGTCATGGCTGACTCGGTCATTCGGATCGGGCTGGTATTGCCCGACGTCATGGGCACCTACGGCGACGGCGGTAACGCGGTCGTGCTGCGCCAACGACTGCTATTGCGAGGCATCGCCGCTGAGATTGTCGAGCTGACGCTCGCTGATCCGGTGCCCGAGTCGCTGGACCTGTACACGCTGGGTGGCGCGGAGGACTACGCGCAGCGGCTGGCCACGAGACACCTGCTGCGGTATCCGGGCCTGCAGCGAGCCGCGGCCCGCGGCGCACCCGTGCTGGCGATCTGTGCGGCGGTGCAGGTGCTCGGCCAATGGTACGAGACATCGTCCGAGGAACGAGTTGACGGCGTGGGTTTGCTGGATGTGACTACCGCGCCACAAGATGCACGCACCATTGGCGAACTGGTCAGCACGCCGTTGCTGGCCGGCTTGAGCCAACGCCTGAGCGGCTTCGAAAACCACCGCGGTGGCACCGTGTTGGGCCCCGCGGCGACGCCACTGGGCGCGGTGGTCAAGGGAGCGGGTAACCGGGCGGGTGACAACTTCGACGGCGTCATTCAGGGCAGTGTGGTGGCGACCTACATGCACGGACCCTGCCTGGCCCGTAACCCCGAGCTTGCCGACCTGTTGCTGAGCAAGGTGGTAGGTGAGCTGGCGCCACTAGAGCTGCCCGAGGTGGAGTTGCTACGCCGCGAGCGACTGGCGGCTCGCTAGGGGGCCCTCCAGCCTCTGGAGAGCAGCGCGTTGCGCACGCGAACCAGCACCTCGTTGGCTTTGTCTTCGGCAATTACGCGGATGATGATCCAGCCCAGTTCTTCCAACTTGCGCAGCCGTCGCTGGTCACGGACGTACTGGCGGCGGTCGCTGCGATGCTGATCTCCGTCATACTCGGCCGCCACCTTGAGTTCCTCCCAGCCCATGTCCAGCACGCCCACAGTGCGCCAGCTGTGCACCACCGGTATCTGCGTGGTCGGAATGGGTAAGCCGTTGTCGATCAGCAACAGCCGCAGCCATGTCTCCTTGGGTGACGCCGCACCGCCGTCGATCAGCGGCAACACCGTACGCAGCCGTCGGACACCCCTGGCACCCGCGTGGCGCTTGGCCAGAAGCAACACCTCTTCGGTTAAGAACGGCGTCGCCCACATCAGCGCATCGAGGCGTGCCAAAGCCTGCCCACGCGGCAGCTGCCTGCCGAGGTCATAGGCGGTCCTCGCCGGTGTGGTGACCGGCAGACCGGCGACGCGGGTGACCTCGTCGTCGGCCAACGTCTCATCGCGGGCAACAAGCCCCTCAGGCGGTCTGGTGTTGGACCAGATCAACTCGATGGGGGTGTCGTCCTCGACCCATCGTGCACCGTGCAGCGCCGAAGCGGCGACGCCGGCGACGACACCTCGTCGCCCAGACCACAACCACGCGCCGACCGTACGGTCTCGCAGTGACAAGTTGTGATCCTTCGGGGCGTAGACCCCTGGGTAAACCGGGTGGTACCACCGTTGCAGCTTGTGCCGAGTCACGTCACCGGTACCGACAAACACCGACGCCATGCCGGAATGTTGGCATCGGGGCCCGACAATTCGCCGAGGCTGTAAATCTGCAGGAGAAGCGCGAGTAGGGGCCTGCGGAATTACAGGCTCGGTGAATCAGACCATGGCGCGACGGCCGGTCAGCGCGCGGCCGAGGGTCAGCTCGTCGGCGAACTCCAGGTCGCCGCCCATCGGCAGCCCGGACGCGATCCGCGTCACGGTCAGGCCGGGGATATCGCGCAGCATTCGAACCAAATAGGTGGCGGTTGCCTCACCCTCAGTATTGGGGTCGGTGGCGATGATCACCTCGGTGATGTCCACCTCGTCGACCCGCTCCCCGATGCGGCTCAACAGCTCGCGGATCCGCAGCTGGTCGGGACCAATTCCGGAGAGCGGATCAAGCGCACCGCCCAACACGTGATAGCGCCCGCGGAATTCGCGTGTGCGCTCCACGGCCTGGACATCTTTCGGCTCCTCGACAACGCACACCACAGATGCATCTCGACGGGTATCAGAACAAACTCTGCATCGCTCGTCGTCGGAGACATTGCCGCACACCGCACAGAACCGGACGCCATCGCGGACCTTCGCCAACGCGGCGGTCAACCGGTCGATATCTTGCGGTTCAACCGATAACAGGTGGAAAGCGATGCGCTGCGCGCTTTTAGGTCCGATACCAGGCAGCTTGCCAAGCTCGTCGATCAGATCCTGGACCGGCCCCTCAAACATGTCGGTGCAAGTCAGGTTCCTGGCATGTAAGTCGGTGGGGTCGGCGGAGGTGTTGGGCGCATGGCGCCCGTCAGCGCGCCCAAGCGCTCCTGAGCCAGTTTGGTGACTTGCTTGGAAGCATCAGCCATCGCCCCGACGATCAGGTCCTGCAAGGTCTCAATGTCGTCGGGGTCGACGACCTGGGGATCGATGGCGACACTGACCACTTCGCCACTGCCTTTGACGACGACCTTGACCAAGCCGCCACCGGCCTGACCATGCACCTGCGCGTTCGCAAGCTGTTGTTGGGCTTCCAGTAGCTTTTGCTGCATCTGCTGCGCCTGAGCGAGCAGCGCTGACATATCGCCTCCGGGTTGCATGACATTCCCCTCGCATCTTGATCTCGAGTTGGTCTCGCCTGCGGGTATCGGGCGATTCGAAACCCCCAGCCTAGACTGCGCCACGCTACCTTTGCGCCGTGAACGCACGAGTTAACTTCCGTGTCGGGTTTCGAATGATCGTAGGTGTACTCGTCGCGGCCTCGACGGCAATCATCCCGACCGCGGCGGCCTATCCTTCTAACCCCGCCAATATCGCTGGCACGGTCGTGTTCATCGACCCCGGCCACAATGGCTCCAATGACGCATCTATCAGCCGCCAGGTGCCCACCGGTCGGGGTGGCACCAAGGACTGCCAGGCCAGCGGCACGTCGACGAACAGTGGCTATCAAGAACACACTCTCACCTGGGACACCGCGCTGCGAGTGCGCGCCGCGTTGAACGGCCTGGGTGTGCGGACCGCCCTGTCCCGCGGCAACGACACTGCGCTGGGCCCGTGCGTCGACGCACGCGCCAACATGGCCAATGCGTTGCACCCCAATGCGGTCATCAGCCTGCACGGCGACGGCGGCCCGGCATCCGGCCGGGGCTTTCACGTCAACTACTCCGCCCCGCCGCTCAACACGGTGCAGGCCGGCCCGTCGGTGCAGTTCGCGCGAATCATGCGCGACCAGTTGCAAGCCTCAGGCATTCCGCCGGCGAACTACATTGGCCAGAGCGGTCTGTACGGGCGTTCAGATCTGGCTGGCCTGAATCTGGCGCAGTATCCGTCGATCTTGATCGAGTTGGGCAACATGAAGAATCCAGCCGACTCGGCGCTGATGGAGTCGCCCGAAGGCAGACAAAAATACGCCGACGCTGTAGTCCGCGGCGTCGCGGGCTTCCTTGCCGCCCAGAGCCAGGCGCACTGAACCCGCCGCATCGTCACCGGGCTAAAGCTGAATTGCCCGACTCGCCCCCGCAAGCGGGAGGTACCCCCACCTCAGCCCGCTACGCGGGCCGCATCGTCACCGGGCTAAAGCTGAATTACCCGACTCGCCCCCGCAAGCGGGAGGTACCCCACCTCAGCCCGCTACGCGGGCCGCATCGTCACCGGGCTAGCTTTCCAGCTCGTTCTTCAGGTTGGCCAGCACCTCGGCCTGGAGCTTCTTCAGCCCCAGCGGCGCAAAGGTCTTTTCGAAGAAGCCTTTGACACCGCCCGCACCGGTCCAGGCCGTCTTCATCGTCACGCTGGATCCCGGTCCCGCGGGAGCCACCGTCCAGCTAGTGACCATGGACGAGTTCGCGTCCTTCTCAATGACGGTGTGGCCAGCGACATCAACATCAACCTGCACATCGCGAACACGTGATTTGGTGGCCTGCAACTTCCACTTCGCGACGGTGCCCGGCCCTTGGCCGCCCTGCACCACCTGATACTCGCTGTACTGCGAAGACAGAATTTTTGGGCGCATCTTCTGATAGTCCGCCACCGCAGCAAGTGTGGCCGCGGGCTCAACATTGATCAAGACCGTGCTGGCTGCGCTCACCTGTCCCATCAGGCGCGACTCCTCTGTTGTGATTACGGTGCCCCCGCACTTGGCCATGGGGTCGGTGCGGGGAACTGTGGTCGGGGACTAGGGTATATGTGGTGCCTGTTCAAGCATCTGCACTGGCTGTCCACACATCTGGTGTCGAGCGGTTGTTGGCGAGCTATCGATCCATCCCCGCCACGTCGCCCGTCCGGCTCGCCAAGCCGACCTCAAACCTGTTCCGCGCCCGTGCTAAACGCGATGCACCCGGCCTGGATGCCTCGGGGCTGACCGGTGTCATCAGCATCGACACCGAAGCCCGCACCGCCGATGTGGCCGGCATGTGCACCTACGATGACCTGGTAGCCGCTACCTTGCCTTACGGCCTTTCGCCACTGGTGGTTCCGCAACTGAAGACCATCACCGTCGGCGGTGCGGTCACCGGGTTGGGCATCGAATCGGCCTCGTTTCGCAATGGCCTACCACACGAATCGGTGCTGGAAATGGATATCCTCACCGGCGCTGGCGAATTGCTCACCGTATCGGCAGACCAGCACTGCGACCTGTACCGCGCCTTCCCCAATTCTTATGGGACGTTGGGATATTCAACCCGGCTTCGAATCGCGCTGGAGCCTGTCGCGCCGTTCGTGGCGCTGCGACACATCCGATTTCACTCGCTGACCGAAATGGTCGCGGCGATGGAACGCATCATCGACACCGGCGGACGAGACGGCATCCCAGTCGATTATCTCGACGGTGTGGTGTTCAGTGCTGACGAGAGCTACCTATGCGTCGGTAAGCGGACCACAACCCCGGGACTGGTCAGCGACTACACCGGACAACGCATCTACTACCGGTCGATCCAGCACGACAACGACGTTAAAGAAGACCGGTTGACAATCCACGACTATATGTGGCGCTGGGACACCGACTGGTTTTGGTGCTCTCGCGCGTTTGGGGCGCAGAACCGGCAACTGCGGCGCTGGTGGCCGCGCCGCTACCGGCGCAGCAGCGTGTACTGGAAGCTGGTGGCCGCCGACCGGCGCTTTGGAATCGCTGACCGGATCGAGGCGCGCAATGGCCGTCCACCACGGGAACGGGTGGTGCAGGACGTTGAGGTGCCGATCGAACGGACCTGCGAGTTCTTGCAGTGGTTCCTAGGCAACGTGCCCATTGCTCCGATCTGGTTGTGCCCGTTGCGGCTTCGTGATCACAACAGTTGGCCGCTGTATCCGATCCAACCGGACCGCAGCTACGTCAACATTGGGTTCTGGTCCACGGTGCCAGCTGGCGCCACCGAGGGCGCGACCAACCGGACGATCGAGGCCAAGGTCAGTGCGCTCGATGGGCACAAGTCGTTGTATTCCGACTCCTTCTATACCCGCGAGGAGTTTACCGAGCTGTATGGCGGGGAGTCCTACAACACCGTGAAGAAGATATACGATCCCGACTCACGTCTCCTCGACCTTTATGCAAAGGCGGTGCAACGACGATGACCACAACCAGAGATCCCGAGCGTTTCACCCAGATTTCTGGGGGCAAACTGACAATGGCCGAGATTCTGGCGATCTTGACCGCTACCGGGCAACAGCCGCTGAAGTTCACCGCGTATGACGGCAGCACCGCAGGCCACGATGATGCCGAAATGGGTCTGGATCTATGCACCCCCCGCGGCGCCACCTACTTGGCCACGGCTCCCGGTGAGCTCGGTATTGCACGCGCGTATGTAGCCGGTGACCTGCAGGCCCGCGGTGTCCATCCCGGTGATCCCTACGCGCTGCTCAAAACACTGACCGACAGAGTCCAATTCAAACGACCGTCACTGCGCGTACTGGCCAGTGTCGTCCGCTCTCTTGGCGTTGAGCATTTGCTGCCGATCGCACCGCCTCCGCAGGAGACACCGCCCCGGTGGCGCCGGATCACTGACGGCCTGCTGCACAGCAAGGCTCGTGACGCCGAGGCCATCCACCACCACTACGACGTCTCCAACACGTTCTACGAGTGGGTGCTCGGGCCCTCGATGACCTACACCTGCGCGGTCTATCCGAACGCCGAGGCGACGTTGGAAGAGGCCCAGGAGAACAAATACCGTCTGATTTTCGAGAAGCTGCGACTACAGCCCGGTGACCGGCTACTCGATGTCGGCTGCGGCTGGGGCGGTATGGTGCGCTACGCCGCCCGACGCGGGGTCCGGGTCATCGGTGCGACGCTGTCGGCCGAGCAAGCGAAGTGGGCGCGAAAAGCGATTGACGACGAGGGGTTGACAGAGCTTGCTGAAGTGCGGCATTCCGACTACCGCGATGTATGCGAGACGGAGTTCGACGCCGTCTCGTCGATTGGGCTGACCGAGCACATCGGCGTCAAGAATTACCCCGCCTACTTCAACTTCCTGAAGTCGAAGTTGCGGACCGGCGGTCTGCTGCTTAATCACTGCATCACCCGCCGCGACAACACGTCGACCTCCTTTGCCGGCGGATTCACCGACCGCTACGTCTTCCCCGACGGGGAACTAACCGGCTCGGGACGCATCATCACCGAGATCCAAGAGGTCGGTTTGGAAGTGCTGCACGAGGAGAACTTCCGGCACCACTACGCGATGACGCTGCGCGACTGGTGCCGCAACCTCGTCGAGCACTGGGACGACGCGGTTGCCGAGGTCGGCCTACCCATCGCCAAGGTCTGGGGTTTGTATATGGCGGCGTCGCGGGTGGCCTTCGAACGAAACAACCTTCAGCTGCATCACGTACTGGCAACGAAGGTCGACGTGTGGGGTGACGACAGCCTCCCGCCGCGACCTTGGTGGACGCCTTAGTGGCGATCGCAAGTGCGGCGGAGCCGGACGAAGCCACCATCGAGCTTAGTTGTCGACCGCGTCAGTCAGCCATTATCGATACGGCGGGCGCCCAGTTCGGTTTGCAACAGTTCGAGCGCAACCTCTTCCGGATCGCGACGCGGCGCGGACGGGTCGCTGCGGCCGGCTTCGGCTAGCATGCCCTCCTCTTCGTCCTCGTCGTCCTGCTGAGCAGAATCCAGATCAGGGACAGGCGCTTTCTCCCGGGCGGGCGGCGCGGCCACGCACTCGCCAGCGGGTGGTGCACCCACGGTAGGCGCGGGTGCACCGACCTCGCATCGCACCCGCCAGTTCACACCCAGCGCGTCTTTGAGCGCTTCGGCGATGACATCTGCGTTGCGTTGTTCAGACAACCGCTTGGCCAGTGGCGCCGATCCGTGGGTCAACACCAAGGTGTTGTCCTCAACCGCGCGGACGGTCGCGCCCGCCAGCATCACCTCGGTGGTGCGGCTGCGCCGGCGTACCTTCTCACGCACCGTCGGCCACATGGTTCGTACCGCGGCCGCATTGGGTTCACCCGCGACAGGGGTTGATTCGGCGACCACTGGCGCTGGAGCCGGCTCGGAGGGCGGGACAGGCGGGGGATCCTGAACGGGCGGGGGCGGCGGGACGGGCTGAGCAACTGGTTGCGCAACCTGCTCGGCAGGCGCTGACCGAGGCGTGTACACCGCCCTGGCGGCGGGGATCGACATATCCAGCCGGGTCTCGATTCGCTCGACCCGTTGCAGCAGCGCCGACTCGGTGTCCGTGGCCGAGGGCAGCAGCAGTCGCGCGCAGACCACTTCGAGCAGCAGACGTGGCGCCGTCGCACCACGCATCTCCCCCAGCCCGGCCTGTACCACCTCGGCGTAGCGTGTCAACGTCGCCGGTCCGATTCTCACCGCTTGTTCCCGCATCCGGTCCAACACGTCCTCCGGCGCATCCACCACGCCACGGGCTGCCGCATCGGGAACCGCCTGCAGCACGATGAGGTCGCGGAATCGCTCGAGCAGATCGGTAGCGAAGCGCCGCGGGTCGTGGCCGGCATCAATCACCGACTCGACTGCACCGAACAACGCCGCCGCATCTGCAGCCCCGAGCGCATCGACGGCGTCGTCGATCAGTCCAACGTCGGTGGCACCTAGCAGCCCCAGCGCCCGCTGGTAGGTCACGTGATCGCCCTCCGCGCCAGCCACCAGCTGGTCCAGCACCGACAGCGTGTCTCGGGGGGAGCCGCCGCCGGCCCGGATGACCAGGGGATACACCGCGTCGTCGACGACGACGCCCTCCTGCTCACAGATTCGCCCGATCAACGCCCGCATGGTGCGCGGCGGCAGCAGCCGAAACGGGTAGTGATGGGTGCGCGATCGAATCGTCGGCAGCACCTTCTCCGGTTCGGTGGTGGCGAAGATGAAGATCAAGTGCTCGGGCGGTTCCTCGACGATCTTGAGCAACGCGTTAAAGCCGGCGGTGGTCACCATGTGCGCTTCGTCGACGATGAACACCCGGTACCGCGACTGGGCCGGCGCGTAGAACGCGCGGTCGCGCAGCTCACGAGTGTCGTCCACGCCGCCGTGGCTGGCCGCATCGAGCTCCACCACGTCGATGCTGCCGGGCGCGTTGGGAGCCAACGACAAGCATGATTCGCAGACACCACACGGCGTGGCCGTGGGCCCCTGCGCACAGTTCAGCGACCGCGCCAGAATGCGCGCCGACGAGGTCTTTCCGCAACCGCGCGGCCCGGAAAACAGGTAGGCATGGTTGATCCGGCCGGCTTCCAAAGCGATGGACAGCGGCTCGGTGACATGCTCCTGCCCCACCACCTCGGCGAAGGTTGCCGGTCGATACTTGCGGTACAGAGCCACGTCAGCAGGCTACTCAGGCCCGGTGACGATGCGGACCCCGGAGGGTCCGCTGAGGGGCGGCCAATCAAGCCTAGCCGCTGACTAACGCCCGGCCAGCGTCGAGGAGGCTAGTCCCGGGTTGAGCAGCGACTCGGAAGCCGCCAGCAGTGCGCACGTCGCCAGCCCGTCGACCGCGTTACGTAGGTCCGACAGCGACGGGAAACTCGGCGCAACCCGAATGTTCTTATCGTCCGGATCTTTTCGGTACGGGAATGACGCACCCGCTTCGGTAACTGCGATGCCGGCGTCCTTGGCCAGGGCGATGGTCCGGCGCGCCGTTCCGGGCAAGACGTCGAGGTTGATGAAGTAGCCGCCCTGGGGCTCGGACCAAGAGGCGATCTTGGAATCGCCGAGCCGCTGCTTCAGAATCTCGGCCGCCAACGCGAATTTCGGCGCCAGTATCTGCTGGTGGCGCAGCATGTGCACACGGACCCCGTCGGCATCGCCGAAGAAGCGTAAGTGCCGCAACTGGTTGACCTTGTCGGGGCCGATCGACTTCTTCCCCGCGTATTGCAGGTACCAGGCGATGTTGCCAAGCGATCCGCCCAGAAAACTGACACCGCCGCCGGCGAAGGTGATCTTCGAGGTGGACGCAAAGACGTAAGGCCGATGCGGATTGCCGGCTTTAGCGGCTAGCCCCAGCACGTCGACCTGGCGGATGAAGTCATGCGTCAAGGTGTGCACCGCGTACGCGTTGTCCCAGAACAACCGGAAGTCAGGTGCTGCCGTCCGCATCTGGGCGAGCCGGCGCACCGTTTCCCACGAGTAGGTGACGCCGGAGGGGTTGCCGAACACTGGCACCGTCCACATCCCCTTGATTGCGGGATCGACGGCGACTAACTCTTCGATCAGGTCGACGTCGGGACCGTCGTGGCGCATCGGGATCGGGATCATCTCGATGCCCATCGTCTCGGTAATGGCAAAGTGTCGGTCATACCCGGGGACGGGGCACAGAAACTTGACACTCGCTTCGTCCTTCCAGGGACGTACCGAGTCCACCCCGCCGTACAACATCGAGAAGACGACCAGATCGTGCATCAACTCCAGGCTGGAGTTGTTGCCCGCGATCAGGTTGGGCACTCCGATGCCGAGCAGCTCCGCGAATATGGCCCGCAGTCCGGGCAGGCCGTGCAGGCCGCCGTAGTTGCGGGTGTCGACGCCCTCAGAGTCGCGGTAATCGTCTCCGGGCAAGCGCAACAGCTGGTTGGACAGGTCGAGCTGTTCTGGGGACGGCTTGCCTCGAGTCAGATCCAAAGCCAGCTTCATGGCCTGCAGCTCCGCATAATCCTGCTGGTGGCGTGCGTGTACGGCTGCTAGCTCGTCAGGGCTGAGGGAATCGAACGACATCAATGGAACCCTTTCGCCGTCGAACACGGTGTGACATACGCAGATTTGGGGCAGGCCCCGAGCATAAGCGCTGGTTACGACACCCCGACGTAGGGGACCCCGCGCACCCGACAGAGCCCATTGACCCTTGCTGCCTTCCGGCCCTGGGGGAGTTCACAGGATAGACGCCGCGCGGGGTCCATCGCGAGTCTAGCCCCGTGGCGATCGCAAGCGCGGCGCAGCCGGGCGCAGCGGGTCACCACGCATCTCACCCCGTGGCGATCGCAAGCGCGGCGCAGCCGGGCGCAGCGGGTCACCACGCATCTTGCTCGGGTTGGGTCGGTCAGCGGCGACCGCAACACATGCGACCCGGCCCAGCGGCTACCATAGCCACGGAGGATTCGCCTAGTGGCCTATGGCGCTCGCCTGGAACGCGGGTTGGGTTAACAGCCCTCGCGGGTTCAAATCCCGCATCCTCCGCACGCGGTCGTTCTTTCACAGACACGATCAAGTTGGACACTGCTCTGGAGTCGGGTTGGTCGCCTTTAGGCCGGCTTGAAGTCACCAGCACGAGGAGGGGTATGGGGCGCAAAGTCGCCATGCTGTGGCACGCGTCATTTTCGATCGGCGCCGGCGTCCTCTACTTCTATTTTGTGCTGCCCCGCTGGCCGGAGCTGATGGGCGAAACCACGCACACGTTGGGGACGACGCTTCGCATCGTGACGGGTGTGCTGTTCGGCCTGGCCGCACTGCCGGTGGTGTTCACGCTGTTGCGCACCCGCAAGCCCGAGCTCGGCATCCCGCAGCTAGCACTGTCCATCAGAACCTGGTCGATCGTGGCCCACGTGCTGGCCGGGGTACTGATCGTGGGCACCGCCGTCAGCGAGATCTGGCTTAGCCTCGATGCCGCTGGACAGTGGTTGTTCGGGATTTACGGGGCCGCTGCCGCCATCGCGGTACTCGGATTCGCCGCCTTCTACCTGTCGTTCGTCGCCGAGCTGCCACCGCCACCGCCGAAACCGATCAAGCCGAAGAAAACCAACCAGCGACGTATTCGCGGCCGGACGGGCCGCAAGGGCGACCAGGCTGACGCCGATGAAGTCGAGGTTGGCGAGCTCAAGGAGACCGAAACGCCAGCGCAGGCCGAAGAGGCCACCGCGGAGGACCCTGAGCCAGCACCCGAATCGGGGACGCAGGAAGAAGCTGACGAGCTCCCAGCCGACAAGGCCGAAGAGGCCGACGAGCCCCGGCGCGGATTGCACAACCGCCGTCCGACCGGCAAAGTGTCACATCGGCGCAGGCGTTCACGCGGCGGGGTCGCGGTCGAGGAGTAGCAGCCTAGCCGCGCAGTCAGTCGCGGCGCCGCAGCCGCTCGACCGAGTCAGCGATGCGCTGGCGCGTGTGCTCCGCCCCCCACAGCTGGCGAACCTCGCGGTCAATGCCACCAGCCTCGCGGATCCGCGCCAGAGTAGGAGCGCGCAGTTGGGCCTTCGTATGCCGATAGACATCGACTGAAATATCGCCGAGGTCTGACGCCTCGGCAACGGCCGCCTCGACGAGATCTTCGGCGATGACACGGTGGGCAAGTCCGACCGCGACAGCCTCAACCCCCCGATAGATGCGGCCGCCAAGCAGCACTTCCTCCGCGCCATCTCCGCAGGCGTAACGCACCACTTCGAGCGCGGCCGGTGGAAACGGCACTCCGACGCGAACCTCCGACGCCCCGATCTGCGCATCGGGGCTCACCAGGCGACGGTCGCACGCGCAGGCCAGCACACACCCGCCTGCGATCGCGGCCCCATTGACTGCGGCCACGGTCGGCCCGGGATAGCAGAACATCGCCTCAAACATGTTGGACAGAGCCGGGATCAGCCGATCGGTGTAGCTAGCCCCGCCCTGCAACACCCGGTTGAGCTCAACTCCAGCGCAGAACACCCGGCCAGCACCGGTGACGACGAGTGCCCCACCACCCGCACGTTGCAGCTCGCGGATGGCCTCGGTCAGCTCATCCAGCAACTCCTCGTCGAGGGCGTTAACGCGCCCCGACGAAAGGGTCAGTACCCGCACCGTTCCCACGACTTGGATCTCAATCAAATGACACACTCCAGAGTTGCGCCCGGCTAGCGGAAATTCCCGGCTGCCGACCCTACCCGGCACGGGAGCCGGTGCTACTCGCGGCGGGCGAGGATGACCGGAATGTCGGTGTTCTCGTCGGTGTGATAGCTCGCGCACACCCGGTGGTAGCCGTCGGCGATCTGTAGCGGAACGCCCGTCGTGAAGTCGCCACGGATTAGCAGGATGGGCGACAGCGGCTCGCCTTTTCTGATTTTGGCCAGATCCGAAGCGACGTGGGGATTGTCAACAGGCAACAGACGCAGCTGCGCTGCCCGAAGAATGTCTTTGGCCTTCTTGTGCACAACGGTTCCGGCCTGCAGCTGCTCCGTCAACTCTTTGACAGAGTGCATGTCCGCAAGTAAACCAAGGTAATCGGCTGCCGCCGGAAAATCATGTGCCTCAGGCCTTTCCAGCCATTTCACGCTCGCCATCGGATGCCTCCCTCCATCTGACGCCCGCCACCCGACATCGCTAAGCCGGCTGAAACGCGACGCCCGTGTCGAGGCAGCCTACCGGCTTGACGCCAAGACAATTGGGGTCGGTAGTAACTCGCGCTTGAAACGCCTTCTCACGGCAGCGATCTGCCGGACTTGAACCCGGCTTCGGTGACCTGCGTCAAGCCAAGCGGCAAGATGACCACAAGGCCACCCCGAAGGTCGACCCCTGACGTGCGGCTGATCGATCGAACTCCGGGCGGCGAACGTGCCTGCGTCGAGCCGCCGCTTCCCTATGGAGCGAGTGCCAATCAGATACCGCGTCGTGCAATGGTGCACCGGCAACGTCGGCAAAAGCTCGCTGCAATCGATCGTCGCCAACCCCGCGCTGGAACTGGCCGCCGGGGAAAGCCGGCCGCGACGCGGGCGAACTAATCGGCATGCCGCTGCTGGGTGTGACCACCACCCACGACGTCGACGCGCTGCTCACCCTAAAACCGGACTGCGTGGCGCCAAAAAGCTAGCCCACCATCACCATGACCTCGACGACCTAAGCGTCCCCCGACGCTGCCGTTCCAGGGCTGGCCGCTCGCCGCCGAGCGGGCTTGGTGTAGGTCGCGCCAAGCTGCGGCACCTCGCGCGGGCCTTGGTGACGAGCGGCCTCGATCGCCTTACGCAGCGGACCGGCCAAGCCCGCGAATGACCCCATGTCGAAAAGCCGTGGCGTCACAAGCCGGTTGTGTATGTAACCGAACGAGCTGTGGGTTGCCGGATCCGCCCATCCGAGGGTTCCGCCTAGCCCAATGTGACCAAAGCCTTTGAGTAAGCCCGGAATTGGCGATTCGTGATAGCCAAGGTGAAAAGGCATCGGCATCATCGTGTTCAAGTCGGGCCAGGGAATTCGCGACTCGCCCGTCAGGCCACGCACCAACGCTTTGGACAGGTACCGTTTGCGGTCGATACGGCCGTCGTCGGCCAATACCGCATACATTTTGGCCAGGGCGCGGGCGGTCAGCACACCATTGGCCGCTGGAATCTCGCCGTCCAGCAGCGGCGTATCCCCTTGGATCAGCGATACGACGCCCGGGAAGTACACCGCCCCCAGGGCACCGGAAAACGGCAGACCGGCCACTTTCGGTGCGATGAAGTTAAACACCGGACCGCGCAGGTTCAGCTGCGGCATCAGGATCTGCGCCGGCCGGGTCGGCGAGCCGGCAGGAGGGCGGCCAAGATGCATGCCGTCGGTGTTGAGCGGGCGCGCGACCTCCTCGCGGATCAGCTGGCGCATGCCTTTGCCGGTCACCGCTCGGGCCAGGCCAGACAGCAGCCATCCATAGGTCAGCGCATGGTAGGCCTGCACGCCCCGCAGATGATCGACCCCCGCAGCCGCCAGGCGCTGCTCCATACGGAGATGGTCCATCAACTCCGTCTTGGTGACGCCCCGCAGATGCGACAACCCCGATCGATGCCGCAGCACGTCGCGAATCGTGATGTCGGCCTTCCCGTGGGCCGCGAACTCCGGCCAGTAGTCGCAGACCGGCGCGTCATAGGACAGCAACCCGCGGTCGACCAGCCGGTGAATCACCGTCGACGCGACGCCCTTGGTCGACGAGAAAACCATTGCGCCGGTATCGGCGGTCCAGAGCTCCGTGCCGGCTCGGTCCGACCACCCGGTCCAGACGTCGACGACGGGCCGCCCTTCGATGTACACGCTGAGGGCTCCGCCACCAAGCCGCCGCCCGGGAAATAGCTGCGCGAACAGCTTGACGACGTTTGCGAAATGCGGGTCGGCAGCCCCGGACACACCGCGCGGCAAGCCGTCGCCGGTGACGAGAAGAGCTGCCGGTGTCACTGCGCTGCGCGGCCCCGCGCCCTCAACCGAGCTACCGCGGGAGCAGCATGTCCGCGACCTGATGCGATCACGAGGATGACGCTATCAGTAGCACCGGCGCGGTTGGGTTCAGTTTGACGCGTACCCGCCGCCGGTGGTTCAGCTAAGGCGAGCTAGTTCAACCGAAGCCCAGCCGTACCGCCCAGCAAAATTGGGCGATCGTGCCATCAGGTTACAAAAAGGGTCTTGTGGCTATCCATATCGCAATTAGCATCGCAATAGCGGATTGAAATTGGGGTAAGGGTCATGAAGCGACGCGATTGGGTAGACGTCATCAATTTGATCGGTGCCAAGCGGTTCCCTGGGATTGCGGTGGCCGTGGGCGTCGCAGCGGTTGCGGCCAGTTGGGCCCTGCTGGGCGTGCCGGTGCCCGCAGCGACTGCCGACCCTTGTCCCGACATCGATGTGGTGTTCGCTCGCGGCACCGGCGAGCCGCCTGGCATTGGCAGCGTGGGAGGGCCTTTCGTGGACGCGCTGCGCAGCCAGGTTGGGTCCAAATCAATCGGGGTCTACCCGGTCAATTACCCCGCCAGTAGCGACTTCGGCAACAGTGATTTCCCCTTCACGGTCATCGATGGAATTCGTGACGCGAGCTCTCATATCGAGTCCATGGCAGCGAACTGCCCCAAGACCCGGGAGGTGCTGGGCGGATATTCCCAAGGCGCAGCAGTGGCTGGATATGTCACCTCGGCTGCCGTTCCGCCGGGAATACCTGCCGCCGTGGTCCCCCCACCCATGCCGCCGGAGGTAGCAAGCCACGTCGCCGCGGTCACGCTTTTCGGAACACCGTCGGATCATTTCCTGCAGCAATACGGCGCGCCGCCGATCGCCATCGGCCCGCTGTATCAGCCCAAGACCCTCGAGTTGTGCGCTGTGGGCGATGCGATTTGTGGTGACGGCGGCAGTCCCGCCGCGCATGCGCTCTATTCGGTGAACGGCATGGCGGGTCAGGCTGCGGACTACGCCGCAAACCACCTGTAACTTGCAATTCCGTTTCCCGACAAAGTAATTCGCGCCTCCGCCGCGGTAGCGTCGGGGGCAGCTAGACGTTATGTGGTCGGCCCAGGAGGTTGCGCGTGCTGCTCATCGGAAGGCTCGCCAGGGGGCGAATTCTTCAGCCAGTTCCTGAGCCGAAGAAGCTGATTGATCACGATGCCGATCCCCAGGAGCGCCAGCGTCGTCACCACAATTGCGGTGGTCACGCACTCCATGGTGACAGGCCGAAGCATCGGCGGCTTCGTTGGCTGCCCGCGAGTCGCTAAAAGTAGGAACGATTTTCGCATTGGTCGTTTCGGCGCAGTGACTCTCGTCACGCTTTATGAACCAACGGCACTGCCACCGCGTACATTAATTCGGCACGCGTACATCAATTCGGCCGGTGGTTTCCCCCTTCATCACCACCTGGCCGGAAAACCCCTCAAAAATTGCCGGAGCTCATTATTACCGTACAGACCGTGCGCACCAACGCTGCGCCACCCCCCATTCAGACGCCGGTTGTCGACCCGGAACCAGGCAGCCGCCGCAGACCGCGACATCGCACCGGCGCTCCGCTTCGTCGACGCCGCCAGTCCTCCCCGACGGCGGTGCTGCTGGTGGCGGCTTTCGGTGCCTTCCTCGCGTTTCTTGATTCCACCATCGTCAATGTCGCGTTCCCCGACATTCAGCGGTATTTCCATAGCGGCATCAGCAACCTGTCGTGGGTGCTCAACGCCTACAACATTGTCTTCGCCGCGTTCTTGGTGGCGGCCGGCAAGCTCGCTGACCTGATGGGGCGCCGGCGGTTGTTCATCTCCGGCGTGGTGTTGTTCACGGTGGCCTCCGGCCTGTGCGCCGCTGCCGGCACCACCGGGCAGCTGATTGCGTTTCGGGTGCTGCAGGGTATTGGCGCAGCGGTTCTAGTGCCGGCATCGCTCGGGCTCGTTGTCGAGGCCTTCGACGCCAAGCGGCGCGCGCACGGGGTAAACCTGTGGGGCGCGGTGGGGGCCATTGCCGCGGGCCTCGGTCCGCCGGTCGGCGGGGCCCTGGTGGAGGCGTTGAACTGGCGGTGGGTGTTCCTGGTGAACCTCCCGTTGGGCGTCGCGGCGGTGCTGGCAGCTCGGCGCGTGCTGGTGGAGAGCCGGGCCGCGGGACGGCGCCGCGCGCCCGATTTGCGTGGCGCGGCGCTGCTGGCCCTGGCGCTGGGTCTGTTGACCCTGGGGCTGATCAAGGGCTCGGACTGGGGTTGGGGCAGCGTACCGACAATCGGGGTGCTGGTGGCAGCGGCGGTCGCACTGGTCGGATTTGTGATGAGCTCGCGGTACCACCCGGCGCCGCTGCTTGATCCCGCGTTGTTGCGCATGCGGTCGTTCGTGGCCAGCAGCGTGCTCACCGCCATCGCCTGCGTCGGTTTCTACGCCTACCTGCTGACGCACGTGCTGTTCCTGAACTACGTGTGGGGCTACTCGCTGCTGCGGGCCGGCCTCGCGGTGGCCCCCGCCGCGTTCATCGCGGCCGTGGTTGCGGGGGGGCTGGGCCGCGTCGCCGACCGGCATGGGTATCGCCTGATCATCACTGTCGGCGCGCTGTTTTGGGCTGCCGGACTGCTCTGGTACCTGAAGTGTGTCGGGTCCAAACCCGACTTCCTCGGTGAATGGTTGCCCGGCCAAATACTGCAGGGAATCGGGGTGGGCGCCACGTTCCCGCTGCTGGGCAGCGCCGCCCTGGCCGGGCTGGCCGCGGGCGGCAGCTATGCCACCGCTTCGGCCGTGACCGGCACCATCCGCCAGGTCGGCGCCGTTATCGGCGTCGCGCTGTTGGTGGTCCTGATCGGCACACCGGCACATGGCTTGACTGATGAGGCGCTGCGCCGCGGGTGGGCGATGGCCGCAATCTGTTTTGTCGCGGTCGCGGTCGGGGCGGTGTCGCTGGGCCGCGTCCGCCAGGCCCCCGCGGAGGTGGTTGAGGCACAGCCCGCGCCGCCAGTCGATCCCCCGCGATCGGGGCAACAGGCGATGGTGTCCACACCGACGGAACCGGCGCGGCCGGCGTCCCACCACGTCGAGGTGCCGGGGGCTCCGTCGGTGTTTTCCGAGCTGGACTCGGTCACCCTGGCCCAGCTGCGGGACCGCGGCGAGCAGGTGGAGCTGACGGCTGGCTCATATCTGTTCCACGCGGGCGATGCGTCTGATGCGCTTTACGTGGTGCAGAACGGCCGCCTACAGGTGCTCGACGCGGACGGCGTGGTCGCGGAGCTGGGCCGCGGCGAGGTGGTCGGCGAGCGTGGGTTGTTGATCGGTGCGCCGCGTTGGGCGTCGGTTCGAGCCGTACGGGACTCGTCCCTCACCCGACTGACCAAAGCCGAATTCGACAAGATCGCCGACGCCCGCGTACTTGGGGCACTGGTGCGAGTGCTCGCCCAACGGCAGCATCAGACTCCCCGCGCGGCCTTCCGGACAACACCCGAAACCGTAATCACGGTCATCGGCGCCGACGCCAGCGCACCGATAGCGATGGTGGCCACCGAACTTTGCGCGGCCCTGTCGACCCGGCTACGGGTAGTCGCCCCTGGCCGCGTCGACCGTGACGGGCTGGAACGCGCCGAACAGACCGCGGATCGGGTGGTGTTGCAGGTGGCGGCCGATGATCCAGAGTGGCGGGACTTCTGTTTGCGCGTCGCCGATCGCGTGGTGCTGGTCGCGGGTAACCCAGTCCCGCCTGCACAGCCGCTGCCGACAGCAGCTCAGGGCGCTGATCTGGTGTTGGCCGGACCGCCCGCCGACCAGGAGCACCGGCGTGCGTGGGAGCAATTGATCACGCCGCGGTCAGTGCATGTGGTCCGCCGTGGCGGCTACACCGACGACCTGCGCCCGCTCGCCGCTCGCATCGCCGGCAGGTCGGTCGGTCTCGTCCTTGGCGGTGGCAGCGCGCGGGCGTGTGCCCACCTCGGCGTGCTGGAGGAGCTGGAGGCAGCCGGGATCACGGTCGACCGGTTCGCCGGCACCAGCATGGGTGCGGTCATCGCTGGGCTGGCAGCTTGCGGTTTAGATGCGGCTGGTGTGGATGCGTACATCTACGAGTGCTTCGTGCGCAAGAGCCACAGCGACTACACCCTGCCGAGCAAGGGACTCATCCGTGGGAAACGCACCATGGCCACCCTGCGCAGCGCCTTTGGCGCGCAGCTGATCGAGGAGCTGCCGAAGCAGTTCCGCTGCGTCAGCGTGGATCTGCTAGCACGACGGCCCGTTGTGCACCGCCGAGGTCCGCTGGCCGACGTCCTCGCCTGTTCGTTGCGGCTACCGCTGCTGTATGCGCCCATGGTTTATAACGGCGCATTGCACGTCGATGGGGGCGTGCTGGATAACGTGCCCGTCACCGCGCTGGCGGGGTCGGAGGGCCCGCTGATTGCGGTGAGCGTGGCCACCGGCGCCAGCCCAAGTCCCACGTCCAGCAGCAAACGCAACAGACCGCCAACCGTGCCCAGCCTCAACGACACGCTGCTACGCACCATGACGATCAGCGGGGCGATGTCGACAACGGCTGCGCTGGCGCAGGCCGACGTCGTGATCAAGCCCAACCCGGTAGGAGTCGGATTGATGGAGTACTTCCAGATCGACCACGCCCGGGAGGCGGGACGGATCGCGGCCCGGGAAGCGTTGCCACAAATCATGGCGCTAGTACAGCGCTGAACGACGGGCCCGAGTCGTCGACACAACGCTCTGATCGGTAGCCGCCAAGCCAGCACCGCCGGCTGTCACCCGGCTGTCACGCGGTCGTAACGCCCACATAGCGCCTTACCCTAGCCACCGTCATGACATCGCCGCTGCCCATGCGATGTGCCCGTCGAAGCCAAGAGATTTCGCCATGTCGCAGTAGCGATCCCTCGAGTCCGCATAAGCCGCCGCGTCACCCTTCGCCCGCGCCAGCAGAGCCCGCGACCGCACCAGCCAGACGTCGCGCAACGCCAGGCTGTTGTGGCTCGGCACCGCCGCTAACCGCTCGATCGCCGCCTCGGCTTCGAGCAAGTCGCTCTGGGCTCCGCGATCGAGCAGGGTCTCCACCAAAACACCTGTCGCGGGAATGCCCCAGCCAAGTAGGCGGCCCTCGCGGACCAACCGGTCGGTGGCAGTGCGGATCAGCGGTATGGCGTCATCGCGATACCCACGCCGAGCCCTTTCCCGCGCCAAGTACATACCGACCACCACCGGTAACCCGACTGGGCTGTGTCCCTGGTGCACCAGTATGTCCTCGACCTCGGTCAGGACCTTCGTCCCGCGGCTACGGTCGGCATCAGTTGGGCGATGCACCAGCGCAATACCTAGCAGCATCCGGGCCAGGGTCCACGCGAGATCATCGCTGGATCGCTCGGCGTACTGCAGGGCATCCTCAATCTCACGTAACGCCTGATCGTCGACGGCCAGCACCCCACCCGGTATTCCTGCGCCGTAGACGTAGCCAGTGGCCGCAACGTAGGACAACGGATCGGCGCTGCGGGCCATGACCAGCCCCTGCCGTAGGTCGTCGTGCCATCCAGGATGACCCAGGAAGCAACGCGCCTCGGCACGCATCGTCAAGGCGAGCGCTAACGGGGACCCGATGAGCACGTTGCCCTTGGTGGGATCGCCATCGGCCAAGTCGATGACCATCGCTGCCCACCGCAGCACGTCAGACCACTCGGCGCACTCACCTTTCGCATAAATCGGTGCGATAGACAGCCCCACGGTCAGGATCGGATCGTCAAGCGACTCGATGAGGGCCATGGCTTCGGAAGCCAACTGCGACGCTTCGCGCAACCGGGCCTGATACGCATGATCGATCACTAGCCCCGCCATGGCGATGGCCAACGAGGCCTTGTCCCCGGTGGCGTTGCACAGCTGACGCAATTCATCAAAACCGGCGCCAGCATTCGTACGTCCTCGCCAAGCGATCCCGCACAACCTGGTTCGAGGAGCAATGCACATCGCTGCTCGGTGTGGATCTTCAGCAGGTAGTGCGTCGGCGATCTTTGTGGCGTGTTCCCAACTCAGTCGCGCCGCGCGGACGTCCCGATTTGTGGCCCATGCCGCGGCGCGCATGTGCCAGCCGTACGCGGCGTGCAAATCACCGGCAGCCTCCAAATGCTCGGCAATCAGCACCGCGTGCTGGTCGGCCGAGTGTGGGGCACGCGCTTCGATCGCAGCGGCCAGCCGCCGGTGCAACCGGGCCCGATCGGATTTCAGTTGTGACTCGTAGGCCACGGTACGGATCAGCGGATGCCGAAACGCATACTCGACGGGCGAGGTGAACCGCACCTGGTCGACAAGGTCGGCATCGATCAGCTCATCGACGCGGAGATCGATCCCCAGGCTGGCCAGCAGATCGGAGCCGAAACGAAACCCGATGACCGCCGCGGCGGCAAGCAGCTGTTTGGCCGGCGGGCTGAGACGGTCGATGCGGGCTGCGATGGTCGCCTGCAGGGTGGCTGGAACCAGGACTTCGGCCACATCGGTGCGGCAGGTGTACCTGCCACGCTCACCGGCCAGAACACCACGTTCGGCGAGCTCGCGAGTGATCTCCTGGGCAAAGAAGGGGTTTCCTGCCGCACGCTCGGCGATCAGTTCGCCGATCTGGGTAACGGAGGGATCGGGGCCTAACAACTCAGCAACCAGCGTTGAGGTCTCCGCATCGCTCAGGGGCGCCACGGCAACGGTCTGTGCTCCAACGACATGGTGCAGGGCTCCGTGGTACTCGGGGCGATAGGTCACCAATGCCATCGACCGGGTTTGCGGGATCACCGCCAAAAAGTCGGCCAGCATGGAGTCGCTCACTTCGTCGATCCAGTGCACATCCTCCACCACAAAGACCGCCGGTCGGCTCAAGGCCAGCTGGGCGACGTTGATGAGCGCGGTCAACCGCCGCCGCCGCGCATCCGGGTCGATCTTGGGCAGCTCCACCTCCGGATCGGCGATGCCCAACAAGTCATCAAGTAGCAAAAGGTCCTGCGGATCGGCGTCGGGAATCTGCGCCCGCACACGGGCCCGCGCACTGTGATCGTCAAGACCACTGATCTGCGCCACGGCACGCACCAGCTGAGCCACCACATCGAACGCGACATCGGTGGCGTGCGATTCACAGAAGGCGGAAAACACCTCGACTTCACGGCTTTTCGCGAGCTGCACAGCTTTGGCGGCAAGTCTGGTCTTGCCGATACCAGCAGGCCCGACCAGCCCCACCACCGATCCCCGCCCACCGATCGATCGGTCGAGCATCGCCGCCAGCGTGGCTAATTCCCACTCACGACCCACCAACGTCGACTCTGAAAGCCCCGTCGGCTGGCGCGGCTCGGCCACGCGGAGCAGCCGCCGCGCTGGCACCGCGTCCTCGGCGCCCTTGATGCGCACCGTCTGCGGTTCGCCCAACACTGCGGCCTGCTCCACCAGCCGTGCGGTGGACTCGCTGAGCATCACCGCGCCCGGCGGCGCAACCGACTCCATCCGCTGGGCCATCCCAACTTGCACACCAACAGCAGTGTAACCCAAAGCGCCAGAACCGATTTCACCAACGATCACCTGACCCGAGTTCAGGCCCACCCGCAGCTGCAGATCAACCCCGTCACGGTCACCAACCTCGGCGGCCAGCCGCCTAGCCTTTTCCTGGACACCAAGTGCAGCCAAACACGCACGCAGCGCGTGATCCTCCAACGCGGTCGGCGCACCAAAGATCGCCATGATGCCGTCGCCAGTGAACTTGTCCACCGTGCCGCCATACCGCTCCACCACTCCCGCCGCGCGGCCGACCAGCTCGGTCATGATCTCGCGCAGCCGCTCCAAACCGACCGCTGCCGCGATGTCCATCGAACCCACCACGTCGGCGAACAAGACCGTCACCTGCTTGTACTCCGCGGGTGTTTCGGCCTCGACAACCGGGGAGCCGCACCCATCGCAGAACTTCGCGGTCGGCCGTAATTCTGCGCCGCACGCCACGCAGGCCAACGCCGTCGCCATCCGCCCCTCCGCCACTCCCGGTCCCAGAGTTTTCGGATCCTCCCCGGGCAACGCGCCAAACAGCGCACGTTGACGCTGGTCATGGTCGGTGAGCGCAATTACGCGGCCGCGCCCGCGTCCGCCCAGCATCTCAGCGGTGTCGAGCCATGCGTCAATCTCGCTCATGCCAGCCAGCATGCGGCCACCACAGGGCACAAAGCATCAGCAGAAACACGTAAACAGCCGGCTTCCTACGCAGATTTCTACCACATCAAGTCGGTTTGGTCCCCGATTTTCGATTAATGTCCCGGCTCGGCTGCACCCGTTTGGGCTCGCCCGGCATTTTTGGGTAGTTCGGCGGATACGGCATGTCCCCCAGTCCGCGCTCTGCGTCGGCCGCGGCCATCTCCAACAGCGGGACAATCGACTGATCAACATCATCTATGCCGGCCCACGGGTCGTCCCGGCCATGCACCAGATCAGGCACGGTCGCCATGGTGTAGTCGTCCGGGTCGGCTACGGCCAGTTCGTCCCAGGTCAGCGGGGTCGATACGGTCGCGATCTGGGTGCGCCGCACCGAATACGGCGACGCCATGGTGCGGTCTCGGGCGTTCTGGTTGAAGTCCAGAAAAACCCGCATGCCCCGTTTTTCCTTCCACCACTCCGTGGTCACCGCGTCGGGTGCGCGACGCTCCACCTCGCGGGCTAGCGCGATGCCCGCCCGGCGCACCTCGATGAAGTCCCAGTCGGTGGCGATCCGCAGGAACACGTGGATCCCGCGGCCCCCGGATGTCTTGGGGTACCCGACCAGACCAAGGTCGTCGAGCACCGGCCGCAGCACATCGACAGCGACCGCGCGCGCCTGCTCGAAGCCGGTGCCGGGCTGCGGGTCCAAGTCGATGCGCAGTTCGTCGGGATGCTCGGTGTCGGGGCAGCGCACCTGCCACGGGTGCAGCGTGATCGTGCCCATCTGCGCCGCCCACACAATGGCGGCGGAATGAGTCACCTTCAGCGCGTCAGCGGTTCGCCCCGACGGGAACGTCACCCGACAGGTCTGAAGATAGTCGGGGTGATGCTGCGGCACCCGCTTCTGGTAAATCTCCTCCCCGTCGATGCCGTCCGGGAAACGCTGCAGGTGAGTGGGCCGATCGCGCAGCGCGGTCAGCATCGGGCCGCCTGCCACGGCAAGGTAGTACTCCACAAGCCGCCGCTTCGTCCCGTTGGGCCCAAGCCTGGGGAAAAGCACCTTGTCGGGGTTGGTCAACCGCACCGAAATGCCGTCGACGTCAAGTTCTTCCGCTGCAGCAGCCATATCTGAAGTCCAGCATGCCGCATCGCCGCCGCGTACCGGGCCTAACTGTCCGATCGGGGCGCGCGCCGCCCTTCTACACCGCGGCTACCAGTAAGTCGTTGAGTAGCGCGTTGGCGACGTCGCAGACCTGTTGCAGGTAACGGCGAATGCTTGCACATGCGGGGAGTTCGTTTAACGGCCAAAGCAGCTGGTGCAATCCTCGGGTCAGGCCAACCGATCGCTGACGGCCAGCGACATTGTTGAGCCGCACGAGGTATCCGACACCATCACTGTGGACGTTGAGTTCGAGGCTGGGATCGCCGACGAGCACACCAGCACTTAGCGCCTCATAGGCTAAGTCCGATAAGGACGATCCAACACTGTCGTTGCTCGGGTCAAGAAGTTTGGCTTCCCACTCATCACTGTCATCAGCGACCCAGCCTGCGAACGCGTCGTCATCTATGTAGAACTTCGTGCAGGTGCCGTTAGCCGTAACCACAAAGGCCGGTCCATCGTCTACGAGAACGCCGCGCTTTGAGCGGACCTTGCCATTACTCGCGGTGGCATTGAATGAGTCCTTCGGCATCCGAGTAGATGTGTGCACCGAATCGCAATACACCGCAATGCCGGGATTCGTCCTCGATTCGCAAAGACGTGCAATAGTTGCGAACTGGCTTCGCTCGGAATCGATTTGGACGGTCGGTATAGCCAACCGGGTCACCGTGCGCGAGTTCCGCGACACAATTGCAGACGCTCGTGCGCACTCAAATCACGACGGGAGCAGATCCGTTGATCCGAATGCGAACAGTAGCAAGTTGCCTGGATATCGATTGGGAATGGTTCGCACAGCGCTGCTGGGAACTGTCAGGGTACGGGGCGGCAGGCCTTGCCCAGCCACGTAGCCGACTGCTGTCGCTAATCGGCGTGGATCGTGCGTGTAGCTTCGTCGCCGACCTTGCCGGCCCGGCCCGATAGGCTGGACGCCGTGTCGAGCCCGTCAGGTACCCCCAGCGTGGCCGTACTCGGTCTCGGCGGGACCATCGCTATGACAGCTTCCCCAGAAGCCAACGGCCTCACCCCCGCACTGTCCGCCAACCAACTCGTCGCGGCGGTGCCAGGACTCGCCGCGATCGGCGTACGAATCGTCGTCGAGGACGTCCGCCAGGTTCCAGGAGCGTGTCTTACCTTCGGGGATATCGGCGCGTTGGCCGTTGCAATCCGAGACCAATTCTCCACTGTCGATGGCGTGGTGGTCATCCAGGGCACCGACACGGTCGAGGAAACCGCATATCTTCTCGGCCTCATTCACCAGACACGACAACCTGTCGTGTTCACGGGCGCGATGCGAAGCCCCAGCCTAGCCGGCCACGACGGACCCGCGAACGTTTTCGCTGCGATCCAAGTAGCCGCGAGTCCTGCTTTCCAGGGATGCGGCTCGCTGGTGGTCATGGCCGACGAAATCCATGCCGCCGCCCGGGTACGCAAGGGGCACACCACCAGCAACGGCGCATTTGAATCGCCGAACAGTGGTCCAATCGGCTTGGTCATCGAAGGCAAGCCCGTACTTGTTAGCGGTCCACCCGCTCGTTTCGTGGTGCCTGCCACGAATCTCGGTGCTCCTCGGATCGGCATGGTGACCATCACGCTCGCCGACGACGGCACCCTGCTCAATGCCTGCGCGAACTGTGACGGACTGGTTGTCGCCGCATTTGGAGCTGGACACGTTCCTGCTCAGCTTGTCCCGATGCTGGCAACACTGGCCAAAACGATGCCGGTCGTGCTTGCCTCCCGCGTCGGCGCCGGCTCGGTACTGGCTCACACATACGGGTTTGTCGGCTCCGAGCAGGATCTGCGCAGCTGCGGTTTGATTGGGGCCGGATTTCTCGACCCACTCAAAGCTCGCGTTCTATTGCATGCACTGCTCGCAGCCGACGCGGACACCGCCACCATCCGGACCGCTTTCGCCGCCGCTGGAGGCGAAGCCGATCCCGAAACATGGCCTTGGCCAATCGTTTCCGACTGCAAGAAGCCAACACGTGCGTAGCTCGGAACTAACCTTGGGAAGAACTTTCGGCGTGGTATTCGATCACGGCGAAGATTTCTATACCGCGCTGATCGCGTTCCGCGAAAGCGTCAATGTCCGCCAGGCCTTCATTCCGTCGTTCGTTGCTGGATTCAGCGAAGTCGATCTTGTCGGCACCTGCGACAAACTGGAGAACCCGGATGCCCCGGTGTGGAGCAAGGATTTGACGAACGTGAAGCGTTCGGTGGTGGAACCGTCGCCTATGACCCTGGCAGCCAACAAGTACAACCACATATCCACGTCGCGATCGGGCTCAAGGAGCACAGCGCCAGTGGACACAGTGGCCATTCGCTCGGCGCGAAGGTCCAGTTTCTCACGGAAATGCTCGTCCTCGAGGTCGTCGCTCCGATGATGCGGCGGCGACCTGATGCTGAGGTCTACGATGTCCCACTGCTTCGCTTTGACACAGTGTGATCGCATGCCAACCAGGCGTGACCGAAAATACGGCGCCGCTGGCGCAATCGGGAAGTGAGATAGAAGGATTCAGACATCGGGCGTGTCATCTGGGGATCCGCCCAGGTTACGGTGTCGCAAATATTTTGCTGTCTATCAGCGTGTTTCCCCGTGTTTCCGGGAGGAGGAACGTGCAGCCGAGGCTGGTGAGTATCAGGACGGCCATCATCAACCCAACGGCCCATCCCCCAACACTTGCTGCGAGTGCGCCGGCAATCATCGGCGGCACCGCGCCGCCGATGATTCCACCAGCGTTAAATGTCAGTCCCGCACCGGTGTATCGGTAGCGGGTGGCGAAGGTTTCCGGGATAAACGAGGCCAGTGGTCCATTCAGCGCACCCACGATCGCATACGTCACGGCGATAGCAACACCGAACAGGACGGAGTCACCCGTATCCATCAATGGCATCACTACGAACGCCCAAGGCACGCTAACAACAAAGCCGCACAGCATGATGCGTCGTCGGCCGAAACGATCCGACCAGACTGCCGCCGGCACCACAAACGCGACCATCGACAACCCGCCTAGCGCACCAACAAGCAGGATCAGGTCTCGTGAATGGCCAAGTTCGGTGCGCGCGTAGTTCATCAGATAGGTCCCGGCCATAAAGCTCAGCGCGAATAGCCCGACCGCGCACCCGGCCGCGAGGACGACCTGTCGAAGCTGGGTCCGGAAAAGCTCGGTGATGGGGGCGCGAAGCACAGTTGTATCCGCGGGCTCATCTAGCTTATGCAACGCGAAAACCGGGGTCTCGGCGATGTTTAGGCGCACGTAAAGAGCAACAACAACCAGCACAGCACTGAGCAGAAACGGCACCCGCCAACCCCAGCTCATAAACGCGGGGCTGGTCTCTCCGATAGTGAAGTTGACGGCCAGCATGGCCACGTTGGCAAGCACCAGGCCGACGCCAGCCCCGAGTGGGGTGACCATTCCATAGTGTCCGCGTTTGTCGCCCGGCGCGTGTTCGGCAACCAGCAGTGCCGACCCAGCCCATTCGCCGCCGAGCGCTATTCCCTGCAGCAGCCGCAGCGTGAGCAAGACCAATGGCGCCGCCACGCCGATGGTGGTCACGCCAGGGAGCAAACCCACCGCCACGGTGGACAGACCCATGATCAACAACGTTGCGACCAAAGTTGCTTTCCTGCCGAGGCGATCACCGAAGTGCCCCAAAATCGCGGCTCCCAACGGCCGCGAGAAGAACGCTGCAGCAAACGTTGCCAGCGATGCGATTGTCGCCATTGTCGGCGCTAAGTTGGCAAAGAACACGCTGGGGAACACCAGAGCTGCTGCGGTGCCATAGAGGAAGAAGTCGTAAAACTCGATCGCGGAACCAATCAGGCTTGCCAAGGCGACGCGCTTCATCCGGACATGCTATAGGCGACGCTGACCCGCCCTTATGACGCCGCGCCGGCTCGACCGGAATGGGCCAGCACTGGGGAGGAGGCGAATTAACGATCAGAATGAACCAATGGACTTACCCGTGATGCCACCGGTCTCGCCAATGCTGGCCAAGTCGGTTCGATCGATCCCAGCAAATGCGTCGTATGAGCCCAAATGGGATGGATTTAGGTCCATATGCTTTCGCGACGGCGATCAAGTTGAGCTTGGCAGCCGCAACGAGCGACCGATGACCCGTTACTTCCCCGAGTTGGTCGCGGCGGCCACCGCAGAGTTGCCCAAACGCTGCGTGATTGATGGTGAAATTGTCATCGCTACCGACCACGGCTTGGACTTCGAGGCACTACAACAGCGCATCCACCCAGCCGATTCGCGGGTGCGAATGCTCGCCGAGCGGACGCCGGCTTCCTTCATCGCGTTCGACCTGCTCGCCCTCGGCGACGATGACTACACCGAGCGACCGTTCAGCGAGCGGCGCTCCGCTCTCGTTGACGCATTAGCTGTTTCGGCGGCCGATTCGGCCGCATCGATCCACGTCACGCCGGCAACCACCGATCGGGCGACAGCACAGCGATGGTTCGCGCAGTTCGAGGGGGCGGGCCTGGACGGCCTTGTCGCCAAACCGCTGACGATCACCTATCAACCCGACAAACGCGTCATGTTCAAGATCAAGCACGAACGGACTGCCGACTGTGTGGTCGCCGGCTACCGAGTACACAAGTCCGACACCGACGCGATCGGCTCGCTGCTGCTCGGGCTCTACCAGGATGACGGCCAACTCGCATCGGTCGGGGTGATCGGCGCTTTCCCGATGGCCGAGCGGCGGCAGCTGTTCACCGAACTGCAGCCACTGGTCACCGGCTTTGACGGCCACCCGTGGAACTGGGCCGCCCACAAAGCCGGCGAACGCACGCCGCGCAAGAACGAAACATCCCGCTGGAACACCGGCAAGGACCTCTCATTTGTGCCTCTGCTACCCGAGCGGGTGGTCGAGGTCCGCTACGACCACATGGAAGGACGACGGTTCCGCCATACCGCCCAGTTCAGCCGTTGGCGCCCCGATCGCGACCCCCGGTCGTGCACCTACGATCAGCTCGAACAACCACTCACCTTCAGCCTCAGCGACATCGTGCCCGGCCTCGCCTAACCCACATCGCGGCGGTTAGTTGCGCTAGGCAACGCGGCGGCATTCGCCGTCGTTGACTGAGCGGATCACGCATCAACCCTTAATGTCCAGCGTTAGTAACGTAGCTTGCAAGCTGCTCATCGCGCGCGTCTGTCCATCTCGTCAGCGGCCTCGAGCAACGCGGCGGCAAGCTCACGAGCCTGATCGCTGTTTAAGTAATCGCACTCAAGACCCTCAACCAGGATCTGGAAGTCATCGACGTGGCTATCGGCGGCGTACTGAATCCCGCTCATCGACACCTGAGCGTCGTGGCCGATGATCCGACGGCGGAGGAAGGCGACTGCCCGCCACGGGGGCGCCCCAGTCCCGACCTCTTGCCAGGGATCGGCAAACATGGCCCCGGCGGGCAGCGGGACGTTAGGAGTCATAGTGGTTCGCTTTCCCCGAATCTTGGCATTACCAAATCTTGGTATTAGTTGGATCGATCCGCCCCCGGCACCGATCGGACTTTCGCACTGTCACGGACCATCTCGTCCAGCTGTGCTGAGGTATCACACCGCCGATGGCCATCAAGGCGGCCAGCGGCTTGGATTCGGCCGAAATATCGGCTTCAGGGTCGAGCGCCACGCCGCGACAGCCGAGAACACATAATCGAACATAATTTCGATTATCGATCGTGGCCGTCGGCAACGGCAGCGTCGAAACCCTAAGCTGTGGACGGATTTTCAACTGTGGATAACCCCGATGCGGCGCGGCAAGACCGGACATCGCTGATGTGGCGTGTGGCCCGATCACGCGTGAACACACCGGGCGTCGCGGAGTTAGGTTAGGGCTAGCACCAAATCTGCGGCCGGTTAGACCGCGACCGCCAGCGCCGACAACCCGCGTAATGTGACGTTCGGCTTATACTGCGGCTCACCGTCCAGCCGCGCGCCCGGGAAGCGTGCCGTTATCGTCGATAGGGCCACGCTGGCTTCCAACCGTGCCAGCGGCGCACCCAGACAATAGTGGGATCCGCGACCAAATCCCAAGTGCCGCAATATACTCCGATCGGGATCGAAGGTATCGGGTCGGTCGAACTCGGCGGGATCGCGCTGAGCCGCGGCAAGCAACAGGATCATGGTGTCCCCCTTGATGACCTCGATGTCAGCAATTGTCATGTCGTCGCCCGCCGTTCGGCTGGCCAGCTGCACGGGCGGATCGTAACGCAGGGTTTCCTCAATGACCGCCGGCGCACGATCGGCGTTGGCACCCAACGCAGCCCACTGTCCGGGGTGACGCAACATCGCCAAAATGGCATTGGCGATCAGGTTCACCGTGGTCTCGTGTCCCGCGATCAGCAGCAGGTTGCAGGTGGCGACGATCTCCTCCTCGGTCAACTGATCGCCAGACTCCTCCACCACAATCATGCCCGACAGCAAATCATCGCCTGGTTGCGATCGGCGGCACTCAATCAGATCGTGAAAATATTCACGCAGCCAACGGCCCGCCTGCAAACGCTCCTCAATGGAGTCGGATGGCTGCCCGGTGAACGTAACGAACGGGTCCAGCGACTGGGCTAGCAGTGCCGATGCACGACTGAACTGGGGCTCGTCGTCGAGCGGGACACCGAGCAGCCGGCAGATGACCGACACGGGCAGCGGATAGGCGAAGTCATCGATCACATCGAACCGGCCTTTGGCGGCAATACTATCGAGTAATCCGTCCACCAATACCTTGATGTCGGGTTGCAGCGCGTTCACCACTTTCGGCGCGAATGCCTTGCTGACCAGCCTGCGCAGCCGAGTGTGATCCGGCGGGTCGAGGAACAGGAAGCCCGGCGGGCCCGGCGGTCGCGGTACCGCACCGCTGTGCAGCAGCCGCTGGGTAATCGTCGACTTGAGTCGGTCGCTGCTGGACGACGGGTGCCGCAGAACTTCGTCGCAGTCTCGATAGGTCGCGAAGACGGCGAGGTTGGCCTCAGGTAGCTCAATCGGCCCGCGGCCACGAAGCTGCGCGAACAGCGCATAGGGATCAGCCCGGTTACCCGGGTCCAACAGTTGCAACAACAAGGCTTGCGATTCGGCCTGCGGGGCGGGCGTGGTCGTCGCCATGGTCACATTGTGCCCGGCGTCGCTGCGCGCGGCGACGCAGAAGCCGGTCGGCCGAAACGTCCGGCGCAAACCAGGTGCGCCATGACGCTGTTTCGTACGCGCCGGTGCGGACTCATCATGGCTGTCTTAGCGACGGCATCGGCCCGGTGATGGGGTTGCTGTCGGTGAATGCTGACGATCTCGCGGCAGCGGCCAACCAGTCGGCGAGATCGCTCCAGGCCGGGCATGGCGCGCGGCCCGGCAGCTGTGGGGTATAAGGAGATTCGGCTAGTCCGTTGCGCCGCGTGTTGGATATTCGCACTGTCTGCATGTCTGCGAACCTACCGCGGGGTCACGTTCCTTCGCTTAATCCCGCCAACCCCGAATGCATCATCAAGCGATCGAGAAATACGCGCTGTCCCTTGAGCAGCTTGGTGCGCGCCTGCGCGACCGAAAACCAGCCGACCCGGTCAACCTCGGGAAACTCGCGTACCGTGCCTGAGCCTTTCGGCCACTCCATTGCGAAGGTGTTGCTGTGCGCGTCGGTGATGTCGAGGTCCCCGTGCACACCGAAGGCGGTGACCACCTTGCCGCTGGGCTGTTTATGTGGACCAAAGTCGATTCGCGGCCCGGCCGGCACCGGCAGCCCGATCTCCTCGGAGAACTCGCGCTGCGCGGCCACCCAGGGATCGTCGCCGTGGGCGTACTCGCCTTTTGGAATCGACCAGACCCCGTCGTCCTTGCGGGCCCAAAATGGGCCACCCGGATGTGCGATCAAGACTTCAACGACGCCGCCCCGGGCCCGATACAACAGGACACCCGCGCTTAACTTGGACATGAAAAGTGCTGTCTTTCAGGCCCCGACGGCGCGTTCGAAATCTTTGAGCGACGACTCCATGTGCTCAAGCAACCGCTGCGGGTGCGACACATCACGGCGACATCCACCCAAGCCGAAGTCGAGACGGCCGGTATTTTTCACCAGGGTGATGTTCAAGACTTGACCATCCGGGATGTTGGAAGTGGGTAGCTGCCATCTTGCCGGGCGCCGCTGTCGTACCTCTGCTGTGCGGGTCCCGGCACATTCGAGATCACGATGCTACATGCGGGCGGCACCGACGATACGAAACCCGGGACACCCGCCAGCATCAGCGGTGCCATGTTCAACGCCGACAATGCGAGTACCTGCAGCCGCGGCAGGTCGGCGAGGACTTTCTTGTTACAACACATCGATTCGCTGATGATCTCAATGCGCGTTGCGGGATCCTCGACGTCGGTGCCGAGGTTGCACAGAATGCTGCCGATTTGGTTGCCGCCGCTGTCAGCCTCTGCTTCCGAGCGCAGGCACACCGGCACCATCGCGATCAGCGGTCTATCCGGCAGGGCATTCTGCTCAATCAGGTAGTAACGCAACGCACCGGCACACATGGCCAAGACAGCGTCGTTGACAGTCACTCCTGCGGCTTCCTTGACCTTCTTGACGCGGTCCAGCGACCAAGACTGGGCAGCGCATCGGCGGGCTCCACCGATCTTGACGTTGAACATCGTGTGCGGAGCCGCGAACTGCAGGGTCAATTGCTGCTCGAACAGCGCGGCCCGCGCTAGCCTTACTGCCGACGGGTCAAGTTCCACAACAGATCCCGCTATCTTGACCAGCGAGCCCAATGACGAAGAGCCGTTGGACTGCGGACGCGCTCGCCGCGGAAGGTTCCACATCGCCCGCACCTGGGGGTCATCCGAGTCAACGGACAGTGTGCGCTGCATCAGAACTCCTCCTCAAACAACCCGCGAGGACCGCGACCGCTAACGCACCACAACGATCTGATCGCACTTACGCCATGCACACCGACTTCAGTGCTGGAAGCGAACTGCAGCACATGATTACCGGTATGCAACGTCAGCAATAGGGTAAAACCACGCAAGCTACCGCAACCAGCCACCCACAATGGTGCACTCCGCACACCGGTCTGGCCAAAGCAGCACGCGGGCGACGGCATACTTCGGTCCCATCCTTGCCGTCCACGACCTACGTCGCGGGTTGCTGTCCCAATTACCCTTTTCAACAGCAGGTTTCGCTCTTCAGCAGTGGAAGCGGCAATCCACGACTACGCCGCCGCTCGATATATGTCACCGAGGCACTCAAAGGTCACGGTCGCCGTCTGGGCCACCGTAGGAATCAGGAAGTACGCGATCCGCACTATCGCCCACCGCCTCAGCCTCGACCTGGCTTGAGTGGGATGCATCCAGCCGACAACAACGGCAAAGACGCAGGTGGGCTAGCCGCAACGGCACAATTGGCGGTCGGGCTATTCAGGACGGGTCGGAACTCTTCGGCGACGACGCAAACCCGACCTTCGGGTCACTCCATGATCCAGCCATACTCCGAGGGAACAGTGCACAGCAAGGAACGTATCGCGTCCAGAGCCTTCCCCGGTTCCTCGATGTGTCCGTGATGCTCGATGATCAGTTGCCCTTCGTAGACGCCACAGGAGTAGAGATCGAGGGGAACACTGACCGAACAATAGAAACGACCCTGAATGTCTTCAATTACAAGACCCGGCGGCGTGCGCATCGTTGGGAACGCAGTGGCGTCAGTGCAGAAGACAAGTGGTGGCAGCCCGGGCGGAGTTCCTTCGAATGCCGTACCGAAGTGCAGGCCCGACTGTTGAACCACACCGTTGGCCAAGTCAGCCCGAAGTGTGGCGCCGATATCGGTTGCTAGATCGACGATGTCGGTGTCCGGCCCGATCTCAGCGAGGTAGCCCGCCGCCCCGAGTAGGTTGGTACTTTCGGTCGGGGCTACTGGGGGCGCGAGAACATATCGCAAGTCGACGGGGTAAACGTAGGGAATCGGGACGTACGGGGTTTCGCGAAGTTTCCACTCGGTCATCAAGATAGCCGCCGCTACCACGGCGTTGATGCTGAGTCGATGTTCACGGCCGAACGCTGCGAGGTCCGATGTTTCCTGCTTGGTGAGCCAGAGCCTCGTGACCGGAACAGCTTGGGGCAATCCAGGTTTCGCGAGGACAGTCGGCGTCTCGGTGGCAGGTATTTCATAGGCATACATCGCCGACAGGAAACGCTCGGCTCCCGACAGGCCGTGCTTTTTGACGCCCCGCTGTTGCAGCACGGCCTCCATGGACAGCGGTGTGGGCTGTGGGACTATCGGGCCGGGGTCACCGGTGGTCACCACGTCGGTGTAGCGGGAGAACAGTTCATCGACAAGAACGGCCCCATGGTGACCATCGGCCATGCTGTGATGAATATAAAGTACGAGCTCGCCGCCCCCCTCGCGAAGCGTGAGCCGCATATTCAATAAGGACTCGCTCTGATCGAGCCGCACTTCGGCCTGGCCTCCACTAATACCCGACCCCGCCCCGTTGGTGCCGTCGACGACACAGATCCCTGAGTGGAGCAGGTCATCGGCAACGAGATTCCAACCACCATCGGGACTTTGCTCAAGGTGACTGGCCAAGATTGGATGGGTCTCCACGAGCGCGTCGAAGGCCTCCGACAGCGCATCGACATCGACAACACCACGCAGCTGGATTGTCATGGAAGTGAAAACTTCGTACTGCGCGAAGACTTCCTCGCTGTGTGACAGCTTTCGGATCACTGATCCAGGAAACACCTCAGGACTCCCAACTGATCAATGCATGCTGGCTCAATGCGTGCAGGCCCGTCGATAGCCAACTACAAGGGGTACCGCGCATGCGGCGCAAATACCCGCTGTCCACAACAGGGTCGCGATCATCGGAGCGAGGACTGGACCGCCCATCGATAATCCGCGCATCGCCGCAACGGCGTAGCTCACTGGCTGATGGGCAATAAGCGGCTGGATCCAGCCTGGATACTGGTTCAGGGGCACCAGACCCGTGGAGAAAAAGATCGTGATTGCTTGCGTTAGCTCAACTGCCTCAACCACGAATGTTTGCTCTGCGTAGAGCGCCACCGTGGTGACCATGGCGGCGATTGCGATGCCAAGTATCACCGGGACGCCAACCCACATGAGGCTCGCAAGCACACCCTGCTGAAACCGGAAACCCAATATCACCCCAGTACCCAGCATCACCAGGGTGGTGAAGAGGGTCCGAATTGCGTTTGCGAGGATTCGAGAGAGCGGGCCCGATGCCCGGTGCACAGGCAGCACCCACAATCGGGAAAGCAGGCCGATGGAACGCTCGCGCATCAGGTCGATCGCGACGTACGTTGATCCAGTGATCGCAGCACCGAGCGAGATTAGCGGAACGATGCTGTAGAGCGCACTCTCGCGGGTTATCGCGTAAATCAGATTGCCGAGCACAATGTCCAGCACCAGGATGAAGATAATCGGCAACACGAGTGCGCCGATGATGGTGACGTAATCACGCGCCCACCGAGTGAGTAACCGCTTGGTCTGCAATAGAGTCTGCGAAACGAGCAGCCGAGCAGAGTTGTCTGGGTACTGCGAGCGTACGGGTTCCAACCCGACTACCTGACTTGTCATATGAATCATGGCCGTCTAGACAAAACGAAGATGGATGTGGGCACCAGGACAACCAGGAAACCGACCAGCCACGCCAACGTCGGCGCCATGATGGGCCATGTCACCGGTAGGGCTGACTTAGTGGTATCCCCGGCCAGTGCGCGAAGCGCCAGCACGAACTGGGAGATCGGTTGATTGCGGACAAATGGCTGGATCCAATGAGGAAACAGCTTGACAGGCATGAGACCGACGGACAGCAGTCCGAAGATCAAAATGGGCAAGCTCAGCAGTGGCAACGTTGCGTCGGGGTTCCCGGTAGCGGTGCCAAGCAGGTCAGCGGCAAATGACAGCACGGTCCCGATTACCAGCACCAATACACAAAAACCAGCGATATAGAGCGAACCGCGATGGAAATGGAAGCCGATCACGTAGCCACAGATCAATGCCACCCCCAAACCCCAGGAGCATCGCTGCACGGCGTCTGACACGCGGGCAAGCAGCGGTGTCAACGGGGCGATCGGCATAGAGCTGAACCGTCGATTGATGCCTTTCAACGAGTCGGCTGCTGCCCGGAAGGACGACCCCATGGCGGCGAACGCGATGGACTGCAACATAATCAGCGGAGTGACGTATTGCCCTAAGCTGCTGGCGACGCCTGAGCTGGGTCCCCCCACAAAATGATTCCACGGTATGGCGAAGGGTATGTAGAGGCCCACCGTGAAAACCACCGGAGCGCCGATCTGGGTAATTTTCTCAAGGGCAAGCAGCCTTGTATCCATGTAGCGCGTAGTGAGCACCCACCACTGCTGGCGCGTCGAGGGGGCTGGCTTTTCTATAGTCGTACTTGCCCTCGTGGAGGTTGAGGCCGGAATCGGATCTAAGGCCGGGGCGCTCATCGCAGGGCCCCCGCGGCTAGATGGCTCAGAGACTCGCTGGGATCCGTTGTCATGGACAAGAATACGTCGTCGAGCGACGGCCGACGTAGCGCGATGTCGGCCAGCTCGATGTTCGCCTCTTCAAGCCGGCGCGCGGCCTCGATGAGCGTGTGCGTGCCGTCTGGCGCTGGCATCGTAATCCGGTCTGATTCGGGCGACAGCATGGTCCTGCTGTGCTCGGGTAACAGCGAACCTAACGCTACGACGATAGCGTCCAGATCCTTGAGATCACGCGGCACTATTTCGCAGAAGGTGTCGCCGGCGCGGTGCTTGAGCTCATTCGCGGTGCCTTCCGCGATGACCCTGCCATGATCGATCAGGATGATCCGGTCACTAAGCGCATCTGCCTCCTCGAGGTACTGTGTGGTCAACAACGTGGCGATACCGAGCTTCTTGAAGCTGGCCACCAGATCCCAAATGGCTTGCCGGCTCCTTGGATCCAGACCGGTGGTGGGCTCGTCGAGGAACGCCACTTGCGGTTGGACCACCAATCCGCACGCGATATCTATCCGTCGACGCATCCCGCCGGAATACGTGGCGACCCACCGCTTCCCGGCGTCCATCAGGCCAAATTGCTCGAGCAGTTCGTGTGCCCGTGTGCGCGCCGCGGATTTGCTCAGTCCGTACAGGCGACCGAACAACATCAGGTTCTGCTCACCAGTAAGCGCGTCGTCGACAGCCACCTGCTGTCCGGTGACCATGATCGAGCGCCGCACACCGGCCGGCTCGGAAACGACGTCGTAGCCAGCGACGGTCGCCGAGCCTTGATCCGGCCGCGTCAGCGTCGACAAGATGTCCACCATGGTCGTCTTGCCGGCCCCGTTCGGGCCAAGCAAACCAATCACTTCACCGCGGCCCACCTCGAAATTGACGCCAGCCAGGGCTACAATCTTGCCCTTGCCGTAGGCCTTGTGAACCCCGCGAACCACCACAGCCATATCGTTGTTGCGCATCCGATCCTCCTCAGCCGGCGTCCAGGCTCGACAGGTCCACCAGGGCGCCCGCTTGGGGTGCCCCAACTATTTCGCTCTCGTCGTGTTGGTCCTGCTGCATCGCGATGCCCTCCTGGATCAGCTTGCTAAGCGTGGCCGGGAAGGACCGCGCGAGTGCTTCTGCCGTTTCTTGCGGGATCCGGCGGGTGTCGTACCACCAATCGAGATGCAGTGAGCCACCAGATCGATACGCCCGAAGTTCGATGGCGTGGCCCAGCCCGGGGATCGGTTCTCGCACCGGAAGCGTCGCGTCCGAGTCGAACTGTACCGGAGCATCGACGGACGGTAGCTCTGGGATCACGCCCGCGTACCGGAAGTGGATGTCGGGTGTGCGCTGCGCCCCTAGGACGCGCCCGGTCGGCGCGTACACATACCGCAGCAGACCGTACCCAATTCCGTAGTGCGGAACGGATTTAAGGGTGTTATGAACGGCGTCTAGCTCCGCAAGCGCGCCCTGCCCCTTGGCACATGTCAGCGGAACCGGGTAGTACGTCGTGAACCAACCGACTGTTCTGCGCAGGTCGACATCCGGCCGTAGCACCGAGCGGCCTTCGCCCTCGAGCTCCACGGTGACCACGCCGTCACCGACCGCCTGAGCGATTGTGCGGCCAAGCGCGGCCAGCACGATCGCTTGAATCGACCGTCGGAACCTGCGCCGGGCATCATCTAGCTGAGATGTCTGCTCGCCGCTAAGTGTGCACGACACCTTGGTCAGATCGTTGGCGCCGGGCGGTTGGGTGGCATCGATACTGGGTGCATTGGGAATGGCATCGGTCGGCCACAAATTCACCTTGTTTGCATTCTCGATCCAGAAGGAGCGACTATCGAGAGCTGCCGGATGCGTCGCGAGGGCCGCGCAGCGCAGTGACCATTCCCGCCACCCGGTGGTGACCGGTTCCAACGCGATCTCCTCGCCTGCCAGCCGTTGCCCAAACGCGGTGACGATGTCGGTCCCTAGGATTTGGCGCGATGCGTCGTCGGCGACCATTTGGTGCACGACAAGACCCAGGTAGTGCGGACCACCGTGGGGGGTAGTGATCTGCACGGCGGCCAGCGGCCCATCCGAATAGGCTTGATTAGCCCCATTTTCGGCTATGAGTTCGTCCAGGATGCTGGACACCGCCGCCCGCTCCTCGGCACTGTCGGCGGCTACGTCATCGGGAAGCGACCGGGTCGAGAGCCGGGTGAAGTCCGCGGGCCCCGCGATGTGCTGCTCCCACAGTCCGTCGTTGTCGATCAGGTTGAGGCGCAACGCGTCGTGGTGGTTGACCACCGCAGTCAGCACCGCTCGAATGTCGTCTGGCGTTACCTTGGGGTCAAGCCGCAGGATCAGCGGGACGCACCAGCGGCCGATGTCGCGCAACCCCCGCTCAACGAAGTAAGCGATGTTGGGCGGAACCGCCGGATGCGCCGCGGCCTCCGGTGGTTTCGCCAACCCGCTCGACGCGAATGAGGCATCGACGGCGGCCGTCAGCGAGGCCAGAGTCGGGTGTTCATACATATCCTGCGGTGTGATGGTCATGCCTTCGTTGGCCGCGGCCATCGAGATGCTGATCGCCATCAACGAGTCGCCGCCGAGGTCAAAGAAATTGGCGTTCCGATCGACCGAACTGACACCTAGGCACTGTGACCAGATGCGCTGCAACGTGGCCTCGGTCTGCGACGCCCCGCTGTGCGCCCCATCGACGGTGGCCGCAGCCCTAGCGCCGATCGGTGCGTCGTTGCTCGTGCCGGGAACCTGCGTCCAGACCGTGTGCTTCGGTTCGACCCAATACCGTTGGCGGGCAAACGGATAACCAGGCAAGGAAACCAGGTGCGGCCCGGAATTGAGATTGGCCGAACGCCGCGGCGTCCAGTCGACTTCGACTCCAGCAGACCAGAGTTCACCCAGCGCACGCAGGAAAGTGTCGCGGTCATCGGTGTTCTGCAGCGGGTGGCGCATGAGCCGAACGGTACGGTGCTCACTCGACCACTTCGAGTGACGCATCGCCGAACCGGTCAGGCTGCCGCCGGGACCAACCTCGACCAGGACTCGACCCGGTTGCGACAGCACCACGTCGAGCTCGTCGGCGAAGCGGATCGTGGAACTGATTTGACGTGTCCAGCTTTCCGGATCGGTGACCTGCTGCTCGGACATCCAGGTTCCGGTGAGGTTGCTCAGCAGCGGCGTGCTCGGAACGCGGAGCTGTTGGCGGGACAGGAATTCGGAGAATTCTGCCAGCATGGGATTCATCGAACTGGTATGGAACGCATGAGTTGCGCGGACCCGCCGGACGGGTATCCCCGCCTCGTTAAGACGTTGGCTGAACGCGCGAATCTGGTCTTTGGGCCCGGCGACCACGCAGTTACCCGGATCGTTCACGGCAGACAGCTCGACGCCCTTGGCCGCGTATTCGGCGAGATACTTGGTGATGTCGTCGGGGCCCAGCGCCACCGCGACCATGGCACCCGGCGGCGACTCATGCATCAAGCGGGCACGCAATGACACCGTTTTGATCGCCGTCTCGAGATCGAATACGCCGGCCAGGGTGGCTGCGATGTATTCGCCGGTGCTGTATCCGATGTATGCCCCGGCGCGCACGCCGTAGCTGTCAACCAATTTCGCGAGCGCATATTCCACCGTGAACAGCGCTGGTTGCGAACGGTCGATGCGCTCCAGATCCGTTGCGGTACCGCTGAATATCGCGGAGTGCAGGTCTAGGTCCCCCATCGCTTCGCGGAATCCCGCGGCGCAGGTGTCGAAGTGTTCAGCGAAGACGGGTTCGGTGTCGTAGAGCCCTTTGGCCATTTCGACGTGCTGAGCACCCTGCCCGGGAAACAGGAAAACGACGCGGTCTGAGGAGGATTCAGTTGCGTCTGCCGATTCGCCGACGAAAACATTGTCGTGCTCGGCCGCCCGCAGGACGGTGACCGCATGCTCCCGGTCACGAACGACGGCGGCCATGGTGACGTCGTGCTTGCGGCGACGAGCCAGCGTATAGGCGACGTCGGACAGGTCCGGGCCGCCTGATTTTTCTAAAACCGTGGCCAGGGCGGCCCGTGATTCGCCAAGCGCCGCAGCGGTTTGCGCCGACAGCAAGATCACCTGGGGGCCGGTCGGCGCGGCGTGCGCAGGAACTTCCGGCGCTTCCTCGAGTATGACGTGGGCGTTGGTACCACCGACCCCGAATGAGCTGACCCCGGCCCGACGCACGCCGTCCCACTCCCATGGGCCGTACTTGCTTTGCACGACGAATGGAGTTTGGTCCAGACGCAGTTCCGGGTTCGGACTGGTGTAGTGCAGCGTCGCGGGAATCGCTTTGTTCTTCAGGCACAGAATCGTTTTAATCAGACCCGCGATTCCGGCGGCGACTTCCAGGTGGCCGATGTTCGATTTGACCGACCCCAGCACACATGGGCCCGGGCGGGGTGTCTGCGATACTTCGAATGCCGTTTTCAGCCCTTGGATTTCGATGGGGTCACCGAGCGGGGTGCCGGTTCCATGGGTCTCGACATAGCTCACGGTCGACGAATCGATGCCGGCCACCGCATGGGCTTCGGCGATGACATCGGCCTGAGCGGCCGGATTGGGCGCCGCGTAACCCATTTTCATGGATCCATCGTTGTTGATCGCCGATCCGCGGATGACAGCGTGAATTCGGTCGCCGGCGTCGATAGCGGCCTGTAGCGGCTTGAGGGCCACCAACGCGACACCGCTGCCGAAGACAGTGCCGTCGGCTCGCACGTCGAAGGGCCGACAGTGGCCGACAGCCGACACCATCGATCCCGGCGAGTTCCAGTAACCGACACGGTGCGGGATGCACAGCGACGATCCGCCGGCCAATGCCATGTCACATTCACCGGACAGCAGACTCAGGCAGGCCAGGTGCAGCGCGACGAGCGACGACGAGCACGCGGTTTGCACCGCGATGCTTGGGCCCCGCAGGTTGAACGCGTGCGATATCCGAGTTGCCAGAAAGTCTTTGTCGTTCTGTAGGAACAGACTGAATTGGTCGAAGTTGAGTCCCTCAGCCAAAACGGCGTGGGGGTCGCGCTGCGACAACAGGTTGTGCAGGAGATAGCCGCTGGGAGAGCTGGTTCCGTAGACGCCGATCGAGCCATCGAACTGCGCCGGGTCACAGCCTGCATCCTCTAGCGCATGCCAGGCGCACTGCAGGAACAACCGGTGTTGTGGATCCAGTACCTGCGCGGCCAGCGGCGGCAACCCGAAGAAGTCGGCGTCGAACTCGTCGATGCCGTCGAGTAGCGGTGCGCGACGCACGTACGCCGGATCGGCCAGTGTCTTGTCGCTGACACCATTGTCGCGCAGCTCTTGCTCAGACAGGGTGACGATCGACTCTTTGCCGCGCCGAAGGTTGGTCCAGAACGCCGACACATCGTTGGCGCCCGGAAATTTGCCGGCCATGCCGACCACCGCGATCGCGTTGTCGGGGGTGTTCACTGGTTCTATCCTCCCTGTACGTCAGGTTTAGGTCGGCGCCGCATCGCGGCTCCATGTCGCGCCGCCGCACGCTGCTGCGCGCGGTCACGAACGGTGTCCGTGCTTTTCAGGTTGTCGAGCTTCTGTTCTGGGCTCGCGAGCCCAAGTTGACGCACAAGATCGGCCGTCAGGTCTTGTAGGGACGCGCCCTGCAAGATCAATGTCACCGGCGGTTCCACGCCGAAGTCCGCCCGTGCACCGTTGCGGATCCGCACCGCCATCAGGGAATCCAGCCCCAGCTCGGTCAACGGCACGGCGGGATCGACTGTTGATCGGTCAGCGTAGCCCATCACCGCCGCGATCCGCGCGCGCATCCGCTCGGTCACCACGCGCTGAGCCTCTGCCGGATCGAGATCGGCAAGCGCGTCAGGCCCGGCCCAGTCGCCCAGGTCGCCCGCCGCATCCAGCTGCTCGACCACCCAGGTGAAGTAGCTGATGCTGCGCATCTCCGGGAATGTGACCAGAGCCTTATCGGCACGTAACCGGGCGACGCCCGTGCGGGTCCGGCCGGCGGCCAGCAACGAGTCGAGAGCCTCGATGCCCTCTGCCGGGGTGATTGTATCAAGAACACTGCCTACCAACGCCTGGGCGACGCCCACGTCTGACCATGGGCCCCAGTTGATCACCGCCGCCGGCAAACCGGATGCCTTGCGCCACGTGACCAACGCGTCGAGCCATGCGCTGGCACATGCGTATGCCGCTTGTCCGGGCGAGCCCAAGAGCGAAGCAACGGACGAGAACCCCAGCCACCAGTCGAGCTCACAGCTAGCGCTGGCCTGGTGCATCCGCAGGGCGCCGGTGGCTTTGGGCGTCCAAACCCGCTCCAGGTTTTCTCTGGTCATGGTGAACACCAGACTGTCTTCGATGACCGCCGCGCCGTGCACTATCCCACGCAAGTCGCGCTGGCCTTTTCCTGCCGCCTCGATCAAACTTTCGGCCACACCTGGTGCCGCCACATCACCGCGCACCAGCACGATTTCGGCGCGAGATTCCAATTCGGCGACGATTTTGAGCTGTTCCTCGCTGGGGTCGCTGCGGCCGCCCAGGACCACCCGACCAGCGCCGCGATCTACCAGCCATCTGGCAACGACTAGGCCAAGGCCACCAAGACCACCCGTGACGATGTATGCCGCTCCAGGGCGAACCACCGGATTGTCTTTGCCTACATCAAATATGGCTGGAAGAGTCGCCCGGCACAGCCGTTCGACGAATCTGCGTTCACCCCGCCACGCGATCACATCATCGCCACCGGACTCACTGGCAGAATTGTGCAGTTCAGCGGTCAGCGCAGCGATCCGATCGTGCGTGGCATCCAGATCGAGCAGGGTGGCGCGCAGGTCCGGATTCTCCAGGGCCAGCACTCGCACCAGACCCTTCAAGGCGGCCGTCGCGGGGGCTCCCGGCTCGTCGTCCTGAACGGAAAGACCACCACCAGCGATCAACCACAGCCGTGGCGATCGACCGTGCCAGGTGCCGACGATCGCACGAACGACAGTCGAGATCGACCACACCGAGTCCCGCGCTTGTACCAGCCCGTCGTCCAACCCGGTTGCCGCACCGCCGACGAAGACGACCACGCCAACGGGTGGGTGCTCTGGATCACCGGCCGTCTCCGCGAATGCGGCAAGCATCGCCGATTCGTCGTGGAGATTGGCGGTGTGCACCCGCCGCATCGGTGAGCTCCACCCTGCGATGAATTCGTCTGCCAGGGATTTAGCTGAGGGATCCAAGTCGGTGAGTACCAACCAACTTGTGCGCGCTGTCTCGGTGGCCGACTCCGAAGCCGGCGAGACCGAAATCGGGCTTTCGATCCACTCGGCGTCGAAGACCTTCTGCGCCAACGGCAATGGTACCGCACGACGCTCGACACGTCGCAGGTAGATGCCATCCACTTCGGCTGCTACGTAACCGGCGTCGTCGATCAAGACGATCTTGCCCAACTTGCCGGCGCCGCCGTCGAGGTTCGTCAGGCGTGCCCGACACCGGGCGTGCCGACCGATGTCGCGGTATACCCGGATCGTCTCGAACGACACCGGCAGGTAGCTGACCTCCGCCGACCCTGCGGCCTCGCCGTCGGGTATTGCGGCACCGACACTTTGCAGCGCCGCATCCAGCACGACGGGGTGGAGCCGATATCCGGGATGCCGGGGAGCCTCGTCGGGAACGGTGATCTCGGTTTCCGCGGAACCGTCGGGCAGCCGAGCTATCCGGGTCAATGCCGCAAACACCGGACCATGGTGTTGACCGGTCTGCCGGAGCACGGCGTAGAAATCGGCTGGCGACACGGTTACCTCGTTCGAAGAACCGGGTGCTTGCTGGTACGGCTGCGCGACATGGTGCGATACGTGCTCAACCTTGGCCGTGGCGTGCCGAGAGAAGTCACCGCGAGGTGAGCGGGAATAGACTTCGACCCGAATATTGCTGTCCCCGTGGCGAGTTAACTGCGTCGTCAGCGGTGTGTGGTTGTCGAGGGGAAGCATCTGCTCGACCTCGAACTGGTTGATCATAATGGCGCCAGCGGGTACACCGAGCGCTTCGCTGGCCGCGGCCACAGCGATCTCGGCAAACGCGGCGGCCGGCATGATGGGCTGGCCGAACACCTTGTGGTCGGCCAGCCAGGGGCATACGTCGGTTCCGACATCTGCCTGCCAGACGTGGTCTCCGCTGCCAGGCATCTCGATGTGCACACCGAGCAGCGGGTGGGTCACGGCCAGCTCCGACATCGCTGATCGATCCGCAACCCAGAATCGCGAGTGCTGCCACGGTGTGGGTGGCAGATCCACCAGTCGGCCGTTGGCGCTGTCCGACCCGGTCACTCCGACGGTGGCAAGTTGGGCGTGGAAGAACAGGGTCTGGTCAAGGTCGCGGTTCATCGCCCCCAAAACGGTATGGGTGACGACGCCGGTCTCGCCGACGGTGTCGGTGATGGCGTGTGTGAGCACGGGGTGGGGGCTGATCTCAATGAACGTGCACTGAGGGCCGCCGGCACCGCTAGCGGCCTGTGTGATGGCCTGGTGGAACCGCACCGGGTTGCGCAGATTAGCTGCCCAATAGTCGGCGTCCATCACCGCCTGGGCGTGCTCGTGAGTGGTGGTGATGATCGGGATGCTCAGCGTCTGCGGAGTCAAATCCGCTAGTGCACTTCGCAACTCGGGGAGAATCGGATCGATGATCGAATGGTGCGAGGCCACCTCAACATCGACGCGGCGCGCTAACCGATTCTGCGCCGCCACCGCGGAGATCACCGCATCCACCGACTCCGGCGGGCCGGCAATCACCGATTGGCGCGGCGAGGCGTACACCGCCAGCGTCACCTGCGGATAGTCAGCAATCAGCGACTCGGTGGCGTCGGCGTCCAACTCGAGCAGCGCCATCGCGCCCTGGCCCGACAGCCGCGCCATCAACTTCGACCGGGTAGCGATCACCCGCAGGCCCTGCTCGGGCGTCAACGCGCCGGCTACCACCGCCGCGGACACCTCACCCATCGAGTGCCCGATCACGGCATCCGGTGTCACCCCGTAGGAACGCCACAACTCGGTGAGCGCCAACTGCATCCCTACCAGCACCGGCTGGATGCGTTCGATGCCTACCACCTCGTCGCCGTCGGCAAGTGTCTGCTGCAGCGAAAAACCGACCTGGGCAACGAATGTGGGCTCCAGTTCAGCGACCGCCTTGGCGAACGCCGGCTCATCGGCCAGCAGCTGCCTGCCCATCCCTGCCCACTGCGAGCCCTGGCCCGAATACACAAAGACTCGGCCGGGCCCAGCGGCATGCTGATCGCAACCCACCACTCCCACTCGTGGCTGTCCGGCCGCCAGTGCCCGTAACCCCGCGACCGCCTCCGCGTGGTCACGCGCGAGCACGGTAGCCAACTGGGGGTGCCGGACCCGGTGCTGGTTCAGCGTGTGCGCCACGTCGGGCAGCGGGGCCGCCGCGCCCGGCCCCGACATCCAGTCGGCCAACGCCGCGGCCGCCGACGCCACCCGTGTGGCCGTCTTGCCCGATACCACCAGGGCTGAAACATGTGGCGTCCCAACGGCTGTCGGCACGGTCGTGTCTGGCGCCTGCTCGATCACCATATGCGCGTTGGTCCCGCTGAGACCGAACGAAGACACCGCTGCTCGCCGCGGACCCGGTGCTGCCGGCCATGGTGCGCTCTCGGTAGGCACAAACAGCCGGGTCGTCGACGCGTCAATGGCCGGGTTCCATCGAGTGAAGTGCAAATTACGCGGAATGTGTCCGCGCTGCACCGCCAGCACCGTCTTGATGAATCCGGCGACTCCGGCGGCGGCCTCCAGATGGCCGATGTTGGTCTTCACCGACCCCAAAGCGCACGAGCCCTCGCCCTGGCCTTTTTTCAGGCCGTAGGTGGCCGCCAACGACTCGAACTCGATAGGGTCGCCCAACACCGTTCCGGTGCCGTGTGTTTCGACATAGTTCACGCTGTCGGGGGTGACATCCGCTAGCCGCAAGGCGGTCGTGATCACGTCGCGTTGCGCCAGCGCGTTGGGCGCGGTCATGCCGTTGGACCGACCGTCTTGATTGGTCGCTGAACCACGAATCACGGCCAGCACACGATCCTGGTCACGGAGCGCGTCGGCTAGCCGTTTGAGCACCACCACTCCGCAGCCCTCGCCGCGCACGAATCCGTCCGCGTTGGCGTCGAAGCTATTGCATCGTCCGGTCGGCGATAGCGCCGACCACTTGGACAACGCGATGGCGGTGAACGGCGACAAGGTGAGCTGCACACCGCCGGCTAGTGCCACGTCGCTCTCACGTAGCCGTAAGCTCTGACACGCCAGGTGGATTGCCACCAACGACGACGAGCACGCGGTGTCCACGGCTACCGCCGGACCGCGCAATCCCAACAGATACGAGATCCGTCCCACTGCCGCGCAGTGCGGAGTCCCGGTGCTCAGGTAAGCGTCGATGTCGGCTCTGCGCTCGATGTTGACGATCGTGTAGTCCCACGAGGACAGCCCCATCATCACCGCGGTCCGGGTGCCGCTGAGCGAATCGGGTGCAATGCCGGCGTGCTCAAGGGATTCCCAGGCAACCTCGAGCAGCATCCGATGCTGCGGATCCATCGCCACGGCTTCACGAGGTGTGATGCCGAAGAAGTCGGCGTCGAAAGCGTCAACGTCGGGAACGAAACCGCCCCACTTCGTCGTCATCCGCCCCGACGCCGACGGGTCGGGATCGTAGAACGCGTCCGCATCCCACCGATCCGGTGGCACCTCGCTGATCGCATCGCCGCCGTCGACCAGCAGCTGCCAAAAGCTCTCTGGCCCAGTCACATTCCCCGGGAAACGACAACCGATGCCCACCACAGCGACTGGCTCTGAAATGTCGGTCGGGAAAGCGGTCCCAGCCCGGACCAGTTCGCGCGCCAAGGCCGCTCGTGCGTTCGGCGACAGTTGCGCTGCGCGCTCCGCCAAGCTCGTCATGACTCGCCTCTCGTTGCGCCATCCGATAATGTCGCGGCCAGCTCGCTGGCCTCGACCAGATCAGAGAGCAGGTCCATCTCCTCTTCGGACAGTTCCGCGTCCGCACCAGGAGCCTCCTGCGCCTCGGCCGGTAACGCATAGTCCATACGTTCGCATAGTGCGGTCGCGAGGTCGGTGATTGTCGGATATGCCCATACCAGCGCGACAGGCAACGTGATGCCCAGACTGGCTTCCAACCGGTTTCGCAACTCCAGACCCATCAAAGAGTCGAGGCCAAGCGTCTCCAGCGGCCGGTCGTGGTCGATTGGATCGCTCGAGCGCAACACCCCGCGGATCTCGTCGGCGATCGCCGATGCGAGGCGTCCCGGGCGTTCGGCCGCGTCGAGAGCGTCCAGTTGCGCACGAATCTTGCCCCCGCCGCGCCGTTCCCCGCTTTTCAGGGTTGCCGTGTCCTGCAAGTTGGCGAACAACGACGACCCCGCCACGGCCGGGAAGGATTGGAACCACTGCCGCGCGTCGAGGCTGAACACACCGGTTTGCGCACGATCAGCGGCAAGCACCGTCTGCATCGCGGCCAGCCCCTGCTCGGCGGTGATCAGCGAGACACCGAGATCGGCGAAGAACTGGGCCCGCCCCACCTCGGCCCATGGGCCCCAGTTGATTCCGACGGCGGGCAGTCCAAGCGAGCGCCGATGGGCAACGAGGCCGTCGACCCACGAGTTCGCGGCGGCATAGGCACCCTGCCCGGGTGTGCCGAGCAGCGAGGAGGCCGAAGAGAAGGTCAACCACCAGTCGACGTCGAGCGCAGCGGTGGCCTGATGTAGCCGCCAGCTGCCGGAGACTTTCGGAGCGAACACCCGTCTCGCGGCGGAATCCGTCATATTCAGCACGATCTCGTCGGCGAGAACCATGGCGCTGTGCAGAACTCCAGCCAACCGGAAACCCGCGCTTTGGACCGCGTGCACCAGCGCCTCCGCCGTGCCGGGTTCGGAAATGTCACCGGTGACCACCTCAATCCGGTGACCGGCGGCGGTCAGGTCCGCGATGGCCGCCGCAACGTCATCGCTGGGAGCCGAACGTCCATTCAGGACAATCAATCCCGCGCCTTGCTCGGCCAGCCACCGCGCGACGACGAAACCGAGACCGCCCATACCACCGACGATCAGGTAGCCGCCGTCTTGGCTGACCAGTGGAACCGGTGGCGGGGACGCGATCGCGTCGATACTGCCCTCGCGCGGTATTGATATGACGATCTTGCCGGTGTGCTTGCCGGACGCCATGAGCCGAAATGCGTCGGCCGCGTCGTGCAGGCTGAATTCGGTGACAGGAAGCACCTGTAGTCCGCCATCGGCTACGTGCGCCAAGATGTCTTGCAGCAGTTGGCGATACCGCGCCGGTTGCAGCTTCAGATTCAGATCAAGGTCTACCACGGAGAAGGACGCACTCTTCGCCAGTGCGGCCAAGCCCAAGTTGGCATCGGCGTAGACATCTTTCTTGCCAATTTCGATGAACCGGCCGCCGGGAGAAAGTATCTGCACGCCGCGCTGAATCGCTTCACCTGCCAGCGAATTGAGAATGATATCGACGCCATAGCCGTCCGTAAGCTCAAGTATCTCGTCGGCGAAGTCCACGCTTCGCGAGTCGCCAACATACTCGACCCCGAGCTCGGACAGCATTTGTCGCTTGGCATCAGAGCCGGCCGTCGTGTAGATGCGAGCGCCGATCATCTTGGCGATCGAAACCGCCGCCATGCCGACACCGCCGGTGGCGGAATGGATCAGCACGCGTTCACCGGGGGACAGCCGCCCAACCTCACACAGGCAGTGCCAAGCGGTGAGGTACGCGACGCCGAACGTGGCCGCCTCGTGATCGGGTAGCGTGTCGGGGATGGGGACGACGAGGTCGGCAATCGTCCCGAGGTGTGTTCCGAATGTGCCGGGGCCAAAGGCGATAACGCGCTGCCCAACCTCGACAGAGTCAACGTCGTCGCCGATGGCCGTCACGTAGCCGACGCATTCGCCACCGATCACTGGTGCGGCACCGTCGAGTCCCGGGTACACGCCCATCGCCTTGAGCACATCGCTGAAGTTGAGTCCCGCGGCGACGACCCGAACCTCGACCTGATCGCCTTGCGGCTTGCCCCGCTTAACCTGGTGCACCGTCAATGCGTCCAGTCGTCCGGGTTGATCGATCTGCAGCCGGACTGCGCCTGAGCCATCCAGTTCTACGACCGTGCGGCGAGTTTCGCCGGCCAGTTCGCCCTTCGGCGTGGTCGGCGCCGGCACCAACCGGTTGACGTAGCGTTGCCCGTCCCGGTAGGCGACCTCGTCGTGGTCGCAACCGGCCAGCAGCTCCTCGGTCAGGTCGGCCAGTGAGCCTGTGCCGTCGGCTTCGATGTCAAGCAGCGTCGCCTTGAGTTCCGAATGCTCGAACGTAAGCACCCGGACGACTCCACGTAGCTCGGTCTGCGCCAACGTGATTGACTCGCCTGCATCGAGCTGCTGCGCGCCTCGGGTGACGATCCACAGTCGCGGACTCTTGCGGGCACCCATGCGCGTCACCGCCTGGACCACATCGGCGATCTGGAGGGTGCGCGTCTGCGCTAGTTCCAGTTGAGCATCATCGGACAACGACTCATCGCTCGCTCGCGGCGGACACACCACGACGATGCCATCCCAGCTGATGTCGGTTCGGGTGATCGCCGCCTGCAGCTTCGCTTGGTCGTCTGCGGAGACCAGCCCAACTTCTGCCCCACTTTCGCTCAACCGGTCGCGCAGCGACGACTGCAGCGCGGGCAGCAGCGGGTCGCCGGCGGCGACGTCACCGATCAACAACAGACCACTCTGCGCCGAAGACCTCTGGGCCGCCTTGTCCAGCGGTGCGGGCTCCCACTCCAACGCGAATAGGCGATCGGTAAGTTCCGTTGCGCCGCTACCGGCGCCAAGCACCGCCATCTGGACTTCGTCGATGACGAGTAACGGTTGGCCGTCCTGATCAGTCAGGACGACTTCGCCGACCAGCCGATCTGAGCCCTCGGTTGCGATCAGCGACCCGACCGCGCAGACACCGCGGGTGATATCGCCGTACACATGCACGCCCGCGAAACGTACTGGCAGCACCAATGTTTGCCGGGCGGTCTGCCCGCCGGCCAAGTCGGTCGCCATCCGGGTAGCACCCAGTGTCTGCAACGCGATATCCATCATGACCGGGTGCAGCAGGAAGTCGCGGGACCCCATTCTGGCCGAAGAGGGTAACCGCACTTCAGCGCGGGCGGCACCGGATTCTTCGACCGCGAGCCCGACGATCCCTTGAAACGCCGGTCCGTGTTGTTGGCCGGCGCCCCGCAGCCGCTGATACAAGTCGTCGGGGTCGAGTTCGTCCACTACATCGGCCGGGGTTGCGTCGCGCCCCTGGCGATCCGACGGCTGCACTGGCTCGGCACGTCCAACGGTGGCGGTGGCATGGGTGGTCCAACCCGAAGAGCCACTGCGAGTGCGTATTTCGACCCGGCACCGCTGCTCGTCGCCGGTGAGCGTGGTGACGAGAACAATACCTTCGGTCACGTGCAAAACCTGGTGAAGGTCAAGCTCGCAGATCATCCACGGCTGACCTTGTTCAGTTCGCTCGTCTGGGAAGGCGTCCGTCGCGGCCGCCAGCGCGACCTCGGCGTAGGCCGCACCCGGCAGCACGCAGAGATCGTCGATAACGTGATCCCCGAGCCACAGCAGATCAGGGTCGAGCTCGCTTTCCCAAACCCGGGTGCCATTGGTGGGGTCGGTGACACCGACGCCAAGCAGCGGGTGGATATCCGCCCTGTGGTATGCCGCCGATGTGGCGCTGATCCAGTGGCGGGTGTGCTGCCACGGGGTGGTGGGCAGCACGGGGTGTGGTTCGCAGGGGTGGGGAGTTCGGGGTGGGCGGCTGGTGTGCGTTGCGTTGAGGTTGGTGTGGAACTCGAGGGTATCGTGGGCGTCGCGTTGCAGAGTGCCGATGCTCAAATAGCCGGCGCTAACGGTATTTTCATCGGCTGCGCCGTCGATGCTGCGCACGATGTCGCTGATCGAGTGGGTGAGCAGTGGGTGTGCGCTGATTTCGATGAAGGTGTGGTAGTCGCCGCCGATGCCACTACTGGCGTGAGTGATGGCCTGCTGAAAGCGCACCGGGTTACGCATGTTGGTCGCCCAGTGCTCGGCGTCGAAGATGGGAGTGCTGCTGAGGTCCTCGTAGGTGGTGGAGATGATCGGGATGGTTGGTGGCTGCGGGGTGAGATCGGCTAATTCCGAACGCATCTGGGGTTGCAGCGCATCCATGGCCGGGTTGTGTGGTGCCACTTCGATGTTGACTCGGGTGGCGAAACCGTCCTGCTGGCGCACCTTATCGATCAGAGCGTCGATCATGGCCGTCGGCCCGGCGATCACGGTTTGGCGCGGGGAGGCATAGATCCCCAAGCTCACTTGCGGGTAGTCGGCGATCAACGTCTCGGTCGCCGCGGCGTCGAGTTCGAGCAACGCCATCGTGCCCTGCCCAGACAACGGCGCCATCAGCCGCGACCGGGTCGCGGTGACCCGTAGCCCCTGAGCGGGGGTCAGCGCACCGGCCACCACCGCGGCGGCCACTTCGCCCATCGAGTGACCGATCACCGCATCTGGTTCCACCCCGTAGGACCGCCACAACTCGGTCAGCGCCAGCTGCATCCCCATCAGTCCCAGCTGGATCTGCTCGATACCAACCAGTTCCTTGCCGTTGGCCAGCACATCGTGCAGCGAAAAGCCCGCTTGTGCAACGAATTCAGGCTCTAGTTTGGCGATGGCTTCGGCGAATGCCGGTTCGTCGGCCAGCAGTTGGCGGCCCATTCCGGCCCACTGTGATCCTCGTCCCGAGTAGACGAACACCGTGCCCGGACCGACCGCGCTGTCACGGGGGGCCACCACGCCGGAAGCGGATTGACCCGCGGCCAGCGCCCGCAACCCCGCCACCGCTTGGCCCCGATCAACGGCCGCCACCGTGCCGAACTTGGTGTGCCGGGCCCGGTGATGGTTCAGGGTGTGCGCAACATCAGCCAGCGGCACCGCAGCGCCGGGGCCTTCCATCCAATCGGCCAGCACCGACGCCGTCGCGGCCACCCGCTGCACCGTCTTGCCGGACACCACCAGCGTCGACACCGCCGGATCAGGGCTCGGCTGCGACCCAGGCGCTGCCACCGGCGCGGGTGCCTGTTCGAGCACCACATGTGCATTCGTTCCACTGACGCCGAACGACGACACCCCCGCCCGGCGAGGCCGACCGGTGGTCGGCCATTCGAGGCCTTCGGCGGCAATGTTTAGCCGCACTGCCGCCTCGCTGGCATGTGTTGTCAACTGGTGGAAGTTGAGGTGCCGCGGAATGTACCCGTTGCGAATGGCGAGCACAGCTTTTATTAGCCCAGCGACACCCGCCGCCGCTTCCAGATGACCAAGATTGGTCTTCACCGACCCGATCACCAACGGAGCAGAGCCCTCCCGATCGTTGAAAACCTTGCTCAACGAATCGAGTTCGATCGGATCACCCAACGGGGTGCCCGTTCCGTGGGCCTCGATGTAGTCGATGTCCGCAGCGGCTAACTTCGACGACGCTAACGCGGTGCGGAGCAACTCCTGCTGCGCCGGCCCGTTGGGAACGGTCACGCCGCTGCTGGCGCCGTCCTGGTTGACCGCCGAGCCGCGCACCACGGCGAGGATGCGGTTGCCGTCGCGCACCGCGTCATCCAATCGCTTCAGCACCACCACCCCGGCGCCCTCGCCCCGCACATACCCGTCGGCGGACACATCGAAGGTCTTGCATTGCCCCTCCGGCGACAGCATCCCCCAGCGCGAGCAGGCGATGCTCGGTCCCGGGCTAAGCAGCAGGTTGGTTCCACCGACTAAGGCCGTGTCGCTTTCCCGGCTACGCAAGCTCTGGCATGCCAGGTGCACGGCCACCAACGACGACGAGCAGGCGGTGTCGATAACCACCGCCGGACCCCGAGCTCCGAGGATGTAGGCCAACCGTCCAGCAGCGAAGTTCGCTGAATTGCCGGTTGGTATGTAGGCGTCGAGGTCTTCGGGCCGCAACCGGCCTGCCAGCGTAAGCATGTAATCGTAGGCGGTGACGCCGACGAATACCGAGGTTTGCGTCCCGCGAATAGTGTGTGGCTGCACACCCGCGTCTTCCAAGGCTTCCCAGGCAACTTCGATCAACAACCGCTGCTGCGGGTCCATTGCCGAGGCTTCACGCGGGGAGATTGAGAAGAACTCCGCATCGAACTCATCAGGCTGCCAGCCGGTGAGAAAGCCGCCTTCGGTGCTGCATATCGTGCCTGGCACGGTGTGATCGTCGGTGTAGTAGGCATCGGCATCCCACCGGTCGGCGGGAACCCGAACGATGCCATTTCGCCCATCGCGCAACAGATCCCAGAACTGTTCGGGGTTGTTGACCCCGCCCGGGAATCGGCACCCCATGCCGATCACTGCGATCGGCTCGGTGCTGGACTTTTCGGCGATTTCCAGGCGTGCGGTGAGATCATCGATCTTGTGCAACGCCTCGGTGATGATCACCCGGCGATCAGGTGTCGCGGCGGTCATTGCGTTCCTCTTAGTCTTTCCGAAAGTTGTTCCAACAACTCGGCTTCGGTGAATTCGTCATACGCGTCGGCCGTTGCCGGCTCAGATGGTGCTTCTGTTTGCAGGAGCTCAGGCAGGATGGTGGCCAGATAGTCGGTAAGGCTGTACACGGTCGGGTAATCAAAGACGACAGATGCCGGCAAAAATTCGCCAAGACTGTCCGACAAGGCTCGTTGCAGCGTCACGCTCATCAGCGAGTCCATGCCAAGTTGGAAGAAGCCGGCCGACGGGTCCAGCGTTTCGGCGGGAGGCATTCCCATCACCTTGGCGGCTAAGGCGCTGACGTGGTCGAACAACATGTCGTGTCGGCGTTCTGCCTGGCAGTTCCGTAGGGCTTTGCGGAATTCGCTTTCCTGCATCGGCACCTCGCCCGGCGCGGGCAACAGGTCGTCGACCATGCGCAGCGCCCCGCGGGTGCGGTATGCGGCGGCCAATAGCGGCCAATCCGCTGCCACCACAACCGAATGCACTGGCGCGTCCGGGTTCATCACCAGCGGCAGCGCCCCGATCGCCACTTCGTCAGCCATGGGTTGCAGGCCGGATTCAGCGCTCACCTGGGTCGCGTCTTGCTGCGCGTCGGCCAGCGATTTCCACAAACCCCAGGCCACGACGGTGGCTGGCAGTCCTACCAGCCGCCGGGCGTAGCCCAGAGTGTCCAGGAAGGCACTGGTCGCGGTGTAGTGCGCCAGCCATCGCGAGCCGATGAGACCTGAGATCGAGGAGAACGAAACAAAGTACTTCACAGGCTGTTTCAGCGACAAACGGTGCAACAGCGATGCGGCGTTCAGTTTGGGTCGGAACATCGCGGCCACGTCGTCATCGGTCATATCGCTCAGCAATACCGGCTGGCCGGCAAAGGCCGCCAAGTAGATTCCCTCCAGCGGAGGCAGATCCACCCCGAACCGATCGAACAGGGCGGTCATCGCGGCGGGGTCGGTCGCATCCGCGGCGACTGAGATGAGGTTCGTCCCGGTTGCGGCGAGGCTCGCGGCCAACTCCGCCAGCCGGGTGCCGGGATTGCGGGACACGGTGACGATCGTCGTGGCCCCCATTGCGGCGAGCTGACGGATCAGGTGCGGTCCGATGTTTCCGGTGGCCCCGATGACGAGCTGACTGGTGGCTTGCCCCGAACTCAGTTTCACCGGCGACACCGCGGATGCGGTTCGCCGCTGCAGCCGCGGCGCGCGGCGCACACCCGCTCGGTAGACGACCTGGTCCTCTCGGTCTTTTTCGTCCTGGCCGGTGACTTCGTCCAATACGCACCGCGCGGCCAGCTCGGGAGGCATCGACTCATCGAGATCGATGACACCACCCCAAATTTCGGGATGCTCCAGCGCCAGTGTGCGGCCGAAACCCCACAGCACCGCGTGGGCGGGATTGGCGCGCTCACCCACTGCGATGGGTTGGGCATTGCGGGTCACGACGACGAGCTTCGGTTTCGAGGTACCCACGACCATCGCGGCCGCTAACCGTCGTACCGCATGGAACAGCCGGTACCCGGGTTCCGGATCGACAGGGTCGACCGATTCGGCTGAGACCGGCGGTGCGTAGAGCACGTTGTCGACACCCCGTAAAGCGTTGTGCAGGTCGTGCAGCGTGCTCGCATCATGATCAAGCGCCGAAGGTGCAAGGACTTCAACCCGGGACGCAGGATCGGCCACCATTGCCAACCGGGCCAGTTCGTCCGACAGCCCGGGATCGGATACCACCAGCCACGAGCCGTTGTTGGCCGGCGCCGCACCAGGCTCACTGGTCAGGGGGCGAGCCGGCCAGTCAAGCTGGTAGCTCCAGCTGTCGAGCTCGGTGTTTCCGGTTCCGGTCGCGTGCATCGCAACCCCGTTGCGGTCCGGATGTTGCAGCGCGGTCGTGCTTGCCGGCGATGTGGTGATCCAGTGGCGGGTGTGTTGCCAAGGGGTGGTGGGGATGCGGGGGTGCGGCTCGCACGGATGAGGGACGTCAGGCGGGCTGGCCGGACGGGCGGTGTTGAGGTTGGTGCGGAAGGTGATGGTGTCGTCGGTATCGCGTTGCAGGGTCCCGATACTCAAGTATTCGCGATACTTACTTTCGTGCTGCACGCTCTCACACGTGTCGGTAATGGCTTGAGTCAATAGCGGGTGTGCGCTGATTTCGATGAAGGTGTGGTGGTTGCTAATGGCGTGGGTGATCGCCTGCTGGAAGCGTACTGGGTTGCGCATATTGGTGGCCCAGTGCTCGGCATCGAACACCGGGCGCGAGCCGAGGTCAGCGTAGGTGGTGGAAAGGATCGGAATCGTCGGGGTCCGCGCAGCCAAATCGGCAAGCTCGGAACGCATCTGAGGCTGTAGCGCATCCATCGCCGGATTGTGCGGAGCCACTTCGATATTGACCCGACTCGCGAACCGGTTCTGCGCGCGCACCCGGTCGATCAACTCATCGATCTGTTCGGTGGGCCCGGCGATCACCGTTTGGCGCGGCGAGTTGTAAATCCCCAACGTCACCTGCGGGTAGTCGGCGATCAACCCCTCCGTCTCGGCCGCGTCAAGCCCAAGCAGCGCCATGCCGCCCTGCCCGGACAGCGGAGCCATCAGCCGCGACCGGGTAGCGGTCACCCGCAGCCCCTCGGCAGCAGTCAGCGCCCCAGCCACCACCGCGGCGGCCACCTCACCCATCGAATGCCCGATCACCAAATCCGGTTGCACCCCGTAAGACCGCCACAACTCGGTCAGCGTCAGCTGCATGCCGATCAAACCCAGCTGGATCTGCTCGATACCAACCAGTTCCTTACCATTGGCCAGCACATCGTGCAGCGAGAAACCGGCATGGGCGACAAACACCGGCTCCAACTCGGCCACCGCAGCCGCGAAAGCCGGCTCATCAGCCAATAACTGGCGCCCCATCCCCGCCCACTGCGAACCGCGCCCCGAATACACAAACACCGTTCCCGGCCCAGGCGTGCCATCCTGCGGCCCGACCACACCGGGCGCCTGCTGGCCAGCGGCCAACGCCCGCAATCCCGCCACCGCCTGGACCCGGTCACGAGCGACCACGGTGCCAAACTTGGCGTGCCGCGACCGATGATGATTCAACGTGTGAGCCACATCAGCCAACGCCACCTCAGCGCCGGCCCCCTCAATCCAATCGGCCAGCACCCCCGCCGTCGCTGCCACCCGCTGCACCGTCTTACCCGCCACCACCAGCGTCGATACCTCAGTGCCGGAGCCGCGTTCGGTCGCCGGTGTCAGCTCGGGACCCTGCTCAATGATGACGTGGGCGTTCGTCCCACCCAAGCCAAACGACGACACCGCCGCGCGACGCGGCCCTGCGTGACCGTCGGAGGTCGGCCACGAGGAGTTCTCGGTGGGGACGAAGAACCTAGTCGGCGCGGCGTCGATGGCTGGATTCCATTGCGAAAAATGCAGATTCGGCGGGATCTTGGCACGTTGCACCGAAAGCGTCGCCTTGATGAATCCCGCGATCCCGGCCGCCGCCTCCAAGTGACCCAGGTTGGTCTTGACGGCCCCCAGCGCGCATGCGCTCTCGCTATGGCCTTTCTTAAGGCCGTAGGTGGCCGCCAGCGCCTCGAATTCGATCGGGTCCCCCAACACTGTGCCAGTGCCATGGGATTCGACGTAGTTCACGCTCTCAGGCGCGATGTCACCAGAGCGCAAGGCATCGGCGATCACATCACACTGCGCGGCGGTATTCGGGGCGGTGACACCGTTGGAGCGGCCGTCCTGATTGACCGCAGAACCGCGCACCACCGCCAGCACCGGGTCGCCGTCACGCACCGCGTCAGTCAACCGCTTGAGCACCACCACCCCGGCGCCCTCACCGCGCACGAACCCGTCCGCCGCAGCATCGAATGCCGCGCACCGGCCTTGCGGGGACAACAATCCCCAGGCGGAAATTGCGATTTGCGTCTCTGGGCGCAGCGTGATGCTCACTCCGCCGGCCAGGGCCAGGTCGGTTTCGCGCAGCCGCAAACTCTGGCAGGCCAGGTGCACCGCCACCAGCGACGATGAACATGCGGTGTCTACCGCCACCGATGGACCACGCAGTCCCAACAGGTAGGAGATTCGGCCGACGGTGATGCTGTGGGCGTTTCCGGTTCCGCTGTAGGCGTCGACATTCTCCAGGCTGGCGGCCAACATGGATTGGTATTCGTTGAAGTACACGCCCATCATCACGCCGGTTCGGCTGCCGGCCAGGGAATCCGGTGGGATTCCCGCATTTTCGAGGGCTTCCCAGGCAACCTCGAGCAGTATCCGCTGCTGCGGGTCCATCGCCGCGGCTTCACGTGGTGTGATACCGAAGAATTCCGCGTCGAAGCCCGCGATGTCGGGGACGAAACCGCCCCATTTCGTGGTCATCCGACCCGGCGTCAACGGGTCAGGGTCATAAAACGCGTCCGCGTCCCAACGATCGGCCGGTACTCTCGAGATCGCGTTGCGGCCGTCGACCAACAGATCCCAGAAGCTATCCGGCCCGGTCACGTCCCCAGGAAACCGGCAACCGATCCCCACCACCGCGATGGGCTCTGCTACCGCGATCCGAGAGATCTTGGTGAATTCCTCAGCAAGGGTGGCGCGCTGCTGCGCGGTCATGCCGGAAATCCGGCTGAAAGCGGTCCGCATTACACCGACCCTTCGGCCTCAGTCGAGGTCGATTCGATGCGGTCGAAGAGACTGTCCAATACGCTTCCCGCTGAGGCGGATAAGGAGGCCATCTTGTCTTCTTGCGAATCGTGCTGCGGTGCAACTACTTTTGCCAGATACGCGGCTAGTAACGCAACGGTTGGATGGTTGAACAGCATGATGGCCGACAGCTCTATCCCGATGAACTGCTCGGCTTCACGCCGAATCGCCATTGCCATAAGGGAGTTGAGCCCAAGTTCGGCAAACGGCCGGTCGGTGTCCAGCTCCGCCTCGGCCACCCGGAGCTCTGCAGCGATGATGGTCCGTAAGCCACTTTCAAGTTCTTTCCGCACCTCGGTGGCCGCCATCTGCGACCAGTTTCGCGCCGGGACCAGATAGCTGTCCCCAGCGGCGGGGCCGGCGGACCCGTCGGGCCTGGGGACTGGCAGCACAACCGCCTGCGCGACGTCGTAGGCATCGACGTACTCCCACGCGGTGAACGCCTCCGAAGGCGTAATGTCACGCGACCCCATTCGCTGCAGCTCGTCGCCGACAAGCTGGGCGTTAGCGGCGAATCCGAGGCCCCGCCAAGCCACCCAGTCGAGGCTCATAGTGTGGCAGCCTTGTTGGCGGCGCGCCCGCGCCAACGCGTCCAGGTAGGAATTCGCGGCAGCGTAAGAGCCCTGCCCCGGGATACCGAAGATTCCTGCGGCCGAGGCGGTCAAGTACAAGAAGTCCACGCTGCCGGGCGGAAAGACCTCGTGCAGCACCTGGCTGCCGGCGATCTTGGGCCACATCACCTGACGAACCGGATCGTCGGTCATGTTCGTCACGAGTTGGTCATTCGTAACGCCTGCCGCATGGATGACCCCGCGGATCGGCGCGGCGCCGTCACGGTCACGCTTGGCCAACAGGGCCTGCACATCGTCGTGACGGCCGACGTCGGCTGCGACGGCTTCGACTGTCACTCCCCGCATCTCCAGGGCGCGGATTGCATCGATCTTCTGACGCAGTCCGGCTTGGCTGTTCAGGAGGGTGTCGAGGTCCCAGTCCCGCCTTGGCGGCAACGGTGTACGGCCCGTCAATACCAGTCGACGAGCACCACGGTCGGCGAGCCACTCAGCCATCAGCAGGCCAAGCGCACCCATTCCACCGGTGATGAGGTAGGCCGCATCGGCCTTGCATTGCAAGGATTTGCGCACCGGATCACTTCGGATCGGCGCCAATGTCGGGGCGAGCACGACACCGTCACGTAGTACCAAGATCGACTTGGTTGATGTTTGAACCAGATTGGCAAGTGCCGGTGCGGCGTCGCCAAGGTCATCGTCGATTGCGAGATCGACTAGCCCGCCCCACAATTCGGGATGCTCCGCAGCGATGACACCCGCAAAGCCCCACAGGAAGCTCTGGCGCAGCGCGGACGGGGCCACCGATTCGTGAACTCCGCGTGTGACGATCCACAGCGCTGCGGGCTTACCCGGCTCCCGCTCCGCTAAAGTCCGCACCAGATCTCTGATCTCGGCGGTGGTCCGCACGGCGAAGTCGACATCGGTCTCACCTACGGTTGCCGGACAGGAATCCGCGACGTAAACGACGTAACGTACCTCAGAGACCCCAGCCGCCGGCGCGGCCAGCGTGTAGCCCGCCTCCTTGAGGCGTAAGCCAAGCGCGGCGCCGTCATTGCCGATTACCGCGACAGACCCCGAACCTGCCACCGAAGTGTTGGAGCAATCCAGGTCGGTCCGCGGTTGCCAGTCGATCGCGTGCACGAAATTCCTGGCGTCTGTCCAGGCATCCGCATGGGATTCAACGAAACTGACCGACCCGGGCTGTTGCGCGTTGTCAAAGTCCAGCGCCCGATACTGAAGTGACCGCATGGTCGCCCATGGCAACCCGCCGCCGTCGGCGACGGTGACATCGACGGTGATCCCGTCGTCGTCGCGAGCAGTGCGATTCAACGTCACCGAGCCGCGTGGTCCGGTGGCGGTGTCGCCTAACCACACTTGCTCGATGCTTGCCGGCAGGTAAAGCCGCGTGTCGGTGACGTCCGCCAGCGCGGGGACGAGAATTGCGGCGTCGAGTAGCGGCGCGACCGCCCCTTCGGGCAGGGCATCGGGAAGCTCGATCCCAACCGTGCGGCCGGTTGACTGCTGCGTCTTTTGCGTCCATGACTTCACGGACCACTCGAAAGGCAGGCCGTCGACCCCACGCAGCGCGAGCAGCGCCGCTATGTCGGGAATCGAGTCCGCAATCGCGTCCAGATGACCGTTAGTTTGATCCGGGTGGTGCGATGGAGCCGCGGAACGCGCCGGTGCTGAGGAAAGCTGCGCGGTCACATGCCGCGTCCACCGGTCCTGGGGAGTTTCGGTGGCAGGACTTGAGGCCAGGCTGATCGATTGATTATCGACGACAACCTGGATCAGACGGGGTCGATCAGCGAAAATGGGTTGCTCGAATCGGATCCCGGATAGCGTCGAATAACCCAATTCCGCTGCGGCGCAAAGGATTGTGTGCAGTACAATAGAAGCAGGGACCACCTCGACACCGTGGAATCGATGCCAGCCCCGGTACGGCTTGGCCTGCGGCGCCAGCCGCGCCTGCCACAAGTGGATGGGCAGACTCCCCGAGCCCCCGAAGGCCCCGGTAACCGTGGTGTGTTGGCCAAGTAGTGTGCCGACCCGGGGCGCCAATCCAACAGAGTTGACCGGACGTTTCCTGGTGATCCAATGCCGGGTGTGCTGCCAGGGGGTGCTGGGGATCGTTACGTGTGGTTCCGCAGGATGAGGGGTGTGTGGCGGGTGGGCGGTGTTGGCGGTGTTGAGGTTGGTGCGGAAGGTGATGGTGTCGTCGGCGTCGCGTTGCAGGGTCCCGATGCTGGTGTACCGGGTGCCATGCTGGGCGCAGTGCAGCGTGTCAATGATGGCCTGGGTCAGCAGCGGGTGTGCGCTGATTTCGATGAAGGTGTGGTAGTCGGTTCCGGCGGTCATGATCGCCTGCTGGAAATGCACTGGGTTGCGCATATTGGTGGCCCAGTGCTCGGCATCGAACACCGGGCGCGAGCCGAGGTCAGCGTAGGTGGTGGAAAGGATCGGAATCGTCGGGGTCCGCGCAGCCAAATCGGCAAGCTCGGAACGCATCTGAGGCTGTAGCGCATCCATCGCCGGATTGTGCGGAGCCACTTCGATATTGACCCGACTGGCGAACCGGTTCTGCGCGCGCACCCGGTCGATCAACTCATCGATCTGTTCGGTGGGCCCGGCGATCACCGTTTGGCGCGGCGAGTTGTAAATCCCCAACGTCACCTGCGGGTAGTCGGCGATCAACCCCTCCGTCTCGGCCGCGTCAAGCTCGAGCAGCGCCATGCCGCCCTGCCCGGACAGCGGAGCCATCAGCCGCGACCGGGTAGCGGTCACCCGCAGCCCCTCGGCAGCAGTCAGCGCCCCAGCCACCACCGCGGCGGCCACCTCACCCATCGAATGCCCGATCACCAAATCCGGTTGCACCCCGTAAGACCGCCACAACTCGGTCAGCGTCAGCTGCATGCCGATCAAACCCAGCTGGATCTGCTCGATACCAACCAGTTCCTTACCATTGGCCAGCACATCGTGCAGCGAGAAACCGGCATGGGCGACAAACACCGGCTCCAACTCGGCCACCGCAGCCGCGAAAGCCGGCTCATCAGCCAATAACTGGCGCCCCATCCCCGCCCACTGCGAACCGCGCCCCGAATACACAAACACCGTTCCCGGCCCAGGCGTGCCATCCTGCGGCCCGACCACACCGGGCGCCTGCTGGCCAGCGGCCAACGCCCGCAATCCCGCCACCGCCTGGACCCGGTCACGAGCGACCACGGTGCCAAACTTGGCGTGCCGCGACCGATGATGATTCAACGTGTGAGCCACATCAGCCAACGCCACCTCAGCGCCGGCCCCCTCAATCCAATCGGCCAGCACCCCCGCCGTCGCTGCCACCCGCTGCACCGTCTTACCCGCCACCACCAGCGTCGACAGTGCCGGGACCACCCCCGGCTCGGGTGTGGGAGTCTCTTCCTGGCCCTGCTCGATCACCACATGCGCGTTCGACCCACCGAATCCGAATGACGACACACCGGCCCGCCGCGGATGCCCTGTGTCTGGCCATTCTCTCTGGGCGTCAACGACTTTCATCCGCAACTCAGCAAAGGGAATGTGCGGGTTCGGGCTTTCAAAACACTGATTCGGTGGAATCTGACCACGCTGCACCGCCAGCACTGTCTTGATGAAGCCAGCGATGCCCGCCGCTGCCTCGGTGTGACCGAGGTTGGTCTTGATGGCGCCGATGAGTAGCGGAGAATCCTGGGCGCGTCCGCGGCCCAGCACCGCGCCCAAAGCGCGCGCTTCGATCGGATCTCCCAACAGGGTTCCGGTCCCGTGAGTTTCAACGTAGTCGATGTCGGTCGGTTGCATTCCGGCGTTGGCATAGGCGGCGCGCAGCACCGCCATTTGGGCCGCCGGGTTGGGGGCCATCAGCCCGTTGGAGCGGCCATCCTGGTTGACCGCTGAGCCGCAGATAATGGCAAGCACCCGATCACCGTCGCGCTGCGCGTCGGTCAACCGCTTAAGCACCACCACCCCAGCGCCCTCACCGCGCACAAACCCGTCGGCGGCCGCGTCGAACGCGCGGCAACGACCGGTCGGCGACAACGCCCCGACCTGGTCGAAACCGCGAAATACGGCCGGGGACAATAACAAATTCACGCCCGCCGCAATGGCCAGGTTGGAATCCTCGGTCCGCAGGCTTTGGCAGGCGAGGTGGATCGCGACCAACGACGACGAGCACGCGGTATCAACCGCGACAGACGGGCCACGCAGGTCGAGAAAATACGAGAGGCGGTTCGCGATGATGCTCATTGCACCACCCGTGTTGCTCCAGCCGTCCACTTGCGGGAGATCGGTGGAAGCGATGGCGCCGTATTCGCTCAGGCATGACCCGGCGAAGACGCCCGTCTGCGAACGGCGCAGCGAGTTAGGTGAAATTCCCGCGTGCTCCAACGCCTCCCAAGCCACTTCCAGCAGCAGGCGCTGCTGCGGGTCCATCTTGTCGGCTTCGCTGGGTGAGATCTCGAAGAATTCCGAGTCGAAGGCGTCGATGTCCTCCAAGAATGAGCCCCACCGCGTGGTACGCGCAAGCAGTGCCTTGACTTCCGGCGAGCCGTCGTCGAAGAGCTCCCACCGTTCGTCGGGGACCTGCCCGATCGAGGAACGACGGTCACACAGAAACTGCCACAACGCTTCTGGACCAGATATCCCCCCTGGGAAGCGACACCCCATCCCGATGACGGCGATCGGCTCCTCGAGTGAACCCCGGCCCGGGCGCCGCAGCGCCGCTTCCGATTCGCCGTCAGGGGCGGGCGCAGTGAGATACGCGGCCAGCGCATTGATCGTCGGGTGCTCCCAGAAGTCGATCGGGGATACGGTCTTGCCTAACAACTCTGTCAATTCCCCGGACAGCACGACCGCATCGCGGGAGCTCACGCCCAGGTCGGCCAGCGATAGATCAAGGTCGACCTCATCCGGTGTACAGCCGATATTCGTCACCAAGTAGTCGACCAGCCAGTGGCGAAGGTCGGCTTCACCACCAATGCTCGCCGTCATACCTTCACGTCCAGCCGTATGAACCCGTCGCTGCGATAACGTTCGACACAGGCTGAACGTCGGACCTTGCCGCTTGTTGTGACCGGGATCGAGCCAGGTGGCACCAGAACGAGGTCGGCCACATGCAGACTGTGCGACTTCGATATAGCGGAGGTGACTTCACGCTTCACCGAGCGGAGCTTGAGCATGTGGTCTTCCGCGGACGCTCCGCGTCGCTTGAATTCGATGATCGCCACCAGCTGCTCGGTGATGTCGTCCGGCACACCAATCGCTGCAACCCGGCCGCCGGTGATCTCCTGGATCGTCGCCTCGATGTCGTCCGGGTAGTGGTTGCGACCATCGACGATGAGCAGGTCTTTGATGCGGCCCATGATGAACAGTTCGCCATCAGACATGACACCCAGGTCTCCGGTCCGAAGCCACGGACCCTCCGGGGTGCCAGGTGCGGGGTCGACGATCTTGGCGTTGAAGGTCCGCGCGGTCTGCTCGGGCTTGCGCCAATATCCCATGGCCACATGGTCGCCCTGTAACCAGATCTCCCCGACCGTTCCGGCCGGGTTCTCGATCATGGTCTCCGGATCGACGATTCGCACAGCCGATGCATCAGGTGATCCGTAACTGATGAGTTCGGTCGCGCCTCTCCCTTCGGCTCCGCAGGCCTTGGCCTGACTGGCCGTCAGGTGCTCGTAGTCGAAACGCACCGCCTTGGGCACGGTGCCAGGTTCGGGAGCCGCCACATATAGGGTCGCTTCCGCGAGCCCGTATGACGGTCGTACGGCCGTGGGGTTGAGATTGAAACGGGCGAAGCGCTCGGTGAAACGCTTCACCGTTGCGACATGGATTCGTTCACTGCCGCTAACGATTCCGAGCACGGCGCCGAGGTCGAGTCCCGCCATGTCGTCGTCGGACGTTCGGCGCACGACCAACTCGAAAGCAAAATTCGGCGCTGCAGAAAAGCACGACCCGATAGTCGCGAGAAGTTGCATCCAGCAGGCCGGGCGGCGCAAAAACGACATCGGGCTCAGCAACACCGCGCTTCGTCCAGCGACCATTGGCGCGCAAATCCCAAGAATCAAGCCCATGTCGTGAAACAGGGGAAGCCATGACAACAGGGTCATGTTCGGAGTCTTTGTGGCGTCGCCAAAATAGCCGTTCAGGCTTTGCATCACATTAGCGATAACGTTCTTGTGTGACACCATGACGCCGGCTGGCGTGCGTGTCGACCCGGACGTGTATTGGAGATAAGCCGGCCTAGCAGAGGGCTGAGGGGCCTTCGGCAGCGGGAGTGACGCGTTCAAGTCAAGCAGATCGACCTCAATGACCGACGGGGCGTCCCGTCCGTCTTGTGCACAAGCGTATTTCGCCACGTCGCTAACCACGGACGAAGTCGTAAGAATAGCGACCGGTTGGGAATCCTGTAGTACCGCCGAAACGCGTTCGTCGTGAACGGCATACTGCGGTGTTGAAAGAGGAACCGCGATAAATCCGGCCTGGAGAGCCCCTAAGAACGCGATAACATATTCCAGTCCCTGCGGCGCCAAAATTGCCACTCTATCACCGGGCACACCACACAATTTGAGCTCTTTAGCAATGATGCAAGCGCGTGTGTAAACTTGCGACCACGTCAAGCTCTCAGCAAAGCCCTTCGGGTCTGATCCGTAGTCAATGTATGTGTAGGCGGTCGTGCCAGCCTGCTGATCCGCCCGTTCCTTCAGCAAAGCGGGGACGGAAAAGTTGGTCACGACCATACCCCCTTCCACCTTCCGTTCGGCTTGAGAGCTCATTGGCTTGACCGCGTTCATGATGTGCCCGCACCGTGTGAACCCCCGATGGATCGCACAGCTCGACTTCCCGACGCTGGGAAACCTCGCGGTCTGAGCTGACCAGGCTGCTCTGACGATTACGCAACTCTGCTATCGAGGCACGTCGGCGTGCCTACCAAAGCCCATCTGCATGGTGTCAGATTACTGTCCCTTGACTAAACCCGTTCCCCTACAACTAGACCTTGTATGTACGGTAATCGCCTCCCGAGACAGCTGCGTGCATTATTTGGAAAATCCAGATGCTTGCCAGCGATCGGCCACGTCGTCGACAGATGCTCGAGTCTATCAGCTGGACCGATGGTCCCAACCCGCGATTTCTGCGGCCACTGGTGTGACCTGTGGTACATCAATGGACGACGGTCGGCCGATAGCCGATTCGAGTTAGACGGGACCCGCGGCCAGCTTTGAGACTGATGCCCATTTGTAACGAGATTCACACCCACCCCGACTGCACCGGCCCTGGCGCATGACGGTGGACAACGAGCTAGCGGTGCGACGCCGTCCGATCCCCAGCCCGTAGACTCAGCTAAGCTCGATCACACCATTCGAGCGTTTTGTCTTCTATATCGCATACCAGCTCTGACAAATTGTCATTGAGGTAGAAATGGTCCCCAGGAAACACCCGAATCGCGAACTCTCCCGTCGTTCGCTCACCCCATGGCGTCATGTCTTCTTGGGTCGCAATCCAATCCTTATCGCCAATAAACGCATAAATTGGGCACGACACCGTCGTCTCTGGCGGACAGCTATAGCCTGCAATGGCGCGGGCCGCCCGCAACGTGGGCAGCACCCCGACACGAAATTCTTCGTCCTCAAAAAAATCCGGATTCATGCCGGTCATGCGGGCGACCAAGTCCAGCATGTCGTTATCGGAAAAATCCTTGATTTGCTGGTACCTGATATGACCCGGAGCCGAACAAGCCGAGACGAACAGGGCGACGAGACGATACCCCGCCGATTGGAATCTCAACGCCACTTCGAAAGCCAGCATTCCGCCCATACTGTGACCAAAAAAAGCGACTGGATCGCCCGTCGGAGCCGACGGCTTCATCATTGCGAAGATTTCATCAGCCAGGGCGGGAATACTAGTGAGCGGCGGCAGGCCATACCCGTCGCGCTGCCCCGGGTACTGGACAGCGATCCGCTTTACGTCCGCTGAAAACTCCCGGGAAAATGGGACATAATATGCCGCGTCTCCACCCGCATGCGGGAAAATATATAGCGTAGGCGCGGTAGAATTTTCGCCACCTTTGCCGTTGTTCGAGTGCCCGTTCACCGCGCCAGCATACCCTGGTCCAAGACCATGCACCGACACCTCGAACGTCAAAATAAGACGACGTAGTCCTATCTGACGGCGCTACCGGATGTGTTACTGGGATCGCTAACCCGCCCTAGAGCCGACGCACTCGCGTCGACGACGCACCCGCGGCGGCAACGACGCACCCCCTCGACAGCATCACGACATCGAGAATGCAATCCCGCGAACAGTTTTCATCTCGGCACGGCGCGCTAGGCCGACGCTGACGACGAGGGCAACAGGTTTTCCACATCTTGTTTGATCGCTGCTATGGCGTCGACCGGCGTGAGATCCTGGCCTCGGCTGTTCTGGCCAAGTTGCGGCCAGCCGGCGCCATTGGGTCCGCGCAGCTGGTCCCAGATATCGCGGACTTTTGACAGCAGTTCGGCTTGTTCGTCGTCAGTGAGCGCCATCAGCCAGCCTCCCATCGTTGTGACGCCGCAGGCGGCGGCGAACTGTCGCGCTGTCAGCCCGTCAGCAGAATTCATATCGCACCGGCCGAATGGTGGACATCCCTGCGGCAGATTAGGGCTATAACCCGTACCGTCGGTGTACTGATGCGCCACTTGTCCAGGCAGGTTCGGGTTAGACCCGTACCCGGCTCCGATGACACGCAGGCCAGATGGACGCACCCGCCACATGTTGGCGAAGTCGTAAGCGTTGGCATAACCAATGATTCGCGCGGGACTGCCCGCGTACTCGGCGAGGTTCCAGTACAACTGGTTGATCCAGCTCGACGCGTCGCCAGGTGGGTTTCCGCCCGATTCCACATCAAGCATCAGTGCGATCTGGGGATGCAATCCGCCGCCAGCATTGATCATCGAACGCACCGTATCGGCGTTGGCCGACCAATTCGGGCGCACATAGGTATAGACGATCCCGAAGGTCATTCGCCCACTGTCCAGTGCGGCGCGCATCCAGCCATAATTGGCGGCAAAGTTATGATCTTGATACGTGCCGTCGCAAACGCGGATCGAAAGCACCTGATACGGATACGAGTCATCCACGGGCACTTGATATTCGGATACGTCAGCGAACAAGGTGTCGGTCAAGTTGGCTCTTTCCGGGCGAACGCCTATCTGCCTGTTACCCGCTGTTAACTATGCCCTAGTTCCGACTGAACAGCAGGATTTTCCTCAAAGGTCGAAGCGGGAAACCCAGTACGCCAGGGAACGCGCTCAGTATTGTCGCCGCTATGGCTAATCGACCCGCCCACGTTGCCGATGTGCGTCGGATTGCCTCGTCGATGCCGCACATTACCCGTTTGGAAGGGCCAAAGGGCAATGCCATTTATCAAGTGGGCGGAAAGTCGTTCGTATTCTTCCGCACCCCCCAGCCCGACGCGACCGATCCCGATACCGGCGAACGCTACACCGACGTCATCATGATTTGGGTGGAGTCGGAGAGCGACAAGCTGGCGCTGATCCAGGACCCGGCTTCACCGTTCTTCAGCACAGACCACTTCGATGGACATCCTTCGGTACTGGTGCGGGCCAGCCGACTGTCGGAAATCAGCATCACCGAGTTAACCGAGTTGATTCAGGACGCGTGGCTGTCCCGAGCATCGAAGAAGCGCGCCGCGGCATGGTTCGCCGCCCAACAGTCAGTAACGCCGGCCGACGTCGAGCCCCGCCAGAACGGTACTTAACGTCGCTCGACATCCCTGCGACCCGCACCGAATGTGAAGGTGGCGACGCGACACGCCGTGATGCCGTCGCCGGATTCACACTCGGTGGCCGGTGTGTCCCGTCGCGGTCAGGCGCGACGATTCCACAGCGCACACAAAGGAACGCCATAGCATCGACTCATTCGCACACCGATACTGGAACCTGTGACGCATTCCCGAACCGCGGTTGAGCGTGTTGTCATGTGCCGTGCCGATGGCAACCCAATCACCGTGCTGGTTGTTGACGATGAAGCTGTCCTCGCCGAGATGGTGTCGATGGCGTTGCGGTACGAGGGCTGGAACATTGTCACCGCCGGCGATGGATCATCGGCGGTCGTGGCGGCCCGCGCGCAGCGACCCGATGTGGTTGTTCTAGACGTAATGCTGCCCGATATGAGCGGGCTCGACGTGCTGCACAAATTGCGCGAAGACAACCCGCGGCTGCCGGTGCTATTGCTGACGGCCAAGGACGCGGTGGAAGACCGCATCGCTGGGCTAACCGCAGGTGGCGACGACTATGTCACCAAACCGTTCAGCATCGAGGAGGTAGTGCTGCGGTTACGGGCGCTGCTGCGGCGCACCGGGGTGACGACGGTAGACAGCGGTGCGCAGCTGGTGGTCGGCGACTTGGTGTTGGATGAGGACAGTCACGAGGTAATGCGCGCTGGCGAACCAATCTCGTTGACCTCCACCGAGTTCGAGCTGTTGCGGTTCATGATGCGCAACGCCAAGCGAGTGCTGAGCAAGGCTCAGATCCTGGACCGGGTATGGAGCTACGATTTCGGCGGCCGCTCTAACATCGTCGAGCTTTACATTTCCTACCTACGCAAGAAGATTGACAGCGGTCGTGAGCCGATGATCCACACGCTGCGCGGCGCGGGTTATGTCCTCAAGCCAGCCCGCTAACGCTTGGCGGGCTTGGTCGCTTCGGCTGCGGCTGTTGGTCGGGCAGATCGTGGTGCTCGCCGTGGTGTGCGTGGGAATTATCGCTGCCACCGAACTAGCCCTGGGCCACCATCTGATGGCGCAGCTCGACAGCCAGCTCGGCGGAACCTCTTATCGCTCCGCGTTGATGTACCCCGAACCGAAGCGTCCGGGGTGGCGACGCGAGCATTCGTACTATCCGAGGCCAGGACCCGGTCCGAGGTTCCTCGATGCCCCGGGCCAGCCGGCCGGCATGGTGGCCGCGGTGATCAACAACGGCAAGACAGTCGATGCCGGCTACCTGACCAGCAGCGGTTCCCGCGCCGCATTGACCCCAGCCGCCCAGGCCCAGCTGGAACGGATCGCCGGCAGCCGCACGCCGGCGACTTTGGACCTCGACGATCTCGGTCGGTATCGCGTCGTCGCCGCTCCGAGCCGCAACGGAGGCGACGTCATCATCACCGGCCTGTCGATGGCAAGCGTTGACTCCACCATGCTTCGGATGTTGATCATCTTTGCAATCGTCACCGTGATCGCGCTGGCCGCCGCAATAACCGCCGGCATACTCATCATCAGACGGGCGCTGGCGCCGCTGCGACGCGTCGCCCAAACCGCGAGTCAGGTGGCCGATCTGCCGCTGGACCGCGGCGAGGTCGCGCTGCCGGTGCGGGTGCCCGAACCGGACGCAAACCCGCATACGGAGGTGGGTCAACTCGGATCGGCCCTCAACCGGATGCTCGACCACATCGCGGCCGCACTAGAGGCACGGCAGGCCAACGAAACCCGGGTGCGCCAGTTCGTCGCCGACGCCAGTCACGAATTGCGCACACCGTTGGCCGCGATCCGCGGCTATACCGAATTAGCACAACGGATGGGCCAGGGTGGTCGGGAGCAGGAGGCGGTCGCACACGCAATGAGTCGGGTGGCGTCCGAGACCGAGCGGATAACGCGCCTCGTCGAGGATCTACTGCTGCTGGCCCGGCTGGACTCCGGTCGCCCGCTAGAACGCGAACAGGTGGACCTGTCTCGACTGGCCGTTGACGCAGTCAGCGACGCACACGTGGCGGGACCGGATCACCAGTGGGAGCTCGACCTACCCGAAGAGCCAGTGGTTGTTCCGGGCGATGGGGCGCGGTTGCACCAAGTGGTGACCAACCTGCTTGCCAACGCCCGCATCCACACCGGTGCCGGCACCCTCATAACGACGCGGTTGACCACCGACCCCAGCCATAGCGTGCTGCAGGTGATCGACAACGGCCCCGGCATTCCGGTGACGCTTCAGTCGGAGGTGTTCGAGCGGTTCGCCCGCGGCGACTCCTCCCGCTCCCGCAAAGGCGGCAGCACCGGGTTGGGCCTGGCGATCGTGTCTGCGGTAGTCAAGGCGCACAACGGGACGATCACGGTGCACAGCTCACCCGGTCATACCGAGTTCACGGTGCGGTTGCCACTCAACGGGTGGCAACCGCCCGCCTGCTAGTTGTGGGTCACTGAGCTGGATTGCCCGGCTCTCCCCCGCAAGCGGGAGGTGCCCCCACAGCGGGCCGTCCCGGCCCGCATCGTCACCGGGCGCGTGGTTAGGAACAGGTCACGTCGATTTCGAACGGCTTGTTCACCGGCTGCATCGGGTTGGCCATGTCAACGCCGGTGGCGGTCCCGGTGATCTTGTAGCGATTGCCATCCTTGCTGGCCGAGGCCTTGCCCTGGCCGGTACCCGACGTGTATCCCAGCGTCACGCCGTTGACGTTGCCGAGCCCAACGGACTTCACCTCGGGAGGGTTGCCTTCGGTGAGCACGGCGGCGATGCCCGTCGCGGCCCCACCAATCGCGATGTTGACGGTCCCACCTGCAGTTGTGCATACGACCGAGCCGGTGATGTTTTGGTTCTTCCCGTCGATGATGACCGTCGGCCCACCGGCAGCAGCCGATGTGGCGCCTGCACTGGAGGTCCCGCTGCTGGTAGTTGACTTGTTGCTCGAACAGCCAGAAACACCCGCGACCAAAATCGCCGCTCCGGCTATCGCGACCGTCAGTCCACGCTTCACCTGTTCTCCTTTGCTCGATCTTTGCGGTCCATCGGCATTGAGGACCGTCTCGGCAGTATGCGGGTTAACACGACCGAACAAAAGACTTCCGCGAAAAATTATTTTGATAGCCCTTAGCTCGTCGCCTGATTCTTGCCCAGATAGGAGGGTTTACGCCGCTCTTTCCCGGACGGCCGGGTCAATGGCAAGGTATTGACGGTGGACCACAAACCGCCTACCGCAGTCATCGAGTCGTCCCACAGCGAACACACTTTGCCGTTCCACGACACCACGGATTTCGACAACGCCGATCGTGGATTCATTGCTGCTCTGTCTCCGTGCGTGATCAAAGGCGCCGACGGCCGCGTGGTGTGGGACAACGACGTGTACTCGTTCCTCGGCGGCCCGGCACCGACGTCGGTGCATCCCAGCCTCTGGCGGCAATCGACCCTAACCGCCAAACAAGGGCTGTTCGAAGTGGTTCCCGGTATCTATCAGGTCCGCGGCTTCGACATCTCGAACATCACCTTCGTCGAGGGCGACACGGGGATTATCGTCATCGATCCCCTGGTATCCACCGAGGTGGCCGCTGCGGCACTGGATTTGTACCGCACCCATCGCGGTGGTGACCGTCCCGTCGTCGCGGTTATCTACACCCACAGCCACGTCGACCATTTCGGCGGCGTGTTGGGCGTCACCTCGCAAGCGGACGTGGATGCCGGCACGGTAGCGGTGCTGGCGCCAGAAGGTTTCGTCGAGCATGCGGTGCAGGAGAACGTCTACGCGGGTCCGGCGATGACCCGGCGCGCGACCTACATGTATGGCACCCTGTTGGCCCGCGGACCCCAAGGCCAGGTGGGCTGCGGGCTGGGCCAGGCTCCGTCCACCGGCCAGGTCGCCGTCATCGTGCCGACCATCGACATCCGGACGACCGGTGAAACACACACCATCGACGGCGTGGCGATCGAGTTCCAGATGGCGCCCGGCACCGAGGCCCCCGCCGAGATGCATTTCTATTTCCCGCGGTTCCGTGCCCTGTGTATGGCCGAGAACGCCACCCACAACCTGCATAACCTGCTGACTCTGCGGGGCGCGCTGGTGCGCGATCCGCACGCCTGGGCGGGCTACCTCACCGAGGCGATTGACACCTTCGCCGACCGAACCGATGTGGTGTTCGCCTCGCACCATTGGCCTACCTGGGGCCGGAAGAACATCGTCGAGTTCATGTCACTGCAACGCGACATGTATGCGTATCTGCACGACCAGACGCTGCGACTGCTTAACCAGGGGTACACGGGTGTTGAGATCGCCGAAATGTTCCAAATGCCACCCGCACTGGAACAGGCCTGGCATACCCATGGCTACTACGGGTCGATCAGCCACAACGTGAAGGCGGTCTACCAGCGCTACATGGGTTGGTTCGATGGCAACCCGGCCCGGCTGTGGCCGCACCCCCCATCAGCAATCGGGCCCCGTTACGTCGATGCGATGGGCGGAATCAACCGGGTCGTCGAACTTGCCCAAGCAGCATTCGAGTCCGGCGACTTCCGTTGGGCAGCAACGCTGCTCGATCACGCGATGTTTACCGACAGCGAGCACGCCGCGGCCCGCGCACTGTACTCCGACACGTTGGAGCAGCTGGCCTACGGTGCGGAAAATGCGACATGGCGCAACTTTTTCATGAGTGGGGCAACCGAATTGCGCGACGGCAACTTCGGCACCGCCAGCACGACCGGATCAGTGTCAATGCTTAATCAGCTAACGCCCGAGCAAATCTTCGACAGCCTCGCCATCCGTGTCAACGGACCGCGTAGTTGGCATCTCAATATCGCCATCGATATCACTTTCGCAGATCTGGACACCAACTACCGGCTTACCTTACGCAACGGGGTCATCATTTACCGTCAAGTTACCGCTGAAGCCGTGACAGCGGCCGTTACAGTGAAGTTGGACAACAAGTTTCGACTGCTGACTATGGCGATGGGCGACTTTAGTTCGCCCGGGCTGGAACTGTCCGGAGACCGGGCCGCACTGCAGGCGGTGCTGAGTGTGCTCGACGAGCCGGACCCCAACTTCAACATCGTCACGCCGTAGCTCGCGTCCCATCACCGAGATTGCCGTGATGGTCGTCGCCCGATTGAAATCGCGACGAGATCAAGCCACCCAACGCTCAGACAACGTCGGATACTGTTAACCATTGTCTGCACACCCCGCTCTCAATGCAGAGAATGACATTCTCTGCTGGCGGGTCCGCCGGCGTTCGACAACCACGATGGGAAGAAACATGCAGGTGCTCTTGATCCGGCATGCGTTGCCGCTGCGCAGCGAACACGGCGACGGTTCCGACCCCGACCTGTCGAATGAGGCTTGGCGCAGGTCGCGCGCCTGCCCGCGGCGCTGGCCAGGTTTCCCATCACCCGGGTGGTGAGCAGCCGGAGGACACCGTTGCGGTGTTCAGCCATGGCGGGGTGATCAACGCGCTGCTGCACGAAATTCTGGGGACCGCCCGTCCGTTGTCTTTTCCCATCGACTACGCGTCGCTGACACGACTGTTGTATTCGCGGTCCGGTCAGGCAACGGTAGCGACGGTGAACGCAGCCGAACATGTGTGGGATCTGTTGCCCAGAAATCAGCGGTGGTGAACCCGGCCGACACCAGCGGTGGTAGACAAGTTCGAGTGACAACAGCTGACCGACTCGAAGGGCTCGACCTGGCCGCGTTGGACGGGTATCTGCGTTCGTTCGGCATCGAACGCGCTGGCGAATTGCGGGCGGACTTTATCTCCGGTGGCCGCTCCAATCTGACGTTCCGAGTCTACGACGACAAAACGAACTGGCTGGTGCGGCGCCCACCTCTGCATGGGTTGACGCCGTCAGCGCACGATATGGCCCGCGAGTACCGGGTGGTCGCCGCGCTGCAGGACACGCCAGTTCCGGTGGCCCGCACCATCGCCCTGTGTCAGGACGACTCGGTGCTGGGCGCACCGTTTCAGATCGTCGAATTCGTTGCCGGGCAAGTGGTGCGGCGGCGCGCCCAACTCGAAGCGTTAGGCAGCCGTCTCGTTATCGACGGTTGCGTGGACGCATTGATCCGAGTACTCGTCGACTTGCACAGCGTCGACCCAAACGCGGTGGGACTGGGCGATTTCGGCAAACCCAGCGGATACCTTGAACGCCAGGTGCGCCGATGGGGTTCGCAATGGGGCCTGGTACGGCTGCCCGACGACCACCGCGACGCCGACGTCGATCGACTGCATTCCGGTCTGCGCCAAGCTATTCCGCAGCAGAGCCGCACCTCTATCGTGCACGGTGACTACCGGATCGACAACACCATCTTGGACGATGACAACCCGACACGGGTCCGCGCCGTGGTGGACTGGGAACTGTCGACCCTAGGGGACCCGCTCAGCGATGCGGCGTTGATGTGCGTGTACCGCGACCCCGCGCTGGACCTGATCGTCAACACGCAAGCCGCCTGGACATCGCCGCTGCTACCAACGGCCGACGAACTTGCAGATCGGTACTCGCTGGTTGCTGGCTTGCCGCTAGCGCATTGGGAGTTCTACATGGCGCTGGCTTATTTCAAGCTCGCCATCATCGCCGCGGGCATCGATTTTCGCAGACGTATGTCGGAGCAAGCACACGGAAAAGACGAAACGTTTGACGACACGCCTGACGTCGTGGCGCCGTTGATTTCCCGAGGGCTGGCGGAGCTCGCCAAGCTGAGCATGTAGTCGGCGGCTTCGGAACTCATCACCGATGAGCCGCCGCGTGATGCTTCTTGACCGTGCGGCGCAACTGAAGGATCCGCGCGGTGCCGACCGCCACTGTTAGCAGCCCACCACCCACGGCCGCCAGCATGATGGCCACCCCCAGGGGCAGGCTCCAGTGCCAGCCGAAGAAGGTAAACGGTGTAGACGTGGTGTTTTGGGCGATGAAAATCAGCAGCAGGATCAGGATCAGGAAGCCGGCAATCAATGCCGACCACAAGGCGCCCGCGCGGGTGACTGGGACAGCCCGTTCCCCAGGTGTCGGGCCGGCAGCGGGCGCCGGCACTGGCTGACTCGACGAGCCAGAAGGATTGCTGGTCATAGCTGCCATCTTGGTCTCATCCCGGGCAGAATGGAACCAAACCACGCGGGAAACCTGCCAGTGCGCACGCAGATGCAGCAGCGCCACATCGTTTCTGACGTTAGTGTCGGCGGTATGAGGATGCCGCGGCGCGTGCGTGATGCGAGATTGCCCGCGGCAGCGTGGCTCGTCACCGTGTGCCTGGTGGCCGCTTGCAGCAATTCCGATCCGCTCGGGGCGCAGACCCGCAGCGTGACATCCATCGTGGTCGGTTCCGGTGACTTCCCGGAATCTGAGATCGTCGCCGAAATCTATGCACAGGCGTTGCAGGCCAACGGCTTCGACATCGGGCGGCGGATGGGAATTGGCAGCCGCGAGACGTACATCCCGGCGCTCAAAGACCATTCCATCGACCTGGTGCCGGAGTACATCGGCAACCTGCTGCTGTATTTCCAACCTGACTCCACAGCGACCGTGCTCGACGCAGTCGAGTTGGAGCTCTATAAGCGGCTGCCCGGGGACCTGTCAATTCTGACGCCGGCACCGGCTTCTGACACCGACACGGTCACTGTCACCAATCAGACCGCCACCGCGTGGCACTTGAAAACGATCGCTAACTTGGCCACACATTCGCTGGATGTGAAGTTTGCCGCGCCGTCGGCCTTCCAAGTCCGACCGGCCGGGCTGCCCGGGCTGCGACAAAAGTACTCACTCGATATCAGCCCAGGCAACTTCGTGGCGACCAACGACGGCGGCGGTGCAGTGACCGTGCGCACCCTCGTGGAGGGGAGGGTGACCGCCGCCAACATTTTCAGTACATCGCCGGCCATCCCACAAAATCACCTGGTGGCACTCGAGGATCCAGAGCATAACTTCCTGGCCGGCAACATTGTGCCGCTGGTCAATTCGCAGAAAAAGTCGGACCGTCTCAAAGATGTACTGGACGCGGTTTCAGCCAAGCTAACCACTTCCGGCGTGGCCGCACTCAATGCCGCAGTGTCGGGCAATTCCGGTATTGATCCGGACCAGGCAGCACGGACTTGGGTGCGGGACAACGGCTTCAACCACACGCTGGGCCAATGATGTTTTGCAGAGGCTAGGAATAGGCAGTGATCTGCTTCGACAAAGTCAGCAAGTTATTCCGCGGCGGCACCACCGCCTTAGACCGGCTGACCTTGGAGGTCCCAAACGGCAAGTTAACGGTCTTCGTCGGCTCGTCCGGCAGCGGCAAGACCACGGCGCTGCGGATGATCAACCGGATGGTCGACCCGACTTCGGGAACCATAACTGTCGACGGCGCGAACGTGGCCGGTGTCGACCCGGTGAAGCTGCGTCTTTCAATGGGCTACGTCATCCAGAACGCGGGACTAATGCCCCATCAACGAGTGATCGACAACGTCGCGACGGTGCCGGTACTGCGGGGCCAGTCACGTCGGGCCGCTCGCAAAGCCGCCTACGAGGTGCTCGAACGGGTGGGCCTGGATCCCCGGCTGGGCGCTCGCTACCCGGGGCAGCTCTCCGGCGGTGAACAACAACGCATCGGGGTGGCACGCGCGCTGGCCGCTGATCCACCGATCCTGTTGATGGACGAGCCGTTCTCGGCCGTCGACCCCGTGGTTCGTTACGAGCTGCAGAACGAAATATTGCGTCTGCAAAGCGAATTGCGCAAAACCATTGTGTTCGTCACGCACGACATCGACGAGGCACTCAAGCTCGCCGACAAAGTAGCGGTGTTCGGGCGGGGCGGTGTGCTCCAGCAGTTCGACGAACCCGCTCGGCTGCTGTCGCGGCCGGCCAACGAATTTGTGACGAAGTTTATCGGACTCGGCCGTGGCTATCGGTGGTTGCAGCTCATCGACGCGGCTGGACTGCCACTGCACGGTATCGAGCGAATTTCTGCGAACGGCCTCGCCGATGCTGGAAGCACTCAACTTCTGGCCGGTTGGGTGCTAGTCGTCGACGACGAGGGCGCGCCGTTGGGCTGGATCGACGCCAACGGCCTGCGGCGGCACCGTGCCGGCGCGTCGCTGTCCGACAGCATCGGTGCCATCGGTTCGCTGTTCCATCCGGGCGGGAATCTAAGCCAGGCGCTGGATGCGGCGCTGTCCTCGCCGACATCGGTGGGCGTCGCGGTTAACGGCGAAGGCAACGTCATCGGCGGCGTATTGGCCACCGATGTGCTGGCCGCAGTCAAAGCCCGGCGCCGAGCCTGAACGGGGACTGCGCATGCACTATCTGCTTACCCATCTCGACGACGCGTGGGCGCTGGCGGTGGTGCACCTGCGGCTGTCGTTAGTCCCGGTGCTGCTCGGGCTGGTGATCGCGGTGCCCCTAGGGGTGCTAGTGCAGCGCGCGCCGATTCCTCGACGACTGACAACGGCAACCGCCAGCGTCGTGTTCACCATCCCGTCGCTGGCACTATTCGTCGCCTTGCCAATGATCATCGGAACCCGAATCCTCGACGAGGCCAACGTAATGGTTGCGCTGACCGCCTACACTGCGGCGCTGCTGGTGCGTGCGGTGCTCGAAGCACTGGACGCAGTGCCCGCTCAGGTGCGGGACGCTGCCACCGCCGTCGGCTACTCGCCAATCAGCCGGATGCTGAAAGTCGAGCTGCCGCTGTCTCTTCCGGTGTTGATCGCCGAGTTGCGCGTGGTCGTGGTGACCAATATTGCGATGGTCTCAGTGGGTTCGGTGATCGGCATCGGAAGTTTGGGTACTTGGTTCACCGCGGGCTATCAAACCAACAAGAGCGATCAGATCCTTGCCGGCATCATCGCGCTGTTCGTGCTTGCGATCGCTATCGACGCGCTCATCGATATCGCCGGCCGGTTAGTCACGCCCTGGGAGCGTGCTACGCGCACCGCCCGTCGGCGGCGCTCAGTGGTGGCCCCGATCGTGGGCGGCGCGCGATGAACTTTGTGGCACAGGCGGTGTCCTATCTGCTGACCGCCGACAACTGGACCGGTCCAGTCGGGCTGGCCGCGCGCACCTTGGAGCATTTGGAGTACACCGCGGTGGCGGTGGGGGCGTCGGCGCTACTCGCTGTCCCAATCGGGCTGCTTATCGGCCACACCGGCCGCGGCACCCTGCTGGTGGTGGGCACGGTCAACGGACTGCGCGCCCTACCGACGCTGGGAGTGCTGCTGCTGGGGGTGCTGCTGTTCGGTCTGGGCCCGGGCCCGCCGCTGGTCGCCCTGATGCTACTGGGCGTCCCGTCACTGCTCGCCGGGAGCTACGCGGGCGTCGCCAATGTCGACCCGACGGTGGTCGATGCCGCCCGCGCGATGGGCATGACGGAGGCCCAGGTGCTGCTGCGGGTCGAGGTACCTAACGCGCTGCCGCTGATGCTGGGCGGGCTGCGCAGCGCGACGCTGCAGGTCGTGGCCACCGCGACAGTGGCCGCCTACGCGAGCCTTGGCGGGTTAGGTGGTTATCTGATCGACGGGATCAAAATCCGCCAATTTCACCTCGCCCTGGTCGGTGCGCTGATGGTCGCCGCGTTGGCGCTGATCCTTGACGTACTACTAGCGTTGGCGGTGTGGGTGTCGGTGCCCGGCACCGGCCGACTACGTAAACGCATTGGTCGGCGAGAGCGCACACTTGCCGACAAGCGCGCCGCGGTGCGTGGACACGTTTTACGGTAGAGGAGTGAACCGTGCCGGCGACGATGCAGTGGGGGTACCTCCCAGCCGCGTAACGGCGAGGGGCCGAAGCGATGAGGAGGAGCGGCGCACATGACCGCAGCACCCTCTGATCCGACGCGGCCCCCCTGGCCGGCGATATTGACCTGGCGCGCACAGGATGTCTCGCGCATGGAATCGGTGCGAGTGCAGTTGTCCGGCAAGCGCATTAGGGCTAATGGCCGTATCGTCGCGGCGGCCACCGCAACCAACCCAGCGTTCGGCGCCTTCTACGAAGTGCAGACTGACGAGACCGGCGCCACCAAGCGGTTCGGGTTGACCGTCACGCTAGCCGAGCGGGAACGTCAGCTTGCTATCGCCCGGGACGAGGAAAACATGTGGTTGGTGACCGACCATCAGGGGCAAAAGCGCGGGGCATTTGAGGGCGCGCTCGACGTCGACGTGGTGTTTAGTCCGTTCTTCAACGCCCTGCCGATCCGCCGGCTCGGCCTACACGAACAGGCGGCCGCAATCACGTTGCCGATGGTCTATGTGCGGGTGCCGGAGATGTCGGTCGCAGCCGACACCGTGAGCTACACCAGCTCGGGACGCCTGGACGGAATCAAGTTGCGTTCACCGGTCGCGAACACCATCGTCAGCGTCGACGCCGACGGATTCATCGTGGACTATCCAGGCTTGGCAGAGCGGATCTGATCACCCCACCTGCCCGGCCCGCGGCCGCCAGTTCCTCGCGCCAATTCTCCGCGCCGATGACGACAGTGACGATATCGGAGCGCGGGAAACTGTCGTAACGCGTGCGCGCGGCGTGGCCCGCTTCGGCGAGTTCGGCCACCGAATTGTTGCAGGCCAGGGAGTCGCGGGCACGGCAGAGCAACTCGATGACCCGGTCGGCGGCCGGCAGCAGTTGGCCGGAGTTTCCCTCGCACATCGCACGCACCAGGTCCGGGGCGGTTCCGGCCACCCGGGTGGCGTCACGAAACGATCCTGCCGCCACCGCGAACGCCAGCGGAACCTCAGCGGCGGCGACGGCCAGCGCCTCAGCGAGCAGGTGCGGCAGATGCGAGATAACGGCCGCAGCGGCATCGTGCTCGTCGGATTTTGCCGGTACTACCAGCGCTCCGCAGTCCAACGCCAACGTCATCACCATCGACCACACCTCGGGGTCCACATGGTCGTCCACGCTGACCACCCAGGGAGCCCTGATGAACAACCCGCCATGCCCGGCGCCCCAACCCGATTGCGCGGTACCGGTCATCGGGTGACCACCGACGAAGCGGGCCAGCAGACCAGCCGAAGCAACCGAGTCCAGCACCGCGGTTTTGACGCTGGTGACATCAGTGAGCGGACAGTTAGGCGCCAATTCGCGAATGTGGGCGAGCATGGTCGGCAATGCCGGCATCGGTACGGCCAGCACGATCAACGCGTCGGTGTCCGCGGCACGAGCCAACGCGTCAGCGAGTTCGGTGGTGGCGTCAAAACCGTCGGAGCGGGCGCCCTGTGCGCCTTCCACTGAGCGGTTGTAGCCGAAGACCTCACGACCGGTCGCCGCCGTGGCCCGCATGATCGACCCGCCGATCAATCCCAGCCCAAGCACGCACACCGGTCGCCCCGCCGCAGTCCCAGCCACCATCCAAGGTTGGCACAGTTGGCGGGTCGCGGTGCCCTTAGGGGCCGTCGGTCACGAGTGGTCATCTGGTCAAGGGGCCCAGTCGGCGACTAGCGTAGGCGCCCATGGGAGCACAACGGGCGTCGGCGAAAGGCCCGGCGCCGGACACGCCGGACGGTTTCGGCGTTGCGGTGGTGCGAGAAGAGGGCCAGTGGCGCTGTTCTGCGATGGCCGCCAAGTCGCTGACGAGCCTGACGGCAGCCGAGACCGAACTGCGTGAGCTGCGGAGTGCGGGAGCAGTCTTTGGTCTCCTGGACGTCGACGACGAATTCTTTGTCATCCTGCGCCCGGCACCGTCCGGGACCAGGTTGCTGCTGTCGGACGCCACCGCTGCGCTGGACTACGACATCGCCGCCGAAGTTTTGGACAACTTAGACGCCGAAATCGATCCCGAGGACCTCGAAGATGCGGACCCCTTTGAGGAAGGCGACTTGGGATTGCTGTCCGATGTGGGGCTACCGGAGGCGGTGCTGGGGGTCATCCTCGATCAGACCGACCTGTACGCCGACGAGCAACTGGGCCGCATCGCCCGTGAGATGGGCTTCGCCGAGCAGCTGTCGGCGGTGATCGACCGCCTCGGTCGGTGACCGCAAGCGCGGCCGTGGCGATCGCAAGCGCGGCGAAGCCGGGCGCAGCGGGTCGCCACTAATGGCGACGCCGGGCGCAGCGTGACCACTGACGAAGATTTGATCCGTGCTGCACTGAGGGTCGCCGCGACGGCGGGGCCGCGCGATGTACCGATTGGGGCGGTGGTCCTCGGCGCCGATGGAACCGAACTCGCCCGGGCGGTAAATGCCCGTGAGGCCCTTGGTGATCCCACCGCGCACGCCGAGATCTTGGCAATGCGGACGGCGGCCGGTGTGCTCGGTGACGGGTGGCGGTTGGAGGGGACCACGCTGGCGGTCACCGTCGAACCGTGCACCATGTGCGCGGGTGCGCTGGTCCTGGCACGTATCGAGCGGCTGGTGTTCGGGGCCTGGGAACCCAAGACCGGAGCGGTCGGATCGCTGTGGGATGTGGTCCGCGACCGCCGGCTCAACCATCGCCCGGCAGTGCGCGGCGGAGTGCTTGCTCAGGAGTGCGCGGCACCACTGGAGGCATTCTTCGCCCGCCAGCGATTGGGGTGAGGGGCCGCTGGTTCGGTAAGCTGCTCGACGGTGGCGTGTCCGAGCGGCCTAAGGAGCACGCCTCGAAAGCGTGTGACGGCAAACACCGTCCGAGGGTTCAAATCCCTCCGCCACCGCCAAATTTTCTGCCGTATTTGTGCAGCTAGACAGCCCCTATCCGTTGACTTCTTGTAGCCGCCGGACCCGCCTTGGATCCCGTTTGGACACACTTTTCCGGTGGGCCGCGTCCAAAGCATTGCCAACCTTGTCCAGATCGGTATCGAACAGATCGGCATAGGTCCGCAAAGTGACTTGTGGATTGTCATGGCCGAGCATCCTGCCGACCGCCAGCACGTTCGCCCCGGCGCTGATGATCGCCGAGTACGTCGAGTGAATGGCCGCCGTATGACGTAGGTCGTGAGGGTGTTATCCGCGCCGGGTCTAGCACTAGTCTCGGTCCTTGTGGACTGGGGAAATGTGCCGGCCTGGGTCGCAGCATTCATTTCAACCGCCTTCGGGCTTTTGTCATGGCGGTCGTCGAGAATGTCAAAGGCAAAGCGAAAGCAAGCCGCCGACGCAGCTGACCGGGCCGAAAGGGCAGCTAACGCGGCCAAGCAGCTAGCGGAGCAGGCTAAGCGGTCCGCCGAGGCTCATGAGACGCAGGCGCGGCTTGCAGAAGCAAAGCTCACCGCAAAAGAGCAGTCCCCTTGGGTTATCGAATCGATCCCGGGGGCACCCAACTGCCTCCTACGAAACAAGACCGACACGTCGAAGTATTGCGTCACGGCGACTGGCGAGGCTGTGCGAGGCTTCGTTGACACAGATGACGACGTGGTTCCTGTTATCGAACGCGGCGACACGGTAGAACTCGATGTCATTCGGGTTCTTCAGCCAATCGATCAGCGTGTGACCGTTGGGTGGTACCGGGATGGTGACTGTCAAGGCGAACAGATGTCTAAGGCCTATCAACTACCCCCAGGTGGCAACTAACCAATTAGCCAGTTCCACCTCGTGGTCCTCGGCCCCGCGCCCGTGCTGAACCGCTGGCGGAAAAGTGCAACGACGTGACGACAGATCGGGGTTGGGGTACGTGATCGACGCCGTTACCAAGGCCGGTTGCCGCTGTGGGGTGTGTCGGGCGGAGACGGCTGGCCACTGTACAGGCGATGGCCACGGTGTTACAAAATGGGCTACCTGACAAGTTGGGATCTAGCACGAGTGGCTAGTGTGACACGTGAGGCAGGTGGTAGTTGACACGCTGGCATCCGTAGGCATACGTTTGGCATTACCAACCCAGTCCTTTCCGTAGGGCTGGGTCTTTTCTTTCTCTTGGGCGATGTCGCGTTCTCTGGGCAATGTCGCGCTTCACGCTAACGTTACCGATGTGAAAGTTGGCGTCTATGTTGACGCGTTCAACCTCTACTACGGCATGCGGGGACACTGTGGCCGCGGGACGGCGGGCTGGCGCTGGCTAGACATACGGGCGTTAGCCGCCGATCTTTGCCGATGGCACGGCGCCGCAGTTGAACGCATCGTGTACTGCACTGCTTACGTTGACCAGACTGATAATCTCGGGGCTTTTGCAGACCAATCCGTCTACATCAAGGCGCTCCGCGAGCACGGTTCTATCGATGTCTTGGAGCTGGGCTACTACGTGGCTTGGCCGAAGAGGTTGCCACTCGCTGAGGAGCTACCCGATGGTCGCGCCAAATTGGTTGTGCCGTCAGGCGCCGAGACCTGGAAGGGCCTCCCGATCACCAGGGTCACTAACGCGAACGACGATGTGTTCATGGTGACGGTTCGAAACCGTGAGGAGAAAGGCTCCGACGTTAACGTCGCGACACATCTTCTTGCTGACATCTTTCGCGGTGATGTCGAGGCCGCAATCGTCATCTCAAATGACTCTGATCTCGCTCTGCCCCTGTCGATTGCGCGGTCGATGGTTCCGGTCGGGACGGTGAACCCGGGCGCTAAACCTCTCGCGGGTGCCCTCAAAGGCGACCGAAATGAAGGGCCTGGCCACCATTGGTGGCGAAAGCTATGCGACCAGGACTATTACAACCACCAGATGCCCAATCCTGTGGGCCCGTTCTACCGACCCATCGGCTGGTAGGTGGGCACGATCGCCTGCTCGCTAGACCGGAACGCCTGGGTCAGGTGCCCGGGCCATGCCTAGCCGACATCAGTCGGCGGAGCTGACGCTATCGATTCTGTCGTCGCCATAATACACGTCTCTGAACCGGCCACCGGACAGTTCGGAACACGCCACATGTCTGTGATCCCTCTATAGCAAGGAAGCGATCTACCATCCCGCGTATGGGTGAGCATGAGACCTGCCCCAACTGTCATGAGGGCACGTTGGAACCAGAGCAACAGGGTCGTGTCGCCGACGACAGTATCGAGATTCGGGTGATGGTGCCGACCTGCCCGAAGTGCGGGTGGAGCGTGACCAAGATGCGATGTCTGGCGTCCCGTCGTGAAACGCAACGGTGAAGGCATCGATGTCGCCGAAGTGGTCTGCGACGGTCTTGATGGGATGCCAAGCGTTGGGGTCGTCAGAGTCGCCTTCAAGGCGCAACCACATGGAGCATCCCACAAGACAGCGGTGGTGCAGATCCTTCGCAGGGCAGCGGAAGGTGTCGAGCGTCATCGGGGGCGGCAACTCCTTTCTACTTGGTCGGGGACTTCATGCCGACCACGGTAGTAAAAGAGGATCGCTCTACACGCCACAGAAACTGCGGGCGGCGATCCCCCTAAAGGCGCTTCCGTGGACACACTTTGGACACAAACTCGCCTGAATCACAGATAGCCAACGTGAATTATGGCGATGTAGTTATCCAGTTCAAGCGTGATTTCACGCCTTTTGGCCAGGGTAGCTGAATAGGGGTTCAAATCCCTCCGCCACCGCCAATTGCCAGCGAGAAATCGCCGGAGCGTTATGTGCGCGACGCCGCTAGCTCAGTTACCGCCGGGCTTGGCCATCGCGCCACTGTTGGACCGCTCGAGGAGAGTCCACAAGCACAGCGTCGAGTCCGACTTTCTTAGCAAGCTGGTAGTCGTCGGCTGTTTTCACGGCGAAACCCATGACTTTCATCCCGGGCTGCGATTTGAAGCACTCGACGGCGGCCGGGTCCCACAAATCAGCGTTCACCTGAGACACACCGGTCCCCAAGGTGAATTTTTCGGTGACGGTGACATCGCGATGCAGTTCAAATCCTGCCCACTTGCCTGCCTCGGGTGCTGGGTCGCAGCGACGGTTCAACGCCATGTTGAGCAGGCGCTGGCGGGTGGTATCGCGACTTTCGGCGACCCGCAGTCCCTGCTGCTGAGAAGCCGCGTTGGTGATGTCAGCATCGGTGGAGTAGATGGTCGACCGCGGGGCAGCGCCCGTCCTGGTCAACACCTCCGCGACCGCGGAGACCAGCGGCTGCGCCGGTGTCTGCTTGAGATCGAGAAACAGCGTCATATCCGGCGGGACCACGGCGATGGCTTGCTCTAACGTCGGTATCGGCGTGGCCCGCTGGCGGTACGGATAGCCATCGACGCCTGGCTCGGTGAAGTTCCACCCCGCGTTGAGCTGCTGCAGTTGCTGGGCCGTCTTGGCATTCACAGGTCCCGTGCCGTCGGTTAACGTCGCCAGATCAGCCGGTCGATACAACACCGGCACCCCATCGCTGCTGGCCTGCACGGTCAGCCACACACCATCCACGCCAGATGCGACCGCGTTGGTGATCGCCGCGACGGTATTTTCCGGGAAATCGCCGGTACCCCCGCGGTGCGCGATGATCAGCGGCTCGTCAACTGGGACAGGCGGCGAAGCATCCGCCACACCGCAAGTCCCTCCCAAGGCGATCACCAGCGCCGCCGCACCCAACACAGCCGTCTTCAACCCGAGATTCCCTTCCCGCGTTCCCACCCTGCTAGCGGACGACTAAGCATCCACTAGAGCCGCCGACCAAGCAACAACCAACACCGCGTGCGGCTCAACCGGCGAGGTCTAGCTGCTAGTGCTGCAGAGGCTGCGGCTGTGGGGCACCCCCATAACCCAGTTGGGCGGCGGTGTAACGAGCGGCTTCGGTGATGGGTACGGCATACACCGCGGTGCCGTAGGCGTAGATCTCGGTCCACACGTCGCCGAGCTCCGTCGTGTCGAAGCGCATCCCGACGATCGCGTTGCCGCCTTTGTTACGTGTTTCGCTCATCAGCCGTCCCATTGCCTCGTTGCGGCTCTCGGCCAGGTTTTTAGTCATGCCCTGCAGCTCGCCGCCGAACATCGATTTGAATCCAGCACCGAACTGGGAGAAAGCATTTCGCGACCGGACGGTGAGGCCAAAGACTTCGCCGCAGACGCGTTGGATCTCCCAACCGGGAATGTCATTGGTAGTGACGACGAGCACCGGACAACCTTTCTGCAGAAAAGAGATTGGGCTGGTTCCCGCTGCAGAGTACCGTCCCGTTTCGGCAATTGCTTGTTCTGCGGCGCGCTGAGAGCACCGGGTCTATCGCACCCGCACTCACCGGCGACGCGGCGGGGGCGTCGAATGCGTGGGCGTCGGCTGGATCGCGGCCCACCGGCGGATTCGTCGCGACGGTGCTGCAAACCACGATGGCCCCGCTCTTCGGTCCTGCGTCCGACGCGCAGATACCGAACTAGTGCCGGCGACGGCCCTCGCAACAGTGCTGGCTCCCGCATCCTGACGTTCGTGGGTGGTTCCCGATCACGATCCCGGCATGGATCTTCCTCGGGGGCTGGTTTCTGGCAGCGGGGTCGCGTTCTTCGCCCATATCGGTGGCTTCGTCTTTGGGCGATCGTGGCGATCGTTCGCAGCCGCAGTGGACTTCATGGTCTAGGAGCCCGCTGAGGCAGGCCGTAAAGTGTTACTACGCAACAAGTTCCGCGGCACAGTACCGGTTATCTCCGGCGCGTTCAAATGCCTAGCGACGGCGGCGGCACCCAACCATCCACCAGCAGCGGAAGGGAGATCGCTCCGCTGCCACAAGTCACCACGATCACCCAACGGCCATCGAAAGGCAGGGTTACTTCGATCGCGAAGAAAGCGAACCCCGGGAACATGCCGATGGCGACTTCTGGCACCTCGAAGCGTCGGTATTGGGGCACTTCGTCAAGCTTCGGAGGCATAATCTCGACGTCAAGCCGACGGTCCCCATCGCTGGCCTCAGCCTCAGCCTGAGTCAGCACCACAAGCACAAACCGGGCCGCCCGATCAGGCCCGACCGTATACCTGGACAGCACGCCGCCCTGCACATTGAGTTTGTTATCTACGGTCGCAGCCGCCTCGGCAAGGAAGGCCCCGGTAACGATCACATCAACGAACCTACCGCGCACCCCCGACTGACCATTCGACAAAGGTCAGCACCCGCTAAACGTGATGCCAGGTGTGTCAACCGCCACATCATTGCACTCTTCTACTTTCGTAGACGAAAATTATTACCTATTGCTAGTATTGCAGAATTGTTTGCTCCGCGATCTCACCGGTGACCAGCGGGGCGCTGTTTCACCCTGACGGCATCGGTGGCGTGGGAGCCAAGCGTGTTCACACAGCGGCCGCAGGTACGGGAGGTAGGTACGCCAATGCAGCCCATGTCGTTCGACCCGGCCGTGGCCACCGTCGGTTCGCAGGTGCTCGACACCGCGACGCAAGGCATTCAGGCTGGCCAGAACGTGTCGACCGGTTTGGCGGCGCTGGCACCCGCCGGTGCCGACGAGGTCTCGTTGTGCGCGGTGGAGTTCTTCACGGCGGAGGCTAATCAGATGCTGGCTATGAACCAGGCAGCGCACGAAGAACTTATGCGAGCGGGCGAGACGTTAACACAGATAGCCCGGATGTATTCGGAAGCCGACCTGGCTGCGAGCAACGCGATACGGGCCAATGAGCTGGCCGGCTTTTAGGGCGCATATCGGGCGTGGAGCTTTTCTGCGTGGGCAGCGGATCAGGCGTTCATTTCAAACTCACGCCGGGGAGCGCGATACTAAGCACGTGCCTGATCGCAATGTGCTGGGCGGCCCGCTGGAACCGTGCGGCACCGAACCACTCACCGGCTTCTATCGCGACGGCTGCTGCTCGACCGGGCTCGAGGATCTCGGCCGGCACACTATCTGCGCTGTAATGACCGCTGAGTTCCTAGAGCACCAACGCTCTATCGGTAACGACCTATTGACACCGGTGCCCGAGTATCGGTTTCCCGGCCTGCTACCGGGCGACCGCTGGTGCGTGACCGCGTTGAACTGGCTGCGGGCACACCACGACGGCTGCGCCGCCCCTGTGGTGTTGGCGTCCACGCATGAGCGCACCCTGGAGGTGGTCCCGCTCGAGGCGCTACAAGAACACAAAATCGACGTTCCCGACGACCTGGCTAACTTGTAACGCCGACAACCCACCGCGTGTCAGTTACGGCACTTCCGTCGAGTACAGCCATGCATCCCACAGTGGCCGCAGTGGCTTGCTGGAGTAGTTGGCGGCCAGACCGGTGAAGTCATCGGTAACGACCGTGGCATGGCGATACCGGGTCGTCCAATCCTTAAGCAGCGCAAAGAATTTCTCGTCGCCCAGCAGCCCGCGCAGCGCGTGCAGAGTCAACGCGCCGCGCTTGTACACGCGGTCGTCGAACATATCTCGTGGTCCGGGATCGGCGAGCAGCAGGTCTTGTGGCTGCTCGCGCAGTTGCTCGTGGTGGCCACGGGCGAGCTCGTCAGCGCTCGGCCCGCCGCTGTATTCGGACCACAACCACTCCGCGTAGCACGCGAATCCCTCGTGTAACCAGATGTCACACCACCGACGCGCGGTCACCGAGTTGCCGAACCACTGGTGCGCTAGTTCGTGGGCGATGAAACGCTCGTGAGCACGGGTGCCATCGCAGTGATTAGCGCCAAAGATCGAAATGCCCTGTGCTTCAAGTGGTATCTCGAGCGGATCGTCGGTAACAACGACCGTGTACCCGTTCGCCAACGGATATGGTCCGAACAACTCGACGAACAGATTCATCATCTCAGGCTGGCGGATGAAGTCGTGTTCGAAGTCGCGGCGCAGCCGCTGCGGCAACGCCGCCTGGATCAGCACCGGCGCCCCAGCCAGCCGCGTCGTCCCGTACATGCCGATCTGTAGGGTGACGAGATACGTCGATGTCGGTTCGGGTTGTTCGTAAGTCCACACGGTCTGCGAAGCTCGTACCCGTCGCGCCACCAATTTGCCGTTGGCGATCACCCGGTATCGGCTTTCGGTGCTGATCTGAATGCGGTAAGCGGCCTTGGCGCTGGGGTGGTCGTTGCACGGGAACCACGATGCGGCGCCGTTGGGTTGCCCGGCGACCAGCACACCGTTGGTCAGCTCCTCGAAACCGACATCACCCCACAGCGATTGCAGCGGTCTCGGTGAACCGCCGTAGCGCACCACGATCGACAGCGCCACCCCGGCCGCCAGCTTCGATACCAGCCGGATATGCAACTTGCCTCCGCGACAAGAGAATTGGGCGGCCGGCTTGCCGTTCACCGAAACCTTCGACACCGTCAAGGCATTCGACAGGTCGAGCGTTAGCTGCTGCAACTCCATCAGCGTCACCGCCGTGATGGTCGCCGATCCCGACAGCCGATTGATCGCGACCCGGTACTCTAGCTCCAACTCATAACGCGACACCCGGTAGCCAGCGTTGCCATTTTTCGGCAGGTACGGGTCGATGACCGCGGGCGCGACTTCCTTCGGGATCATCTTGGTCGACTTGGCGGACGCTTTCACGCGGCGGCGTCCTGCACGCCGCTGGCGGGCGCGTCCTTGTCGTTGGACTTCTTACGGTGAAGGTTCTGGGGTTTCCAAGGCCGGATCGGATTGCCCTGCCAACGTGTCGAAGCAGGCACTTCGTCGCCGCGCACCACCAATGACGCGGGACCGACGGTGGCGCCGGCACCTAGCCGGGCAGCGGGCAGCGCGACGCAATGCGGCCCCAGGGTCGCGCCGGGTTCCAGTACGACGGTGTCCATCCGCATGATCCGATCATGGAAAAGATGTGTTTGCACCACGCAGCCGCGGTTGACGGTGGCACCCTTGCCAAGCGTGACCAGGTCCGCCTCAGGCAGCCAATAGGTTTCACACCACGCGCCGCGCCCGACGTGGGCGCCCAGCGCACGTAGCCATAGGTTCATTACCGGTGTGCCGCTGGCCGCGCGCGCGAACCATGGCGCGGCGACGGTTTCGACGAACGTATCGGCGACCTCGTTGCGCCACACGAACGACGACCACAGCGGAAATTCGCTGGCTCTGATCCGGCGGACCAGAAGCCATTTCGCGGCAACCGTGACAACACCGGCGATTGTGCCCGCGGCTAGCAGCACCAGGCCGCCGCCCAGCGCCGCCCACCAGATGCCGAATGTCCTTGCCAGCGCCTGCAGTGCGCCCAGCACCGCCAGCCCGATCGCGACCGTCACGAATACCGGCAGCAACCGACACGTTTCCACGACGGCGCGCATTATCTTCAACCGCGGCGGCGGATCATAGGTAGTTTCCGCATCGGACTCGGCGGGGCGCCGCCGCAGCCGCATCGGCGGGCTGCCCAACCAGGATGAACCACGCTTGGCTTTGGGAGGCGTCGCCGATAGCACCGCGACCAGTCCGTCTTCGGGGACGCGGCGGCCCGGCTGAGTGATGCCTGAGTTGCCGAGAAACGCACGCCGGCCGACGGTGGCCTTGGCCGCGTAGATCCAGCCGCCGCCGAGCTCGTAGGACGCCACCATGGTGTCATCGGCCAGGAACGCGCCGTCCTCGATCGCGGTGAACTTGGGGGTCAGCAACACCGTGGAGATCTCGGTGCCGCGGCCGACCGTGGCGCCGAGGCACCGCAGCCACAGCGGCGTCAGCATGCTGGCATACAACGGGAACAGGTAATTGCGCGCGGCGTCCATGAGCCGCTCGGTCGCCCACAACTGCCAGCCGACGCGGCTGCGCACCGGGTGGTAGCCCTCGCGCAGCCCCATCGACAGCCCCCGCACCGCCACCACCGTCAGCAGCGCGTACACCACCAATCCGGCCAAAGTCGCGACAGGTGTCCACAGCAGTGTGGGCAGCACAGCCTGCGACAAACGGCCCGTGTGGCGGATGGCCACTGCGATGACCGCAAGGCTGGTCGCCACCGCGATCAGCGGCAGACCGGCAAGCAGCAGCGACGTCAGCCCGTACACCGGGACCCAGTGGCTTTTGCGTGCTGGCCGTTCGTCGGGCCACGGGTGGCGGGCCTTGCCAGACTTCACCGCGGGTGAACCCTGCCAGTACTGGCCGCTCTTGATCTTGTCAATCACACCCGAACCCGGCGCCACATCGGCGTTCTTGCCGACGACCGCGCCCGGCAACAATGTGGTCCGGGCGGCGATCGTTGCGTCGTTGCCGATCGTGATCGCACCGATGTGGAACGCGTCCCCGTCGATCCAGTGCCCGCACAGGTCCACCTCGGGTTCGACTGCGCTGCGGTGCCCGAGCGTCAACAGCCCCGTGACGGGCGGGACCGAATGCAGATCGACGCCCTTGCCGATATCGGCGCCCAGCGCGCGGGCGTAGTACACCAACCATGGCGCTCCGGCCAGGTTCTCGGCGCCGCTGGCCTCGGCCAGCCGCTCGACGAACCACACACGCAGGTGCACCCACCCGCCCCGGGGGTAGGTGCCGGGCTTCACCTTCCAGAGCAAGATGCGCGCGAACAGCACCGCGGTACCCATCCGCCCCACCGGCGTGACGAACAGCACGAACGCCGCCGCAACCAGCCTCCAGTTCACCGCAACGGTCCACGGCACCAGATGTAGGGCGCGCGCGACGTTGTTGCCTACCGCCAACCAGGTCACCCACTGCAACGCCGCCAGCGTCGCCAACGGCACCGACAAGGCGGTCTGCGCCAGCTGGGTCAGCCACGGGGTGGGTTGCACGACCCGCTCGGTGACCTGCGGTGGGGGTTCAAGCTCGTCGAGGAACCCGGCGAGCGAGCCCAGCCGAGGGTGGTCATACAGGTCGGCGACGGTGATCTGCGGATACTGGTGCCGCAGCGTGGCCACGAGCTGGGCGGCTGCCAGCGAGCCGCCGCCAAGCGCGAAGAAGTCAGCCTCCGGACCGTCAACGACAACCCCCAGCAGATCCCGCCACATCTCGGCCACCCGACCCGTCGTGCCGCCCAGGTCAGGTGTTTCCTCGGCGTCCGAAATATCTGAGCCGGGTAGCGGCCACGGCAGCGCATCCCGGTCGACCTTGCCCGACGTGCGGGTGGGCAGCTCCTCGACTCGAACCAGCCGTGGCACCAGCGCGGCGGGCAGCTGCGCGGCGAGCCGGCTGCGGGCCTCGTTGATATCAAACGACGGGTCCGCGCTGACGACGTAGCCGACCAGCACCGGCGTGCCGGCGGCAGTACGACGGACCGCGGCCGCACCGCCACTGACCCCCGGCAAGTGGACCAGCGCGGCGTCGACCTCGCCGAGCTCGATGCGGCGGCCGCCGACCTTGACCTGGTCATCGGCTCGGCCGCAGAAATACAACCCGTCGCGTTCCAACCGGACGAGATCACCGCTGCGGTAAGCGCGGCGCCAACCCAGCGTCGGCAGCGCGGCGTACTTCTCGGCGTCTTTGTCCTGGTCCAAGTAGCGAGCCAGCCCCACACCACCGATCATCAGCTCGCCGCTGTCTCCATAGCCGACCGGCCGGCCGTTGCTATCGACGACGGCCAGGTCCCAGCCCGGCAGCGGCAGCCCGATGCTAATGGGGCCCCCGCCGTCGAGCTTGGCGGCGCACGCGACCACCGTGGCTTCGGTCGGGCCGTAGGTATTCCACACCTCCCGACCGTCTTGGATACTTGGGCCGAGCCGCTCGGCCAGTTCCGGAGGGCAAGCCTCGCCGCCGAAAATCAACAGCCGAACCGCTTCAAGTGCCTCGGCGGGCCACAGCGACGCCAGCGCCGGCACCGTCGAGACAACGGTCACGTCGCGGGTGACCAGCCACGGGCCGAGGTCCATCCCGCTGCGGACCAGCGATCGCGGCGCAGGTACCAAGCAGGCGCCGTTGCGCCAGGCCAGCCACATCTCCTCGCACGATGCGTCGAAAGCCACTGACAACCCGGCCAGTACCCGGTCACCTGGACCAATCGGGTTGTCCTGCAAAAACGTCCGCGCCTCGGCGTCGACGAACGCGGCGGCACTGCGATGCGTGACGGCCACACCCTTCGGGGTGCCAGTCGATCCGGACGTGAAGATGATCCACGCGTCGTCGCGGACCAGCGGCGCCGCGGCCCGCCAACCGCGGGAGGAGCCGGGGCCTCGTTGCAGGCCCGTTTCGGTGATGACCGCTGCGACGTTGGCCTCGCCAAATACCAGCTCGGCGCGCTCGTCGGGGTCGTCGGCGTCGACCGGTACGTAGGCCGCACCGGTGGCCAGCACCGAAAGGATCGCCTCATACAGCGCATAGCTGCCCGACGGCATCCGGATGCCGATCCGGTCGCCACGGCCAATGCCGCGCGCGGCCAGCCAGGCCGCGCCGGCCTCGATGTCGGCGATCAGCTCGCTATAGGTGAGCTGTACGGCGCCGTCGTCGATCGCCGCGGCGTCCGGGTAACGCGCCGCGGTCTCATTGAGGATGTCGATGAGCGTGCGCGGGCTCGGTGCATCAGGCGACAACAAATACTGGGGTGGGACTAGCTCTGGGTCCGGCGGCCCAGCAGGCCCGGAGGGCTCGGAAAGTGCAGCCACCATACGAAAATACTCAAACCGCGCAATGGCCGCGGCGCTCGGTCAGGTTGCTATCGCAGCCGGCGGCGACGACACTGCGCATTCGGCTACCCGGTGCTTTCAACAGCTAGTTCAGCGGGCGCCATCGCAGTCGCCAGGACAGTCAACTGCCCGGAAAGGCCCGCGCGTCTACGGATTTCGACGAATTCTGCCGCCATAGCCGCAGTGACCTCGTGGGGGTCCTCGACAGTGGCGTCGTCTGTCAGCACCGAAATATTGAGCTGATCAACATAACTCCACACGGTGATGTTGAGCCCACAGCAAGGGACCAACGGCCCTACCGAATAGACTTCGGTAACTAGCCCGCCACCGACCCGACCGCGTCGTTCGAAGGGACCGCGAACGTTCGAGATGGTCAGGTTGGCCATCCTGCTTACCGCCTTGCGTTTGGATGCCAACCGGCCAAAAACTTCCGCAACCATCGGCGGGGTATACATCAACCAGCTGCTGACCAGCTTTGGCCCTCTGAGCCTCTGCCGCTCTTTGGCCAAGATGGCGCCCTCACGGCAGTGTCGTACCCGCTCCAGCGGGTCTTCGAGGTCAACGGGCAGCGTGACGGACAACCCGTCGGCGAAATTCCCGGAAACCCGATCCACTGAAAAGTCGATACCAATCGGGATGACCGCCACCAGGCGATCGGCCTTGCCGTCGTAGCGCAACAGCAACGTACGCAGCGCACCGGTCGACATCGCCAGCACCAGGTCGTTTATGGTGACCCCCAGATGGTTAGCGGTCTGTTTGACGTCGGCCAACGCCAGGGTGGTGGCAGCGAATCTGCGCTCCGGGCTGGTCACCAGGTGATTCATGAAGGTTGGTAGCGGGGCCAACGGCCGACTCAGCATTTCTGAAAGCTTGCGCGAGCTGCGGCGCACCCGGGTCAGACCCTGGACACTGTAGCTGATTGTTCGCGGAATCCGCCTGGCCTGGCGTAGGTGGTCCGCGCACGCCAAACGTATCAGCTCCCGCTTGGTGGGGGCGGGGTCGGGTATGTACCGGCCTTCTTCCGACCCGGGCAGCAGGTCAATGGCAACGGCCATCAGGTTAGCGGCAGCGACCCCATCAACTAGGGCGTGGTGGATTTTGCCAACCACTGCGATTCGGTTGTCGGCCAGGCCTTTAACGAAATACATCTCCCATAATGGACGCCTGCGGTCAAGCGGGGTGCTGGCGATCGCTCCGATCGCCTCGTCCAGCTCACGGCGACCACCCGGGGCGGGCAGCCGCCAAGGCCGGATGTGGTAAGTGAGGTCAACAAAGCAGCGCTCGCGCCACATCGGGTAATGAAACTTGAACGGAATGCCGACCAGCTGAAAGCAAAGGGGCTCGAGCTTATGCAACCGACCGCGGATGACCTCACGGAACCCCTCGATATCGAAATCCCGAAGGTCCTCGTCTAACTTGACGACCGCGACTTTGAGCGTATGCATGTGAAGGTTGGGCGATTCGCAGTAGAGCATGACTGCATCTCTGGCGTCCAGCCGCTTCAACTTGGAACCTCGCTTACAAAATCGAGACACGACCACATACGAAGACGACAGGAATTAGGCGTTAACTTCGTCGACGTACTTCAGCATCACGGCTCACCTCGCGGCGTAGCGCAATCCGCTTCTCAGGATTCCTCCGGCGCCTCCGGTGCGTCCGGTGCCGCGGCGGCCTCAGGCGTCGCCGCAGCCGCCGGTGTCGCAGCTTCCGGTGCCGCCGCCCCCTCCTCCTGGGCCAGCGTGTCCGCCAAGTACTGCGCCAAGGCGCGCGCAGTGTTATTGGTAGCAATGACCTTGGGGGTCAGGCGTATTCCGGTCTCGGATTCGATGTGGGTACGCATCTCGAGCATGCCCAGCGAGTCCAGGCCGTACTCGATGAAGGAGCGGTCCGCGTCGATCGTCCGACGCAGAATCACACTAGCCTGCTCGACTAGCAGACGCCGCAGCCGGCCGGACCATTCATCTTGCGGCAACGCAAGCAGCTCCATGCGGAATTTGCTTGGGCCCCTTGAACCTTGCCCAGTGGATGCGAACATTTCACCCCACGGGCTGCGTCGGACGAGGTCCGGCAACCATGGCGCCCCGAGGATCGGAATATAACCGCTGTAGGCCCGGTCATGGCGCACCAGCGTCTCGAAGGCATACGCACCTTCGTCGGGGGTGATCATGATTTCGCCCCCTTCGGCCAAGAACGTGGCGCGGCCGACCTCTCCCCACGCGCCCCACGCAATCGCGCTGACCGGCAGGCCCTGGGCGCGGCGCCAGTGGGCGAAGAGATCGACCCAACTGTTGGCTGCCGCGTAGGCACCCTGACCCGGCGAGCCCAGCAGGGCTGCTCCCGAGGAGAACAAGCAGAACCAGTCCAGCGGCTGCCCGATCGTCGCGCGGTGCAGGTTCCACGATCCGTAGACCTTCGGCGACCAGTCGCGGTCGATGAGCTCGTCGGTGATGTTGGTCAGCGTGGCGTCTTCGACCACGGCCGCCGAGTGCAGCACGCCGCGCAGCGGAAGCCCAGTGGCGGTCGCCGCACTCACCAACCGGTCCGCGGTATCGGGCTCAGCGATGTTGCCGCACTCCACCACGATGTCAGCCCCGGCCTCACAGAGACGCTCGATGGTCTGCCGGGCTTTGGGGTTGGGTTGCGAGCGCGCGGTCAGCACGATCCGACCGCAGCCTGCCTCGGCCAGCTTTGAGGCGAAGAACAGGCCGAGGCCACCCAAACCACCGGTGATGATGTAGGAGCCATCGCGGCGGTAGACCGGAGCCTGCTCCGGTGGCACCGCCACGCTTCTACTGCCACTGCGCGGTATGTCGAGCACGAGTTTGCCGGTGTGCTCGGCGTTGCTCATTGCCCGGATGGCATTGGCCGCATCGGTCAGCGGGAAGTGCGTGCACTCCGGTGCGGTCAAGACACCGTCTGCGGTGAGCTGGTACACCGTGGCGAGCAGTTCACGGACCCGGTCGGGCTGGGTGACGGACATCAGCGCCAGGTCCAAGTAGTAGAACGTCAGGCCGCGACGGAACGGGAACAACCCTAACCGGGTGTTGCCGTAAACGTCGGCCTTGCCGATTTCAACGAACCGTCCGCCGAAGGCCAACAGCTCCAGCCCGGCGCGTTGTGCGGCACCGGTCAGCGAGTTCAGCACGATATCTACGCCGTACCCGTCGGTGTCGCTGCGGATCTGCTCGGCGAATTTGACGCTGCGCGAGTCGTAGACATGCTCGATGCCCATGTCGTGCAGCATCGCCCGCTTGGTTGGGTTGCCGGCGGTCGCGAAGATTTCCGCACCCTTAGCGCGGGCGATCGAAATGGCCGCCTGCCCCACGCCGCCGGTCGCGGAATGAATCAACACCTTGTCGCCGGCCTTGATCCCGGCCAGATCGTTCAGCCCATACCAGGCGGTGGCATGCGCGGTGGCCGCCGTGATGGCCTGCTCGTCGGTCAAGCCGGACGGCAGCGTGACGGCGAGGTTGGCGTCACAGGTGAGGAACGTCCGCCAGCAACCGCCTTCGGAGAATCCGCCAACCCGGTCACCGACCTGATGACCGGTCACGCCTTCCCCGACCGCGGTGACCACACCGACATAGTCCATACCTAACTGCGGCTCGCGGTCGTCGATGATGGGAAATTTGCCGAATGCGATCAGGACGTCGGCGAAGTTAATGCTGGACATGCTGACCGCGACCTCGAGCTGCCCGGGGCCGGGCGGAACTCGGTCACTGGCAACGAGTTCCAGCGATTGCAAGTCGCCCGGCTTGCGCACGTGCGCCCGCATCCCGTCGTGCTCGGGGTTCAAGACCACAGTTCGCCGATCTTCATGGCTCAACGGACTGGGGGTCAGGCGTGCCACATACCAGTCGCCATTCCGCCAGGCGGTCTCGTCCTCCTCCGATCCGCTCAGCAGTTGCTGGGCCACCCGCTCAACGTCGGTGTGCTCGTCCACGTCGATCAGGGTGGGGTGCAGCATCGGGTGTTCGCTGCTGATCACCCGCAGCAGGCCACGCAACCCGGCCTGCTCCAGGTTGGCCTTGTCGTCCGACTGAACTATCTGGGCTTGCCTGGTCACGATGAACAGACGCGGCAACTCGCCCTCTAATTCAGCCAGCTCCCGGGTGATCCGAACCAGATGACGGACCTGTTCACGGCCGGCCAGCAGACCTTGCTCATCGGGGTCGCCGGCGCGTGGCCCGTAGAGGATCACCACACCGTCGCGGCCACGCAGTTGGCTGCCAAGCTTCTCTCGGCTCGCTGCGGGATCATCCTGGATCGACCAGGACAGGTTGGCGCATTCGGTGCCTTGGGGGCCGTGGGATTTCAGCGCGTCCGTCAACGTCGAAGCCAACATGTCGGGGGTGTCTACGGCGTTGGCGGTGTCGATCAACAGCCACGATCCAGGCTCGACGTGGGTGGCCTCGGGCAGCGTCCGCTGCTGCCACCCGAGGGTCAGCAGCCGCTCGCTGAGCTGGCGGTCGAGCTCGCCGCGTTCGGTGGTCCCAGTTCCCATGTGTAGCCCACGCACGGCCAACAAAACCGTCCCGTGCTCGTCGAGCACGTCGAGGTCGGCCTCACCGCCTCTGGCTTCGATCTTGGTCAACCGTGTGTAGCAGTAGCGGGCATTGCGGGTAGGTCCGTAGGCACGCAGGCTGCGCACACCCAATGGCAGCAGTAGGCCACCCTTGCTGCTGGCCTTGGTGGCGTCGACGCCGGCGCCGACGGATTGGAAGCAGGCGTCCAGCAACGCCGGGTGAATGTGGTAGGCGCTCTGTTGGAAGCGAATTGAAGCGGGCAGCGCGACCTCGGCCAGCACGGTGCCGGCTTCCGCCTCGCCAGTGTGCGCGGTGGCCAAGCCGGCGAACGCAGCACCCAGCTGAACACCACGCCCAGCGAACGATTCCCGCATGTCGGTCCCGTTCACGCTATTCGGATGCGCCTCCAGCAGGGCAGCGATGTCATACGCCGGTGGTGGACCATCACCCTCGGCATCGTCGGCGGCGTGCAGCGTCGCGGTGGCGTTCCGGGTCTTTTCCCCGTCCTGGTTCGCCTGCACCATGAAGTTGATGACACCAGGCGCATCCACCGACGCGATGGCGTCGATCGGGGTCTGCTCGTCGAGCAACAGCATCTGCTCAAAAGCGATGTCACGGACTTCGGCCGCTTCGCCGAAGACCTCCACGGCCGCAGCCAACGCCATTTCACAATAGGCGGCGCCGGGGAGAGCGGCGACGTTATGCACCTGATGGTCGGCGAGCCAGGCCAATGCCGCGGTACCGACGTCGCCCTGCCAAATGTGGCGCTCAGGTTCCTCAAGCAGCCGCACATGCGAGCCCAGCAGCGGATGCACGGTGACAGTGCAGGCACCTTGCGCCCGTTGTTCTTGCCCGTCGGTGTCGATGAACAAGCGGGGGTGAGTCCACACCGGCAGCGGCGCATCCAGCAACCGGCCCGCGGGATACAGCTCCGCGAAGTCCAACGCGGCGCCCGCGCGGTGCAGGTCGGTCAGCAAGCCGCGCAGTCCGTGCGGCAGCGGCTGCTCGCGCCGCATGCCGGCCAGGGTGGCAACCGACATGTCGAGGTTTCGGGCGGTCTGCTCGACCGCGTGGGTCAGCAGCGGGTGTGGTGACAGCTCGGCGAAGACCCGGTAGCCGTCCTCCATCGCGGCCTGCACCGCCGCGGCGAACTGCACGGTGTTGCGCAGGTTGTCCACCCAATAAGCGCCGTTGCACACCGGCCGCTCACGCGGGTCGAACAGGGTCGCCGAGTAGTAGGGAACCTTCGGTGTCATTGGGGCTATGTCGGCCAGTGCCGCGGCCAAATCGTCGAGTATCGGATCGACTTGAGGCGAGTGCGACGCCACGTCAACAGCCACCTCGCGCGCCATGACGTCACGCTGCTCCCACCGCGCGATCAGGTCGCGCACAGTTTCGGTGGCGCCGCCGATCACCGTGGACTGCGGCGAAGCCACCACCGAGATCACGACATCGTCGATGCCGCGGGCCATGAGCTCCGAATTCACTTGCTTGGCAGGCAATTCCACCGATCCCATGGCCCCGCCACCGGCGATGCGGGTCATCAGCTTCGAGCGGCGGCAGATGACACGCGCCGCGTCTTCGAGTGACAGCGCCCCCGCAACGACGGCCGCGGCCGACTCACCCATCGAGTGTCCGATGACCGCGCCCGGGCGCACTCCGTAGGTTTGCTCCATAGTGGCGGCCAACGCGACCTGCACGGCGAACACCGCCGGCTGCACGTGAGCGATCCCGGTCACCGTCTCCTGCGCCGTAATCGCCTCGGTCACCGAGAATCCCGACTCTGCAGCGATCACCGGCTCCAGCTTGGCGATGGTGGCCGCGAACACTGGTTCGCTCGCCAGCAATTGCGTACCCATCGCCGCCCACTGCGACCCTTGCCCGGAGAAAACCCAGACCGGTCCCCGATCACCTTGTCCCACCGCGGCGTCATATAGGGCGTCACCGTCGGCGACCTCACGCAAACCCGCGACAAGCTCAGGCAGGTCGGCGGCAATCACCGCGGTGCGCACTGGCCGGTGCGCGCGGCCCCGCGCCAACGTGTAAGCCAGATCCGACGACGTCACGGAGTCCTGGCGTTCTTCCACCCACGTGGCGAGCCGGCGTGCGGTCTCCCGCAGTGCGTCGCTGGACGTGGCCGACAGCATGAACAGCCGCGGGCCCGCCGTAGCGTCTCCGGTTGACGTCTGGGGTGCGTCAGGTGTGGCAGCTTCTGCTGGGGCCTCTTCCACGATGGCATGCACATTGGTTCCCGACATCCCGAACGAGGACACCGCGACCCGCTTCGGCGCCTGACCGTCTCCGTTGGGCCATGGCGTAACCGCCTGCGGCACAAAGAGTTCCGTCTCGACGTCGGAAAGCTCATCGGGCAGCCGATTGAAGTGCAGCAGCGGCGGCACCACCCCGTGCCGCAGTGACAGAATCGCCTTGATCAGCCCGACCGTCCCCGCCGATGCCGTGCTGTGCCCCATGTTGCTCTTGGCCGAACCGAGCGCGCAGGGAGTGCCCGCGCCATACACGCGCGCCAGGCTGCGGTACTCAATCGGGTCACCGATTGGTGTGCCGGTGCCGTGCGCCTCCACCACACTGACCGTTTCGGGCTCCACGCCCGCCGCCGCCAATGCCGCCCGGTACACAGCGACCTGGGCGTCCTCGGACGGCATCATGAGCGTCTCCGTGCCACCGTCCTGGTTGGTGGCCGTGCCGCGGATCACGGCGAAGATCCGGTTGCCGTCGCGCAGCGCATCCGGCAGTCGCTTGAGCAACACCATCGCGCAGCCTTCGGAACGCACAAACCCGTCCGCGTCGGCGTCGAATGACTTGCACTTACCGCTGGACGAAAGCATGCCCTGCGCGGACGCCGCCACACTTGCGTGCGGCTCCAGCAGCACTGCGCAGCCTCCCGCCAAAGCGAGGTCGCTTTCGCCGTCGTGCAGGCTGCGGCAGGCCAGGTGCACCGCCATCAGACCCGACGAACACGCGGTGTCAAACGTCATCGCCGGACCGTGCAGGCCCAATGTGTGCGAGATCCGCCCGGACGCCACACTGTTGTTCAAGCCGGTTACCACATACGGGCTGGCCAAACCGCCCGCAGCGGTGGTGAGTACTAGATAGTCCTCGTGGGTCAGGCCAGTAAAAACGGCTGTCGAGGACCCGGCCAATGACGCCGGATCCAGACCACCCTGCTCGATCGCCTCCCACGAGGTTTCCAGCAGCAATCGCTGCTGCGGATCGATCGAGGTGGCCTCCCGCTCGCTGATCCCAAAGAACTCAGCATCGAAACCGGCGACGTCGTCGAGGAAACCACCCCATCGCGATACCGATCGCCCGGGAACCCCCGGCTCAGGGTCGTAAAAGTCGTCAGCGATCCAACGGTCGGCTGGAACTTCGGTGACCAGGTTATCGCCGCCCAACAACGACTCCCATAGCTGGTCTGGCGAGTTGATGCCCCCGGGAAGCCGACATCCCATTCCGATGACCGCAATGGGAGTGACACGTGTTTCCATCGCTTATTAACCTCGTCTCAGCTCAACCGGCGTTTCCCGGCGACATCACCGAATTTTTCATACGGGCAACGAAATGGCCGCAGCACCGCTCGCACAGCCACTACACCGGGCTGACCCGGATCTCGCCACCGTTGGCAGGTATAGGACCGCAGCTTAGACGCCTCATAGGGAGGCTGTGGAACAATAGCACGATTTCCCCCCATCTGGCCGGGTTTGCATGCCGAGCAGGGCTAACGACGTCGGTGACCGCCACGCAGGCCAAGGCCGACGTGGCCGCCACCCAGTAATCGGTCGGTCCCACCCCACACCGGTCAAGTGTCGGGCAGGTCCCACATCTGGGGGCACTCCACAGGTTTTCCGGCTGTCGGGCGCCGTCGCAAGTTTGCTGACGGTGCAGTAATCACCGCTGAGCTGGCCAAAATGTGACTTGGCCGACGCTGTCAAGCCGGCACCGAGTTCTTCGGCAACTTGCGACAACATTTGTTCCGAGTCAGAACTAGTCCAGTAACGTTATCGCCATGAGTGTGCGTTCCATCCCCGCCGTGCTGCGCGCATGCGCGCGTCTGCAACCCAACGATCCGGTCTTCACGTTTATGGATTACGAACAGGACTGGGACGGTGTTGCGATCACCCTGACGTGGTCGCAGCTGTACCGGCGAACGCTGAACGTGGCACAAGAGCTGAGCCGTTGCGGTTCAACGGGTGATCGGGTGACGATCTCGGCTCCACAAGGACTCGACTACGTCGTCGGTTTTCTCGGCGCATTACAAGCCGGGCGCATCGCCGTTCCGCTGTCGGTTCCACAGGGCGGCGTCACCGATGAACGTTTCGAGTCGGTGCTCAGCGATTCATCGCCTGTGGCGATCCTCACAACATCATCTGTCGTGGACGACGTCGCGCAGCACGTTACGCAGCGGCCCGGTGAATCCGCGCCATCAATCATTGAAGTTGATTTGCTAGATCTGGACTCGCCGAATGGATCTGGTGCCGGTAACGACGATTACCCAACCACCGCCTATCTGCAATACACCTCCGGGTCGACCCGCACCCCCGCGGGCGTGGTGATGTCGTATCAGAACCTTCGGACCAATTTCGAACAACTGATGTCCGGCTATTTTGCGGACACCGACGGGATCGTCCCGCTGGGCGGGACGGTCGTGTCGTGGCTGCCGTTCTACCACGACATGGGTTTGGTGCTGGGAGTTTGCGCACCGATTTTAGGGGGATATCCGGCAATACTCACCGGCCCGGTGTCGTTCCTGCAACGCCCGGCCCGGTGGATGCACATGCTGGCCGCCGATTTTCCGGTCTTTTCGGCGGCACCGAACTTCGCCTACGAACTGGCGACAAAGAAGATATCGGACGACGACATGGCCGGGATTGATCTCGGCAATATACACACCCTCCTCAATGGCAGCGAGCGGGTACAGCCCGCGACGATTAAGCGCTTCGCCAACCGTTTTGCCCGGTTCAATCTGCACGAGAAGGTGCTTCGGCCTTCGTATGGGCTCGCAGAAGCAACGGTGTACGTGGCGACCAGTAGACCGGGTCAACCACCGGAACTCGTTGACTTCGATGCTGAGAGTTTGTCCGCTGGCCAGGCCAAGCCCTGCGCAAACGGCGGTGGTACATCGTTGATCAGCTACGTTTTGCCACAGTCACCGATCGTGCGGATCGTTGACTCGGACACCTGCATCGAATGTCCGGACGGAACCGTCGGTGAGATCTGGGTGCACGGAGACAACATTGCTAACGGCTATTGGCAAAAACCTGACGAGACTGAGCGCACGTTCGGCGGAAAGATTACCGACCCTTCGGAGGGCACACCCGAAGGTCCTTGGCTTAGAACGGGAGACTTGGGATTCGTCGCCGACGGCAAAATGTTCATCATTGGCCGGATCAAGGATCTGCTAATCGTGTACGGCCGCAACCATTCTCCGGACGACATCGAGGCGACGATCCAGGAAATCACCCGAGGCCGCTGCGCGGCAATATCGGTTCCTGACCGCAGCACCGAAAAGCTAGTCGCCATAATCGAACTCAAGCAGCGGGGCGACTCAGACCAGGATGCGCTTGCCCGGCTAGGCGCTATCAAACGCGAAGTCACCTCGGCCTTATCGAGTTCACATGGCCTGAGCGTCGCCGATCTGGTCCTGGTGGCGCCTGGCTCGATCCCGATTACCACCAGCGGCAAGATCAGGCGTGCGGCGTGTGTCGAGCAGTATCGACAAGATCAGTTCGCCCGATTAGACGCTTAGCCACGGACGGGACCGTACTGTGCAGACGTTGGTACATCCACCCGAAAACCACGAGCGTGCCGGCCGACGACAACCGTAGGTCACCCCGGCTCGTCAACCTCCTTGTTGTCGCCGCCTGGATTGCGGCGGCGATAATTGCGAATTTAGTTCTCACGCTGACACCGGCGAAACCCAGCGGCACTAGCTCGGCGCTCCTGCCACAAGATGCCACGACAGTTGCCGCAACCAGCCGGATCGCGAAGGCTTTCCCCGGCACCGGCACCAACGCCATCGCCTACCTGGTGGTAGATGGCAGCAGCGCACTTGAGCCGGAAGAACAGCCGTTCTACGACGACGCCGTCAGCGCCCTGCGCGCCGACACCCGCCATGTGGGATCCGTCCTGGATTGGTGGTCAGACCCCCTCACCGCCCCGCTGGGAACCAGCCCCGACGGCCGCTCCGCTATCGCCATGATGTGGTTACGGGGCGAAGCGGGGACCGCCCAAGCTCGAGAATCCCTCGACGCTGTCCGATCGGTGGTGCGCCAGTTACCGCCGACGGAGGGGCTACGCGCCCGCCTTGTGGTCCCGGCGACCACCACCGACATGCCGATGGAGATGGCGGCCTGGCAGGCCGCGGTCACCGTGACGGCCGCGGCGGTGATCGCAGTCTTTCTGCTGCAGCGCGCGCGGCAGTCGGTACGGGCCGCGGGGATCGTGCTGCTGACCGCCGACTTGTCGCTCGCGGTAGCCTGGCCGCTCGCTGCGGTGGTGCGGGGACAAGCTGGGGGAACCGTTTCAGGATTTTCTTGGGCCCTGGCCGCAGTCCTGACGATCGGGACCATCACCGCTTCCACCATGCTGGTGCTCAAGTCCAACGCAGCTGATTCGGCCGCGCCGACCTACCGCGACCACCTGCCCGCGTTGGCCCTGCCCGGGGCGTGCGTCGCATCACTGACCGGGCCGCTGCTGCTTGCCCGAACACCAGCGCTGCACAGCGTCGGCATCGCCGCACTGGGTGTCGTTGTGGCACTGGCGGCTTCGTTGACACTGCTGCCTACGCTGATCAAGCTCGCGGGGGCAAGCGGGCAGGTATCGCTGCTGGCCTGCGGCGATACCCGGACACGCCGGATGTCGGGACCCAACTTTTCTCGTCCGGCCCGCATCACCGCTGTGGTGCTGGCGATCTGCGCGCTACCCGTCATCGGGATGCGGTTAGGTCTGGCCGAGAGTCAGGCAGGACAACGCGGCGCACAGGTTCTCCCGGGGAACCCGCTGCCCGATGTGCTGGTGATCAAGTCCGCCCGGGACCTCAGGGACCCCGCTGCGCTCATCGCCATCGACCAGGTCAGCCACCGGCTGATGGAGATTCCCGGCGTGCGCAAGGTGGAGTCGGCGGCCTGGCCGGCCGGCGTGCCGTGGACCGACGCCTCGCTCAGCTCCGCCGCGGGCAGGCTCGCTGATCAGCTGGGGCAGCAGGCCGGGTCGTTCGTGCCGGCGGTGACCGCGATCAAACAAATGAAGGCCATGATCGATCAGATGAGCACCGCGGTCGACCAGCTGGAAACCACCGTGAACGTAGCGGTCACCGGGGCACAGCAAGCACAGCAGTACCTCAACCCGATCCTCTCGGCCACGCGGAACCTCAAGAGCAAAGCGACTGAGTTTTCGGGATACCTGGGCACGATCCGCAGCTGGATGGTCAGCGTCACAAACTGTCCCGGCGACGTGCTGTGCGCGGCCCTGCGCAACGTCATCGAACCCTACGACCAGGTGGTCGCCGGCATGGACCAGCTGTCCAATGGCGTAGACCGCATCTCTGCGATATCGACCCAAACCATGAGCACCTTGTCCGCGGCACCGCGGATGGTGGCGCAAATGCGGTCAGCGCTGGGGCAGGTGCGCTCCTTCGTACCCAGGCTGGAAACGACCATCCAGGACCTCATGCCGCAAATAGCGCAAGCCTCGGCGATGCTGAAGAATCTCAGCGCCGATTTCGCCGATACCGGTGAGGGCGGCTTCCACCTATCCATGAAGGAGCTGGCGAGTCCGTCGTACCAGCACGTACGGGAATCTATGTTCTCATCAGACGGAACAGCGACCCGCCTGTTCGTCTATTCCGACGGGGACGAACTGGACCTTGGCGCGGCGGCACGCGCGCAGCAGCTCGAAATCGCCGCCGGCAAGGCGATGAAATACGGAAGCCTTGTCGACAGCCAGATCACTCTGGGCGGAGCGGTGCTAGTCGCCGTGGCTACCCGTGCTGCCCTCACCCACGATGCCGTGCTGCTGGCCGTCACGCTCGTCGCAGTAGCCGGCCTGATCAGCATCTGGGGCGGTGCCGCCGGCGGGCTTGCGGTTGGCCTAGGCGTACTGGCCGCCTACCTCGCCGGGTTGGGGATCTCGGTTGCGCTGTGGCAACACGTCCTCGGTCGCGAGCTGCAGGCTTCGGTCCCGGTGGTGTCGTTCGCCATCCTCGCTTCGTGCGGGGTCCCGTATCTGGTTGCCAGCCTCAAGGCCGCTCGCGTCGCCGCCGAGGCGAAGACCGCGGCGACCGTGTCCGTGCGGCGCGCGATTGCGCCGCTGACCGCGCTCGGCGCCATATTCGGCGCCGGACTGGTGCTGGTGTCGGGAGTTTCCTTCAGCGTGCTCAGTCAGCTCGGTACGGTTCTGGTGATCGGGCTGGGCGCGCTGACTGCGGTGGAGCGAACGTGGCTTCCGGCCACGCCAACGCGGCGTTAGCACCCGCTGCCACGCCGCCTACCGCGTTGGGGAGTCGACCGAACTAGTCAACGGCCACCGGTTGGTTCCATTTGGACTGGGTAAGCTGAATAGACCCGGACCCGAGGTCGATGCTTGCCCGGACCAGGTGATGCGAACCGTCCTGAGCAATCCACACCGTCGCCGGCTTGGAACCCTTGGCCTTGGGATCCAGCATCTTGACCGAGCTGGCGGGGATGGTTCCAGTGATTTTAGTGGTCGAGATTCCGTCAATCACCTCGGTGCCTTGCGCTTGTAGGTTGGTGACACCCGACAGCAACTGCGTCATACCGGTGGTGGGGTCGAGCACGTGTGAAGTTGACAGCTCGGAGACGGAGCCAAGATTGCTCCAGTCGTCGAACAGTTTCACCGAGATACTGTCGCCCTGTACCCGGAACGGGACGCCCGCCTGGTCGTTATAAGTACATACGCCCTTTACCGCGAGCGGATTGGCCCGGACGTCGACGTCGGCATTGCTGATACCGAGCAAAGCGTCGACTTTCCCGGTCGTTTGGACCGCTACGTGCACGCTGGTCAAAGCCTTTGTCGTCTCCAGCGACTGCTTAATCTCAGCGACGAGCGCAGGGTCAGAGGGCGCCGAGCTGGTCGAACTAGTCTGTTCCTGGGCATCAGGTTTTGCTGAAGAGCATCCGGATAGCCCCAGCGCCAGACAAGCACTCAACGCCACCAGAACGACGGACGTCGCTGCCTGCTTCCGATCATTCATTTGCAAACTACCTCGATCTGTCTAGTGGGCTCGCAACCCGGATAGTACTGACTGATACTGATACGGAATGTGTTAGGCGTGGACAGACACTTCCTCGGCCCTCGGTTCGGCAGCCTGTGCGGTTCCCTCACCGGATTCCGCAGGGCGGCTTTCCGGCATTTGCTGGGCGACGTACTCGGCGACCGCGGTGGGAGTGGGGTGATCGAAGATCACGGTCGGCGGCAGCGTCAACCCGGTCGCCGACTTTAGCCGGTTGCGCAATTCGACGGCCGTCAGCGAGTCGAAACCGAGGTCCTGGAACTCGGTGTTGGGGTCGATGTCCTCGGGTGAGGGCCGGCCCAGCACCGCCGCTGCCTGCATGCAGACGATCCCTACCAGCAGCTCAAGTTGCTCGTTCGCGGCCAGCCCCTGTAGGCGCTGGGCCAGCGCCGACTTCGACTGGGTGGCGTCCCCGGCGTCCTCGATTTGGCGTCGCCGTGGACGGCGCACCAGCCCGCTGAATAGTGGCGGCAACGCGCCGGCCTGGGCCCGGGCATCGAGTGCGGCCCGGTCCAAAAGGGTGGCCACCATGAGGGGGTGATCGATCACCAGCGCAGCGTCAAACAATTCCAGCGCCTGGGCAGGGCTCATCGGAGCCAGCCCGCTGCGACTCATCCGGGCCAGGTCGCGGCTGCTCAAATGAGCGTTCATACCGCCGGGCTGCTCCCACAACCCCCACGCCAGCGATACCCCGGCCAACCCTGCGGCCTGCCGGTGAGCGGCCAGCCCGTCGAGGAACGCGTTTGCCGCGGAGTAGTTGCCCTGTCCCGGTGAGCCCACCGTGGCCGCGATCGAGGAACACAGCGCAAACATCGACACGTCCAGATCGCGAGTGGCCTCGTGCAGGTTCCACGCCGCGTCCACCTTGGCCCGCAACACCGTATCGACGCGATCCGGTGTCAATGACGTGATTGTCCCGTCATCGAGCACCCCGGCGGCATGAATCACGCCGCGCACCGGCGGAAACTCCCGCGACAGCTGGGCAAACAACGCCCGCACGGCATCGCGATCGGCCACGTCGCAGGCCACCACCTGTACCTTGGCGCCGGCCTCGACCAATTCGGCAGCCAACTCAGCCGCTCCCTCGGCGCGATCGCCCCGCCGACTGGCCAACACCAGATGGCGCACGCGAAAGGCGCTGACCATGTGGCGGGCCAGTACCCCACCGACCGCCCCAGTCGCGCCGGTGATCAGGACCGTGCCGTCGGCTAGCCCATCAGCCAGCGCTGAGGGCATGGTCAAGACAACCTTGCCGATGTGGCGAGCCTGGCTCATGAACCGGAAGGCCTCCGGCGCGCAGCGCACATCCCAGGTAGTGACCGGCAGCCGATGCAGCACCTGAGTGTCGAAGAGCTCGCGCACCTCGCACAGCATCTCCTGCATGCGCACCGGGCCGGCCTCCGACAGGTCGAACGCCCGATAGGTCACACCGGGATAGTTGGCGGCGATCTCCTGGGCATCGCGGATGTCGGTCTTACCCATCTCGAGGAAACGCCCGCCGCGGACGAGTAAGCGCAGCGAAGCGTCCACGAAATCACCGGCCAGCGAGTCGAGCACCACATCAACCCCGCGGCCCTCGGTGACTGCCAGGAACTTCTCCTCGAACTCCAACGTCCGGGAATCACCGATGTGGTCGTCGTCAAACCCCATGGCGCGCAGCGTGTCCCACTTGCCGCGGCTGGCGGTGACGAAAACTTCCACACCCCAGTGGCGAGCCAGCTGCACCGCCGCCATGCCCACACCACCGGTTCCGGCATGGATGAGCACCGATTCCCCGGCCCGGATCCCGGCCAAATCCGCCAACCCGAACAAGGCCGTCAAGAACACCACCGGCACGGCGGCGGCCTCAGCCAACGACCAACCCTGCGGCATCCGGGTAATCAGTTCCTGGTGCACCACGGCCAGCGGACCCGCCCCGCCCAGGAATCCCATCACCGCGTCACCGACGGCCACACCGGTCACCTCGGGACCGATCTCGATCACCACCCCGGCGCCTTCTGCACCCAGCGGTGGGGCTTGGCCGGGATACATTCCCAGGGCGGCCACCACGTCGCGGAAGTTGACCCCGACCGCAGCCACCGCCACCCGCACTTGCCCCGCCTGCAGCGGTGCTTGCACTTCTGGACAGGGCTGGATCACCAGATCCTCCAACGTCCCGCCGCCGCCGGCGGCCAACCGCCATGCCGAGCCCTCCGCGGAGGGCTCGGAGGGCAAGGTCAGCAGCGGCGGAGCCGGGGACAGCCGAGCGGCATACACAGTGCTGCCGCGCACCAACAGTTGGGATTCCCCGAGGTCAGCCAGCACCGCCGCGTCCACCACCGTGTCGGTGTCGATCAACACGATCCGGCCGTCACTTTCGCCCTGCGCCGACCGCACCATGCCCCACACCGCAGCGGCGGCCAAGTCACTGACATCCTCACCGACCAACCCCACGGCACCATGGGTCAACACCACCAGCGTGCCCGCTCGATCCTGGCCGAACCAGGACTGCAGCACCTCGAGGGCGGCGTGGGTGGCGTCATAGACCGCGGATACCGAGTCCACGGGCGCTTGGGCACCGGCCGACCCGAATTCCCACACCACGACGCCCGCGTCATTGCCGCTGCCGGCGCAATAGTCCGCCCACGACACCACGGAAGGCTGGCCAGCGCCGTTAGCGTCGCTGCTGGGCACCGATATTGGCGACCACACGACGTCCAGCGGTCCCTGTTCGGGTGCACCGCCAGCCGCGGTCACGGCGGCGCGCAACTGTTCGGCGGTCATCGCACGAGTGACCAGCGAGCGCACCGTCAACACCGGCAACCCCGCAGAGTCTGCGACATCCACTGCAATCGCGTCCGCCCCCGCCGAGGTGAAGCGGGCCCGCACCCGCCCCGCACCACCGGCATGCAGCGACACCCCGCGCCAGCAAAATGGCAGTCTCGTCTCGGTGGTCTCAATCGCCAACCCCAAAGCATGCAGGACCGCGTCCAGCACCGCCGGGTGCATCCCCATCCCGTCGACAGCCACACCGGTGGGAGCGACCACCTCGGCGAACAGCTCCGACTCGCGCCGCCAGATCGCCACCAAGCCCTGAAACGCTGGGCCGTATGCGTAACCGCGCTCGGCTAACTGCGGATAGGCGTCCGAGATATCCACACTCTCGGCACCTTCCGGCGGCCACACCGACAAATCCGCCGGGGCCGCTTGGTCCGCTGGGGCATCCACCCCCAGCATGCCCTCGGCATTCAGCAACCAACCCCCGTCGGATTGATCACCCCGGGAATACACCGACACTGCCCGGTGTCCCGACTCATCAGCGTCCGCCACGACCACCTGCACCTGCGCCCCCGCACCCGGGTGCAGCACCAGCGGTGCCGCCAGCACCAACTCCTCGACAACCGCGCAACCGACCTCATCACCCGCGCGGATCACCAACTCCACAAAACCCGCCCCGGGGAACAGTACGACCCCGCCAATCACGTGATCGGCCAACCACGGCTGATCCGCCAGCGACAACCTGCCGGTCAACACCACCCCGCCAGAGTCGGGTCGTTCAACCACCGCACCCAACAGCGCATGTTCGGTCGCGCCCAGGCCCAAACCGGCCGCATCGGCGGGCCCATCCGCGCCCGGGGTTTCCCAAAACCGCCGTCGCTGGAACGCATAGGTGGGCAACGTCACCCGCCGGCTACGTGAGCCGGCAAACACCGCAGTCCAATCCACCGGCACACCAGTGGTGAATAACTGACCGGCGGCACCGAGTACCGACGCCAGCTCTGGCCGGTCTTTACCCAGCATCGACACCACCACCGCCTCGGCCGGAGCCAAGGACTGCTCGATGGAGCCCGTCAAACCACTGCCGGGACCGGCCTCAATGAAGTGGGTCGCCCCCAGAGTCTGCAAATGACGCGCGCTGTCGGCAAAACGCACCGCCCGGCTAACGTGCTGCACCCAGTACTGGGGCGAACCGAAATCAGGGCCGGCCAACTCGCCCGTCACGTTTGACACCAGCCCAATCTGGGGCTCGCGTACCTCAACCTGGGCCGCGACGCGCGCGAACTCCTCGAGCATCGGCTCCATCAACGGCGAATGAAACGCGTGTGAGACGGCCAGCTGATGCACCCGCCGGCCCTGCGTGGCGAACTGATCGGCAATGGCGCTCACCGCGGCCTGCGCACCGGAGATCACCACTGATTCGGGCGCGTTGATCGCAGCGATCCCGACACCCTCGCCGAGCAGCGGCACCACTTCGTCTTCCGAGGCGGCCACCGCCCACATCGCGCCGCCTGCCGGCAACGCCTGCATCATCCGGCCTCGCGCCACCACCAGCATTGCCGCGTCCGCCAACGTCAATACGCCGGCCGCGTAAGCCGCCGACAACTCCCCAACGGAGTGCCCCATCACAAAATCCGGATGCACGCCCCAGTGCTGCAACACCGCGAACGACGCCACCTCCACCGCAAACAACGCCGGCTGAGCAAACTCGGTGCTGTCAAGCAAACCCGCGTCGGCACCCCAGACAACGTCGCGCAACGGTAATCGCAGATGCCGATCCAACTCATCGGCCACCGCATCGAACGCCTCAGCAAACACTGGCAACTTGCTGTGCAGCTCGCGGCCCATCCCGATGCGCTGCGCGCCCTGTCCGGGAAACACGACCACCGTCTTGCCGACCGACGCGGTTTGACCGATTGCCACACCAGCGCCCGGCTCGCCCGCTGCGAGCCCAGTTAGCCCCGCTATTAGCTGCTCACGGGTTTCACCGACGACCACCGCTCGATGCTCAAACACCGAACGACCCGCCAACGCGCATCCCACATCGACCGGATCCAATTCCGGGTCAGCCTGCGCATAAGACGCCAATCGACTCGCTTGCGCCATCAACGCCTCAGCCGATCTACCCGAAACCACCCAGGGCACCACCGACAACCGCGGCTGGTCCGCGGTGCTGTCGCTCACGTCAGCTGGGGCCGGGGCTTCTTCCAAGATCACATGCGCGTTGGTGCCGCTGATCCCAAACGAAGACACCCCCGCCCGGCGCGGGCGCCCTTCAACCGACCAATCCCGGGCCTCGGTCAACACCGACACCGCGCCGGTGGTCCAATCCACCCGTGGGGAAGGCTCATCCACATGCAGCGTCGCCGGCATCACGTGATGACGCATCGCTTGCACCATCTTGATCACCCCGGCCACTCCCGCGGCGGCCTGAGTGTGGCCCATATTCGACTTGATCGAGCCCACCCACAACGGCTGGTCTGCCGGACGTCCCTGCCCATAAGTGGCCAGCAACGCCTGCGCTTCGATGGGGTCGCCCAACGTGGTGGCGGTCCCGTGTGCCTCAACCACATCCACGTCGGCCGAGGACAGCCCTGCGCTGGCCAACGCCGCCTGGATCACCCGCTGCTGGGCAAGCCCGTTGGGTGCGGTCAACCCATTGGACGCGCCATCTTGGTTGACCGCGCTACCACGCACCACCGCCAACACCGTATGACCCAGTCGTTGTGCGTCCGAAAGCCGCTCAAGCACGACCACCCCGGCACCCTCGCCCCAGCCGGTCCCGTCCGCCGCTCCCGCAAACGCTTTACAACGCCCATCAGCGGCCAACCCTCGCTGCCGACTGAAGCCCACAAAAATCGACGGCAACCCCATCACCGTCACCCCACCGGCCAACGCCAAATCGCACTCGCCTGAGCGCAACGACGACATCGCCCAATGGATCGCTACCAACGACGACGAACACGCCGTATCTACCGAGACTGCCGGGCCCTCCAGGCCCAACACATAAGACACCCGCCCCGAGGCCACGCTGATTGACGTGCCGGTCAAGCCATACCCTTGCAACCCCCCGGTGTCCCTGTTGCCATAACTCGCCGCGAAGATCCCGGTAAACACCCCGGTCGCCGACCCCCGCAACGACAGCGGGTCAATCCCGGCGTGTTCCAACGCCTCCCAGGAAACCTCCAAGATCAACCGCTGCTGAGGGTCCATCGCCAACACTTCGCTCGGGGCGATCCCAAAAAACCCGGCGTCAAAGCCGGCCGCATCGTCTAGAAACGCACCCGACCGCGTGTAGGTCTTGCCCTCCGCATCGGGATCTGGATCATATAAACCCTCCACATCCCAACCGCGATCCGTGGGAAACTCCGACACGACATCGCGAGCCTCCGAAACGACATCCCACAGCCTGTCTGGACCATCCACGCCACCTGGGAACCGGCACCCAATCCCGACCACGGCCACCGGCTCAGTTGCGCGGTGTTCGTATTCCCGCAACCGGGCGCGTGTCTCATCAAGTTCGACAGCAACCTTTTTGAGGTAGCGGACCAGCTTTTCGCTCTGCTGGTCGGCGCCTTCAACGCTCGCAGTCATGGTCAGTTACCGCTCCTCATCATTACTCGCAAAACTCAGAATCGATTAGCTGGAAAATTTCGTCGGGAGTCGAGGCAGCCTGGATCCGTTGGCTCAAGCCAGCTTCGCTGTCGGCGATAGTCCCCAGCAAGGCACGCAAACGATCGGCCACGCGCGGCTTCTCGCTGTCCGCGATCGCCGCCACCATCTCTTCGACCTTCTTCAGCTCTTCGTCGATCGGCGAGAGGCCCTTCGCACCGGCATTCGCTGCAGCGGGCATCCCCGCCCGACTGTGCCCACCGGAGAGCTCAGCCTCCAAATACCGGGATAATCCCGATATCGAGCCGTAATCCCACCCGACCGTTTCAGGCAGCCGCAGGCCGGTAACTGCCGCCAATCGGTTGCACAGAGTGACTGTCATTTGCGAGTCGAAACCCAGCTCCGAGAAGGCGAGATCCCGATTTATCACTCCGGGATCCGGTTCGCCCAACATCTTAGCGGCCTCCGCGCAGACAGCCTCGACTACCAGCCGCTCACGTTCTTGCTGCAAAGCGGACAGCCGCTGCTTGAGCGTCGCTCCGCCGGCGCTTCCCACAGCAACCTGCGTGCTCGACACCGGCCGACCATCAAGCTGCGCGTTCGCGTCGGATTGAGGCTCGGTCAACGAGAGTTCCCAAATCGGTTTCGTTGGGCTCTCCGTGCGAAGCGCGTTACGTAACAATTTCCCGTTCGCAGTTCTCGGAAGCCGCTCAACAATAGCGAATCTATGTGGCACCTTGAATGCAGACAGTTGGGAAAGCAATCGCCGGTGGACGTCTCGCATAGCTGATTCATCAATGAATGCGCCGCTCGCCGGAACCAGAAATGCCTGCAGCGTGGACGCACCGGTGGACTCTCTTACTCCGACAACCGCGGCCTCCGCCACGGCGTCGGCTTCAATAATGAGCCGCTCAACCTCCCGCGGATTAACGTTGACGCCTCCGACGATCTCCGTGTCATCCGCACGGCAACCGTACGTAACCCATCCGTCACCGTCGACACATACCCTATCCCGCGTATTGAACCAATCCTCATTCTCCAGGGGCGAATCGGGACTATTCCAGTAGGCCGGTGCAATCGATGGTCCGCGGACCCATAGGTCCCCCTCAACCCCAGGTCCAGCGGTTGCTCCATCCGGCGCCACAACGCGAATCTCGTAGGGCGGAAGAACCTTTCCTAGAGTCCCCACCCGCCATTCGTCAACGCTATTCGATACGAATGTCTGGCCGACCTCCGTGGATCCAATTCCATCCAGAATAGGGATACCGCCAAAGAATTCCATGAGCCGCTCGGCGAGACCCAGCTCAAGGGCCTCTCCTGCTGATACCACACAGCGCAGCGAACGAAAGGAATCCGGAGAACATGTGTCGACAACTCTTGCAAAGAAACTCGGCACACCGTAAAGCACCGATGGCTCAAATCGCGCACTTAGCGTGGCGGCAGATTCTGCACTGACCGGCACCGAATTGATGACCGCGGACCCGCCTGTCGCGAGCGGAAACCAGACCAAATTACCTAGGCCATACGCAAAATACATGCGTGCGCTACATAGCCCGATATCTTGGGGAGTGAGTCGCAAAGCTTGACGACACATCGCGTCGACGAACACAAACGGATCGGCGTGCCGATGGATCGCCGCCTTCGGCGGACCCGTGGTGCCGGATGTGTACGTAGCGTACGCAAACGCATCACCACTCACCGGTTCGTAGTCGCTCGGCACGACTTGAGCGGCATCAGACAGCAGCTCGGCGGCGTCTACCACGGTTGACGGTTGAAACCGATCGCGGAGCGGACCAGTTGTGACAACAAGCGCCGTTTCGGTGTCGCGCTCGGCAAACGCGTGGTCGTCGCGATGCAGCTCGGGATTCACCAGGAACGCCATGATCCCGCGAGCCAGGCAGGCCAGCAACAGCTGGACTAGGTCCGGCGAATCGGGGAGACACAGCAGTACCCGATCTCCTGCCGAAAGGCCGCGGTTTCTCAGCACTTCTCCAAGACGTGCCGCACCGTCATGGATTTGGCCATGAGTCACGACGTCCGGCGCATAGTAGGCGGGCTTGTCGTACCATCCCGCTTCTGATGCCTGTTGAGCGAGTAGTGCTGCCAGGTTCTCATTCCGCATTATTGGACGACCGCCCAGGTCTGCCGCAAATTGATACTTTTCCTGGCCGGCGACACTACGCGCAAAGCGATTTCATTCCGCAGACTCGACGACTGCGACCTGACATTGTCAGCACTAGAAACTTCTGAGGACTCGACTATGAAGGACAAAGCGATCTCCACTCCTGGTGTCGATGTCGTTTGAATGCCGGCAACGATCGGGTTCTTCACGCGGAGCGTCTTGGAATACACTTCGAAGAAAATATTCGGTGGTAATAATGACCGGTTGACCTCCGGCGATGAGTCGATACCGGCGGCCGACAGCTCTCTTTGGCGAATTCTGATACCCGCCATCCGCGATCCAACACGGCAAATCCCCCATCCAGACCTTAGCGTCCTCCTTATAGGTCTCGATGCAACTCGCCGCCATCACCTCGCCGATGGGACGGTACGTCTTTGTCAAGCACGTCGTGATTGCGGGAGGCAACAAATCAATGGCAATCAATGATTCCGCAGCGACGAACGGCGTTCCCGATTTCCGGCCCTTAAGCAAGATATCACGCTGAAGGACCCGGCCAATTTCCGAATGCTCTAATTCAGGTATTTTCGGCGCAGCATCGAGAATTTGCTGGTTGATAATCTCGACGACGATCTCTTCGTTAGACACTACGTTGAGAATACGCGTGAGGGTGCCATTCGTTGCGACAAGTATCCGAAGGTCGCGATCGAGCTTTCGGATTTCTTCCTTAGACAGAGCGCGGTTGGTCATATCTCATCCCGGGGTAAAGTGGACAATCCACATACGTGTGCAGTCATGCCGTAGCGTCCAGGCGGTTGAATTCGTGGTTTCGATAACGCTCGACGCAGGCTGCACGTCGAACCTTGCCGCTGGTCGTGACGGGAATTGAACCCGGCGCCACCAGAACGACGTCCGTGACACGCACCCGGTGCGACGTGGATATCGCGGAGGTGACCGCACGTTTGACCGTGCGCAGCTTGTCCATCGCATCACCGTCCGCGTGACCCCACTTTGTGAGTTCGATGATGGTGACCAGCTGCTCGGTGCGCTCATCCGGCACAGCTATCGCCACGACCCGACCACCGGTGATTTCCTGGATCGTCGCCTCGATGTCATCCGGATAGTGATTGGACCCATCCACCACCAGGAGATCCTTAATGCGGCCGGTGATGAACAGTTCGCCTTCAAAAATGACGCCGAGGTCTCCGGTCCGCAGCCACGGGCCGTCTGGTGTGCCGGGCGCGGGATTGACAAGTTGTCCACCGAACGTCCGCTCGGTGTTTTCGGAGTTGCGCCAATAACCGCTGGCGACGTTGTCCCCCTGCACCCAGATTTCCCCGACCGTCCCCTCCGGGGTCTCAATCCTGGTCTCGGGATCGACGATCCGCAGTATTGACGCCCGCGGCGCACCGTAGCTGACCAGGTTGGCGCCATCGCCCGCGGCGCTGTCGCTGCGCTTCGCCTGACCGGCCGACAAGTGCTGGTAGTCGAAGCAGATGCTCTTAGGTGGGCGGCCTGGTCCGGCCGTGGCCACGTACACCGTCGCCTCGGCAAGCCCGTATGACGGTCGGATTGCCGTCTCGCTGAGGTTGAAGCGGGCAAACCGGTCGGTGAAGCGCTGGAGTGTCGCGGCGTTTACGCGTTCGGCACCAGTAACGATCGCCCGCACGTGCCCGAGATCAAGTCCGGCCATATCGTCATCCGATGTCCTGCGCACCGCCAATTCGAAACCGAAATTCGGTGCACTGGAAACCTGTCCGCGATATTTGCCCAGTAATTGCATCCAGCGAGCCGGCCGCTGCAAAAATGCCATCGGACTCAACAACACCGCGGTGTCCTGAACGATCATCGGCAGGATAATGCCCAGCACCAACCCCATGTCGTGATAGAACGGCAGCCACGATACAGCAATTGACGGAACCTTTTCTGAATCCCCGAAGTAACCGGTCATCAGCTGCGCGCAGTTGGTGATGACATTCTTGTGCGAGACGATAACACCAGCCGGTGTGCGGGTGGATCCCGACGTGTACTGTAAATATGCCGTGCTCTGACGCGCATACCGACTCGCATCGAGCTCTCGCGGGGAGTCCAGGTCCAGCGCGTCCACCGCCACCACGACCGGCGCAGGGCCCTGCGCAGAGCGCGCATGTGGCGCATATTTTGTGACCTCAGCGATGGCCGACGAGGTCGTAATAATGACGCTGGGCAAGGAATCCCGCAATGCTGCAGAAATTCGTTCGTCATGAATGCCGAATTGAGGCACGGGGAGAGGAACAGCAATGAGACCGGCCTGCAGCGCGCCCATAAAGGCAACGATGTATTCGAGCCCCTGCGGGGCCAATATCGCGACCCGATCGCCGTCCGACGCGTAGATCCTGAGCTCGTCCGCCACGATCATCGAGCGCCGGTAGACCTGCCACCAAGTGAGAGTTTCGGTAAATCCCGCTGGATCCACGTCATAGTCGATGAACTTGTACGCCGCGCGATTGGGGAACTGGCTGGCTGCTTTCTGCAACAGATCGGTGAGCGTCGACTCGCTCATCGCGAATCGCGTGGCAGTCCCGTTGGCCGGTTGTCTCGTTTGCTCAGCCGTGCCCTGCGCAGGTTGCGTTGCCACCTCACCCCCAGCGCGAAATGACAAGTTCGTTTTCATGATGATCCTTCGGCTCTTGACGGCAAGAGGGTACGACCGTTTTGCTGCCGTGTCCTCGAATCCGAGTCGCCGCATAGACGATTCGTACCTCGCCCGGGCCCGCGACGCGAAATCGATGAGGCCCCACGATAGCAGGTGAAGGCCGTGCTTCTTGCCGAAACAATTAAGCTGATTGCCCCGCGCAGCGTCGGCGCTGGCAGGACCCCGGGTTTGCGTGATACAGGGTAAGGGGCGGCTTCGCCCGTCCTAGCGATCTGGCCTTCGACGTCGACCTGTTGATCGCACCGAGGGCCGAGTGGCGTCTGCGTTGACACCCTTTCGATCCGGTCTGGGACTGATTCTGGCGGAACACGCGCCACGAGACAAGTCATGGCGCCAGAATCATGATTGACCGGTCCGCGCACTGCAGCGGGTCCTGCACTCGCACGAATCTCAGCAAATCCGTTGCGGCAGAGAACAATGCGCCGTTACCTGTCGTTCCCACTCGCGCAACCAAAGTGACCAAACTCATATCTCGCCGGCCGGAGCAACGCCCTACGCACGCAAATACCCGCAGGTCAGCAGCCTGCCCATGACTAAACTGTAATGCGAACGTTGAAGTCCTGTGATAACTTTGGAAAAGTATGCTTGAGCCCTAGGGCTGGCAAACCGAAATGACCTGCCGCTGGCTGCTGTTGGCGCGCCAACAGCCAGACCGGACCACCGGCCGTTTTCATCCGTAGTGGCGCAGGTCACAGTTTTTTAAGACCGCGCAGCACCTTGGCGTGCGGCAGAAGCGCCGAAACAGTCTTGCGCAGGCTCGGGTTAACCAGGCTGCCGTTGATAACGACCAGGTACTTCAGGCCGTGATCACGCCATTCCGCTACTTGATCGATGACTTCGTCGGGCGTCCCACTAAAGAGGACTTCTTTCATAAGTGCGGCCGGGACTTTGGCCGCATACGACAAGACCGTCTCCTCATCTATGGTTTGCGGAATGATGTCCTGCACGCCGGCGAAATCGGCTCCCATTGGATGCTCAACGCCGTGGCGTGCCCAGGCTTCCCCGGGTACTCCGAGCGCGGTCATTTTCACGAGGACAGAGTCCAGCATTTCATCCACGTCGTCACGAGTCCGGCCAGTGATGATGCCACGCACTGCTGCAGGGGTGATCGACATTGGGTCACGTCCGGCGTCGGACGCCGCGGTACGCACGGCTTCGAGGGCGCGGCTGTAGTCGGTGGGTCGAACCAAAACAATCGGAATCCAGGCGTCGGCGTAGCGTCCAGTGGCCCGCAGCATCCGCGGCCCGTGCGCCGCAACCCAGATCTCGGGCCATTTCCCTTTGTATGGCGGAAGGTCGAACAAGGCGTTATTTAACGGAAAGTACGGTGATTCACGCGAGACAAGCTCCCCGTTTGAATCCCACAACGCGCGAATTGTCGCCAACGCTTCTTCGAACCGGGCAACCGGTTTGGTCCACTCCACGCCGTAAGGCTCGTTGCCTTCACGCTCCCCAACACCGATACCGAGCATGGCTTTGCCTCGGGTAAGCAGATGCAGAGTCGCGGCGGCTTGGGCCGTGACCGCGGGATTGCGGCGACCAGCGTCGGTCACGCACACGCCCAGTCGCAGGCCGTTGAACCTGCTCCCATAGGCGAGGTTTCCCAGCATCGTCCACGGCTCGTAGTTGGCGTCGATCTTGGGTACCAGCTTCGCCGCATATCCGAGATATTCGGGCGTCGCGACCGAGCGCGGCGCCAGCGCGTTCAGATGATCGCCGACCCAGTAGGAGTCGGCGCCCATGACTGCGCCGCCCACGATACTTGCCCGCGCCGGCAGGCTCGGCGGAAGCAACGTGTGCACAAGCGCATCGACAAAGCCGAAACGAAATCCAGCCACGCTCATTGCCCCCATTCCGCGCCGCCGACCAACGTCATTTCGGCGACGCTACCGCAGCGGCAGCCGTTTCCTGCGCTCGGGCATCCCGACAACGCCGCGACGGCGTCGCCGAACTCACGCGGCGTGCCGTGGCAGCGGCCCAGAGTTTTTGCCATACTCCTTGCCCATGGCCTTCAGTCGCACCCATAGCTTTCTCGCCCGCGCGGGCAGTACCTCCCTATACAAGAGGGTTTGGAGGTTCTGGTACCCGCTCATGACGCGTGGGCTCGGTACCGACGAAATTGTGTTCATCAACTGGGCCTACGAAGAGGATCCGCCGATGGCCCTGCCGCTGGAGGAATCCGACGAGCCCAACCGAGCCCACATCAACCTGTACCACCGCACGGCGAGCCAGGTCGATCTGAGCGGCAAGCGAGTACTGGAGGTTAGTTGCGGCCACGGCGGCGGAGCCTCGTACCTCACCCGCACCTTGCACCCGGCCTCCTACACGGGGCTGGACTTGAACCCGGCAGGCATCAAGTTGTGCCAAAAGCGACACCAGCTGCCCGGTTTGGATTTCGTGCGAGGCGACGCCGAAAACCTGCCCTTCGACAACGAATCCTTCGACGTGGTGCTCAATGTCGAAGCCTCGCACTGCTACCCACACTTTCCACGTTTTCTCGCCGAGGTGGTTCGCGTGCTGCGCCCAGGAGGGTATTTCGCCTACGCCGACCTGCGTCCCAGCAATGAGGTCGCCGCATGGGAGGCTGACCTCGCCGATAGCCCGTTGCGGCAACTTTCACAGAGAGAAATCAATGCCGAGGTGCTGCGCGGCATTGCGAACAATTCGCAAAAGTCGCGAGACCTGGTCGATCGCCATCTGCCGGCCTTTCTGCGCTTCGCGGGCCGCGAATTCATTGGCGTGCAAGGCACGCAACTGTCCCGCTATCTGGCGGGCGGGGAACTCTCCTACCGGATGTACTGCTTCACCAAGGACTGAGGCTGCGTCGATGTCCCGCGCTCGGGTAGTGTCGCCCGGATGAGCCCAGCTGAGCGCGAGTTCGACATCGTCTTGTACGGCGCCACCGGCTTCTCCGGCAAGTTGACCGCCGAACACCTCGCACTCAGCGGGTCCACAGCACGGATCGCGCTGGCCGGCCGGTCCAGCGAACGATTGCGGACCGTGCGGGTGATGTTGGGCCCAACCGCACGGGACTGGCCGCTGATTGTCGCCGACGCGTCACAACCGTCGACGCTCGAGGCGATGGCCGCCCGAACCCAGGTGGTGCTGACGACTGTTGGCCCCTATACGCGCTACGGCCTGCCGCTGGTGGCGGCCTGCGCGAAGGCTGGAACGGACTATGCCGACTTGACCGGCGAGCTAATGTTCTGCCGAAACAGTATCGATTTACACCACAAACAGGCCGCCGACACTGGCGCCCGGATAATTCTCGCGTGCGGATTCGATTCGGTCCCTTCGGATCTGAGCGTATACCAGCTGTACCGCCGGGCGATCGAGGACGGCACCGGTGAACTCTGCGACACCGATCTTGTGCTTCGCTCGTTCTCTCAGCGTTGGGTCTCCGGTGGCTCGGTTGCAACGTATTCGGAGGCAATGCGCACTGCATCCAGCGATCCCGAGGCCCTTCGGCTCGTCACCGACCCGTATACGCTGACCACAGACCGAGACGCCGAACCCGAACTGGGTCCGCAGCCGGATTTTCCCCGGCGTCGAGGAAGCGACCTGGCCCCCGAGCTTGCCGGCTTCTGGACCGGCGGATTTGTGCAGGGCCCGTTTAACACTCGAATTGTTCGGCGTAGCAACGCATTACAGGACTGGGCCTATGGCCGGCGATTCCGCTACTCGGAGACGATGAGTCTAGGAAAGTCGTGGGCGGCGCCGCTCGCTTCCGCGGCTGTCACCGGTGCTGTGGCTGGTGCCATCGGCTTGGGGAATAGGTATTTCAACCGGTTACCCCGACGGCTAGTGGAGCGCGTCACGCCCAGACCAGGCACCGGTCCCAGCCGGAAAACTCAGGAGCGGGGCCATTACACGTTCGAGACGTACACCACGACAACGACCGGTGCGCGCTACATGGCGACTTTCGCGCACAACGTTGACGCGTACAAGTCGACAGCGGTGCTGCTCGCCGAAAGTGGTCTGGCGCTAGCGCTCGATCGCGATCGGCTCTCCGAGCTGCGGGGTGTGCTCACTCCCGCCGCGGCGATGGGCGATGCGCTGCTAACGCGTCTGCCCGACGCAGGCGTAGCCGTGGGGACAACCCGGCTGAGCTGACACCAACCCGGTCGCCGCAAAAGTGCGCCGTTGAACAGGCTCGGCGAACTTCCCCGAATTAGCCTTCCCAAAATAAGAGCGCCGTTTACACGGCGGCGGTCAAGCAAGGTCTGCGCGGGCCGCATCGTGAGAATTCGGCGGGATTCGGCGATCCGAGCCGAGAAATTCGTCTAGGTACGTGGGCGGCTTCAGGTTAAGCAAGCGCTCGCGGTCGGCGGCAAGATCCGCGTAATTAAGCGCCGCGACCTGCTCGGCCGAGTACGACAGCGGCCGTTCCGGCGATCCCTTTCGTATGATCCCGACGCCAAAGTCACAGTCCAGCACCGCGATTCGTAGGTCTGGCCGGGTGCTGCGCAGGTGCACAATCGCCTTCCAAACATCGCCGCTCCAGACGAGGTTCCACCAGTGGTTCTGCGCACGAAAGTCGGCGTAAGACGTCGCCGGGCAGCCGGCCGACGCCGACTTGGGGTTGCAGTCATGCAGCACGATGACGCCGTCGTCGCGCAGATAGCGCAGGGTGCTCTCGACGTCACGCACAACCTGTTCATAGGTATGCAGCCCGTCGATCAGGGCGACATCGATGGCGCGCCGCTCCAGCAACGTCGTCTCGTTCGCGAAAAAGGCGTCGCTAGTCATCTCGCAGTAGTGGGTAGCACGCGCCTGCGCGGCAGCCAACCTGCGGGTGCGCGCCGAAAGCTGGAAAGCCGGGTCGACGGCGACCTTCTCGTCGGCGGCAATATGCCGAAACGCAAATCCGCGCGACACACCGATCTCGACGTAGAAAGGCGCCGCCCGCCCCTCGAGCGCCCGCTGCGCAACCCTGATCCGGTTCATGCGACGATCGAGGTAGAACTGCGCGTTACTGCACCCCTCTTCGACGATGCGCCAGATGAGCGCCTTCGACGCTGCGGTTGCTCTCATGACGGGTTCCTTTCGCCGAGACGGCCAACCATAGGCCGTACTCAGTATCGAACTGTTGTTTGAATAATCGTATGCGCTAAGCGGAGCCGGTTGAACAGCTGTTGCAGTGCCGTTGAGAGGCCAGTCACCGCGTGTTCTTCGATTCTGCTAGTGCGCGAGCACGCTCCCGACGCCGATACCACCGGATCGCCGAGTCAATCGGGTAGCGCAGATCGTCAGGTAGCGCTGAATAGAAGCGGATCGCCAAGTCAATCGAATATTTCCGAATACCAACGACACGCGAAGTCAATATGCGGCTTAAAATGGGTGACCCGGACAGGAAGAAGTGGGTCACCGTAGTCACTACAAAACGGCGCCGGAACGCATTCCGATATTTTCGAGCAACATCTTTGCGGTGTCGGTAGAAACTCGCACCCGTTGTACCGACACCCTTGTGACGCAGGTGAAAATCGATCACCCAAGCGCTGCGCCCAAGAAAATCTGCGACGATGCACAGATCGGCACCGTAAAAGTGAAAACCGGAAAGATCATGCGACATCGCCAGGTTGGCTTCGCGTCGCACAACGATGAAGTTCTCGTCAAGCGCTGTGACCGCCGCCGGGAAGGAGCCGATGGACTGGTTTTTTCCAAAGCGATCGGAAATGCGGACGGCCAGGCGATTGAATGAAACTCCACCCGCATTGCCACACAGTGCCCATTTTGGATCGTGCGCTGTGAGTTCATCTAGGCGCTGCTCAAGTTCGGCTCGCCCGTCGTCGAGGAGCACAATGTCTTGGTGGCACAGGATAATGAAGTCGCCTCGCGCTTCGGAAAGAAACAGATTGTAGCCACGGAAGGCGTCGAATCGATTCGATTCACTATTGTCGAGACAGAGATATTCACAGTCGGCCGGAGTAAAGCCATGGCTGACAAATGACTCCACCATCTCGGAATATTCGGCGGGGCGGGTGACCAGTGTGCAGATCGAAAATCGCGGCCGCGCCCCGTCGGCAGGTGCGGTGAGGGGTATCACAAAATCGGGTATAGATGCCGGTTCAGCCGCCATGGTGAATACCTTAGAACGTGGTTAGGAATAGGCTAGGCCTGGTCGAGGCGCTGATCGCGTACCATAAGCCATTTCAAACATGAACGATTAGTTGCGGATCAGAAAGCCGTTGGTCGCAAATGTAAAGCCGAATTTTCTTTCCCGCGCATCGTCATGCTTATAGTCACCTGGGAATTCACGCTCGTACGCCTCAATGGCTTCATACGGGCCGGGCCCGAACAGGGGAAGGACCGGATGTCCGTTGACGTTGGAGTCTTCCACTACCACATAGTCGCCGCTGGACAGTAAAGGACGCAGCAGTTTCATCTCGTCCAGTACGTGATGCATTGAGTGGTCACTGTCCAGGATGGCAAAGATCTTGCCGGGGTATTCGTCTTTGAGGCGTTGAATCTGCTCGGCAATGGCCGGGGCGGTGGATGACGATTCAATGAACAAGACATCTGGCTCGCGCCGGGCTGCTGGATCGAGCACCTTGTGCGAGACGTCCACGGTAAGCACCTTGAATGGTTGACCGATCTGCCGCAAGACGTTGGCGAAAAACACCGCCGAGCCACCGTAGCGGGTGCCGAACTCGATCACCAGGGATGGTTTCAACTCGGCCAGGATTTCCTGGTAATTCCACATATCACTGACGGACTTCCAGCATTTGATCCCCGCCCAAGTGGTCGTAGTCCACACGGCGTTGTCGTAGTACCACTTGTGGTACTCCTCAGCGACCGAACCGGACGGTCGGTAAATTAATGTGGGCAGAAAACTCAACGCTTGCCTGACCAAGGCGATCAGTCGACTTATTGGGCTCATACCACCATCTCCTCACTGCTAATCCGTGGTCGCTCACATGTTGGTCAAGCTGGCCTCTTTAAAAGAACTAATGGCGCCAGCACGGACTCACATATGATCGCGGTAATTCGTAGGCCAACGATCCGGTTCACCTATGTTGGCTCCGTGCGCCGCCACTCTGAGGCACAGTGCCAGGCGTGACCCGGCCTCCCGGCTCAGCCATCCCCTTGATGCTGTCAGGGATGGTAGCAGCAGACGCTGGTATTCGCTCGCACAACGGCTGACCGCCAACTCGCGCGAACGGATGACGTTGACCATCCTAGAAGTCATTCGCTCACCTAATGAGTGACCACCGGCTGTGCGACGCACCACGAGGTGCGCCGCGTCCGTTAACCGGCCATGATCGAGTATTTACTCGAGCATCAACCCCGCCATCCCGACTACCCAAACGACGGCCTCTGGCCCGCGAGGTCACACCAGCAGCGAGCTCACCGAAGTGAACGGCGGCGACCGTCACATGACGATCCGTAGCGTGAGGGCCCCCACCCTGCCGTGTTGTCTGCTAGCTGGCCAACGATGACGAGGGCAGGTTCTCCGACGCGAGGCGTAACACGTGCTCCACGTGCTGCGGGAATCCGGCGCGGTCCCGTCCGAAGGCTTCGGCGAGCCGTTGGGCGGCTTGTCGGTACTCGGCCCGACTGAGCACCTGCGTTACGGCGTCAGCCACCCGCCGACTCTTAAGCCGCTCCGTGCGCAGCAGCACACCCGCACCGGCCTGCTCGACGGCCTCCATGTTCAGATGCTGATCCAGATTGCTGGCGACCCCGACCACCGGCACTCCTGCCACAAACGCCTGCTGCGTCGTCAAGCTGCCGCCGTTGCAGACCACCACAGCCGAGCGGGCTGCGGCCGCCTCACCCGGCAGGTAGTCGGCCACGAAGGCGTTGGCCGGCACGTTCTGCAGCTCGCTGCGGCCGGCGGTGGCCGCGATCACCGTCACCGGCAAGTCCGCCAGCGCGTTCAACACCAGCTGCAACAGGTTCTTCCCGCCGGAACTACCCAGGGTCGCATAGACGATCGGCCGGTCGGTCGGCAACGAATCCCACCAGTCCGGCGGCTCCCCGGCCGGCGACCACAAGACCGGGCCAAGGTATTGGTGGTTGACCGGCAGGTTGTCCGTCGGCACCAGCTCGGGCACATCGGCATACAGGGTGTAGTCACCTTCGGTGAAATGGCGGCAAGGATTTGAGCCCAGACTGGGCAATCCATACTTCCGGCGGACCCAGTTGAACGGCAGGCAATGGAAAGCAAAGACCACTGGGTGGTAGATGCGGAACAGGAGGCTGACCAACCAGACGCCGAGGAGGCGGCTCCACAGCACTTCCGGCATCGGAAACCGGCGCCGAGCGTGGGGACTCCAATAGGCGTTCGCGATGGCAATGTAGGGGATGCCGGCCAGTCGGGCGCTGACGGACAGCGTCAGGCGCAGGTCACTGACGACTAGGTCCGGGGCGACCTCGGCCAGCAGCTTTGTGTCCTCCGCAACGTACTTCCGTAACGTCTTCGGGGTGTAGCAAAGTCGGCCCTGAGCCATCTTGGCGAGATGTTGGTCGGTGGGCACGGTGTAGATCGGATGGTGAGGGAAAGGGAGCGGGCCCAACAGTTTGTTGAACCGCGGGTCGCAGGCGAAGTGGACCTCATAGCGGCTCGGGTCCAGCAACCGCGCCAGGGCGAACGGCCGCACGACGTGAGCCAGGGACACTGCCTCGGCAATAAATAGGATCCGCAGCCTGCGGGGCGCAGGCTCAGGTGCGTTCGGTGCGATGCTCATGCATGCGTCCCTTCTCACATCGCTGGCGACGTCAATCGCTACCCGCCACCCCGACGCCGTAGCGTACACGCACACTGGGAAAATGTCGGCAAAATGTGCGGCGGGCGGTATGGGGGCGCCCCGATTTGGGTTGGCGATTTGCGTGTTTCGCGCAGCGCCGTAGTCGACTTCAGTATCGACGACCGGTTTTTGCTGAGGCTGCCAAGCTAAATCACGCTCGACGAGCCGAGAAATTCGTCTAGGTACGCGGGCGGCTTCAGGTTAAGCAAGCGCTCGCGGTCGGCGGCAAGATCCGCGTAATTAAGCGCCGCGACCTGCTCGGCCGAGTACGACAGCGGCCGTTCCGGCGATCCCTTTCGTATGATCCCGACGCCAAAGTCACAGTCCAGCACCGCGATTCGTAGGTCTGGCCGGGTGCTGCGCAGGTGCACAATCGCCTTCCAAACATCGCCGCACCACAGGCCTTCCCACCAGTGGTTCTGCGCACGAAAGTCGGCGTAAGACGTCGCCGGGCAGCCGGCCGACGCCGACTTGGGGTTGCAGTCATGCAGCACGATGACGCCATCGTCGCGCAGATAGCGCAGGGTGTTCTCGACGTCACGCACGACCTGTTCATAGGTATGCAGCCCGTCGATCAGGGCGACATCGATGGCGCGCCGCTCCAGCAACGCCGTCTCGTTCGCGAAAAAAGCGTCGCTAGTCATCTCGCAGTAGTGGGTAGCACGCGCCTGCGCGGCAGCCAACCTGCGGGAGCGCGCCGAAAGCTGGAAAGCCGGGTCGACGGCGACCTTCTCGTCGGCGGCAATATGCCGAAATACAAATCCGCGCGACACACCGATCTCGAGGTAGACAGGCGCCGCGCGCCCCTCAAGCGCCTGCCGCACGGCCCTGATCCGGTGACGATCCTTCCCCAAGAAGAATTGGATGTTGTTCCAACTTTCTTCGAGGACGCGCCACATGAGCGCATTCGCAGTTTCGGTTACTCCCATGGCAGGTTCCTTTCGCCGAGACGGACAACCCTAGCCCGTATATGGCATCGAACTATTGTTTGAATAATGGTATGCGAGCCAGTCAGGAACCAGCCGCCAAATGAGATAGCCACCTTCCTAGAACTGTGGCTCGTCAAAGTAATTCAAGCTCTTGACCCGCTCGTATCCTAAGCCAGCATCTAAAGTGGTGCACGTTGGGAGCCGGAGACTACCGCGAAGCTGGGGAAAAGCCACCCCACCCGTTCAACGTTTGCACCAGAACCTCTTGCGGCAGTTGGCGTTCGCAGCCAACATCAATCGGCCGCAGCATCGTCATTGGCCGCGCTGCCCGACCTTTTGCCCCACATTCGCGCCGAATCAGCGCCGCTCACAACATCACTGGTGATCACTCGTCACCGCGCTGGATCCGCGGTGTTGTCTAACTAGCTGGCCAGCGACGTCGGGGGCAGGTTCTCCAGCGCCAGCCGCAATGCACTCTCCACGTGTTGCGGGAATCCAATGCGGTCTCGCCCGAAGGCTTCGGCGAGTCGTTGGGCACCTTGTCGGTACTCGGCCCGACTGAGCACCTGGTTTACCGCGTCGGCCACCCGGCGACTCTTGAGCCGCTCCGTGCGCAGCAGCACTCCCGCGCCGGCCTGCTCGACGGCCTCCATGTTCAGGTGTTGATCCAGGTTGCCGGCTATCCCGACCACCGGTACTCCGGCCGCCAAGGCCTGCTGGGTCGTCGGGCTGCCGCCGTTGCAGACCACCACAGCCGAGCGGGCTGCGGCCGCCTCGCCCGGCAGATAGTCGGCCACGAAGGCGTTGGCCGGCACGTTTTGCAGCGTGCTATGGCCCGCGGTGGCCGCGATCACCGTCACCGGCAAGTCCGCCAGGGCGTTCAACACGACCTGCAACAGGTTCTTCCGGCCGGAACTACCTAGGGTGGCATAGACGATCGGTCTGTCGGTGGGCAACGAGTCCCACCAGTCCGGCGGCTGCACAGCGGGCGACCACAAGACCGGGCCGAGGTATTGGTGGTTGGCCGGCAGGTTGTCGGTCGGCACCAGTTCGGGCACGTCGGCGTACAGGGTGTAGTCACCGTCGGTGAAAATGCGGCACAAATCCCAGCCCAGACTCGGCAACCTGTGCTTCCGGCGGACCCAATTGAGCGGCAGGCACTGGTAAACAAAGAACAACGGGCGTTCCAGGCGGTAGAGGAGTTTGACCAGCCTGACGCTGAACAAGTGGGTCCACAGCAAGTCCGGCAGCGGAAATCCGCGGCGGCGGGCCTGGGGACTCCAGTAGGCGTTCGCGATGGCGATGTATGGGACGCCAGCCAGTCGGGCACTGACCGAGAGTGAAATACGGAGATCACCGACGACTAGGTCCGGCGCGACCTCGGCCAGCACCTTAGTGTCCTCTTCCACGTACTTCCGCAGTGCCCGCGTGGAGTAGAAGCGGCCCTGAACCAGGTTGCCGTGAAACCGCTCGCTAGTGATGGTGTGGATCGGGTGATGGCGGAAAGGGAAGGCTCCTAGAAGCTTGTTGTACCGCGGGTCGCAGGCGAAGTGGACCTCATAGCGGCTGGGGTCCAGCGACTGCGCCAGGACGTACGGCCGAACGACGTGGGCCAGGGTCACTGCCTCGCCGAAAAATAGGATCCGCAGCCTGCGGGGCGCAGGCTCAGCTCCGGCGTCCGGTGCCGTGCTCATGCCGGCGTCCCTTCTCACGTCACTGCGACCGCTAATCGTTAGTTCCCCACCTCGACGCCGTAGCGTACACGCACTACGCGCGAACTTGGAAAATACGGCAAATTGTGGCCGCGGGGCCTGATGGACTCCCAGACTGCTTGTTCGATGAGTCGCCCTGCACCCGGCTATGCTTCGCCAATGCCAGTTTTAAGCAAGACCGTCGAGATCGGTACCGACGTTGCAACGATCATGGCCATCGTCGCCGATTTCGAGTCGTACCCACAGTGGCATGAGTGGATCAAAGGCGTCTGGGTGCTCGCTCGCTACGACGATGGGCGTCCCAGCCAGTTGCGCATCGACATCGACTTTCAAGGCATGCAGGGCACCTATATCCAAGCCGTGTACTACCCGGACGTGAACCAGATTCAAACCGTCATGCAGCAAGGCGACCTGTATTCCAAGCAGGAGCAGCTGTTCTGCGTGACGGAGGCCGAGGCGGGCAGCGTGCTGACGGTGGATCTCGATATCGAGCTCACCCTGCCGGTGCCCGCGCCCATGGTGAAGATGCTCCTCAACACCGCACTCGACCGCCTCGCCGAAAAACTCAAGCAGCACGCCGAACAGTTGCCCCCAGCTAGGGACGACGCCAACTAAACGGGGTGCGGAATTCGCGCCTCGCGTTCACGCGCTAGCTGAACTGGCCACGCTCAGCGCGTGTCGTTCTACCGACGCCCGTAGCCTGCCCGCTGCGCGGACACGAAAAGGGTTGGCGGCATTGTGTCCTCGGCATCGGGCGGAACGTTGCGGCCGTAGCGAGCCATCAGCTCCCTGAAGGTTGCCGCCGAGACGTCCCAGCCGCGATCGCGCAGCCAGTCGGCGACGGCCGTGCGCTCCTCGGGATACCAAAGGTCTTCGTAGTCCGTGACGTCGGTATGGGCCAGCTTGGCCGCCACATCCCGCATGCGCTGCATCTCCTCCCGCTGGCGCCGCACGAGGTCGGGGTCGAGGAAACCCTCGCCGGGAACGTTGGAAGCCAGCCAGCTGCCGCCCGAGCTAAGCGCATGTATGCGCTCAAACAACAGGTCCTGCGCTTGCGCCGGCAAGTAACGCACCAGTCCCTCCGCCGACCAAACGCACCGCTGTGATGCGTCAAACCCAGCATCCTGCAAAGCCTTTGGCCAATCTTGACGGAGGTCGATCGGAACTTGCACCAGCTGTGCCGTCGGATGCGCACCGTGCTCTCGCAACGTGGCGGATTTGAATTCCAACACTTTGGGCTGGTCAAGCTCGTAGACGACGGTGCCGTCGGGCCATGGCAGCCGCCATGCCCGTGCGTCCAAGCCCGCCGCCAAAATCACCACCTGGCGAACACCAGCGTCGGCGGCGGCGAGAAAGAACTCGTCAAAGAACGCGGTCCGGGTAGCCATGAAGTCGATCATCAGCTGGATCCGCGCCGGTATCGTCGGGTCCAGCTCCGATGCCGCGGCATGCAGCGTGGGATTGGCGTAGATGCTCCACATTCCGTCGCCCGCCGCGTCCACGAACACACGCGCGAACGGGTCGTTGATGAGCGGATTTTCGCTCTCGGTCTCCGCGGCGCGCGCCGCAGCAACACCTAGCGCGGTGGCTCCCACGCTCTGGGTAATATCCCAGGAATCATTGTCGGTACGCGGCATCGCCTCTGCCTCCCAGCCAGAAAATTAGTTCCACTTCATTCTTTCAGCTGCCGACCGCCGGGCCCGCTCATTAAGAATGGCCTACGCTTTTTCCCAGACACTGGACAGCTCGCAGCGGAGCGCCGTGACATCAACGCCGACACGCACGCAGCAGAAGTCTTCGCCCGCCACGGGCGACCTCGACGAGATCGTCGCCGATTACACCGATGATTCCGTGATAATCACCGCGGCCGGAGTCTCGCGGGGCAAGGTGGGCCGCCGATTCAGCGGTCAGCCGCGGTGACGACGGCGTCGACACGTTCGTATTCCGGGACGGCATGGTCAAAGTCCTTGCCGCACTGGCCGACTCCGACATGCCGCACCACCACTTGATCGCCAGCTGCGCCGACCCCACTGTGCTGGGCGATGCCGCGGCGTGCCGGCCTTGGCTGGTAGCGGCTCAACAAATTTGACGTCGACCGTCTTGCGGGTGGTCCCATGCTCATGGCAAAACCAGCTCCAAACTGGTCCTATCCCCCTGGCAAACGACATCCACCTATTCGGTCCCTCAGCTCGCATAACCACGGCTCAAAACGACCGGGACAGATCACCCCGGACCAACCGATCGGGGTCGGGCCAGTATGACCAGCCGAGCGCGCCATAGTTCGAGACACACCCAACTCCTGCTTGCCGACTCCGATCTCGGCCGCGACGCGGGCCACCGGGCAGCTCGTCGCGATCACCCAGGACAAACTGCTTCGAACTACGGGTCCAATTGCCTTGCCGGTGAGGGTTAAACCCGATTTTGCGCAGGCGCGTGAATGAATAACGTTGCTCTGAGACGAAAAAGGAACATGCAAAGAACAGAGGAATCTGAAGAACAGAGGAATCTGATGACATTCACGACTAGGACGGCAGTGACGCTTTTCGGTGGTGTAGCCATCCTTGTCTCAGCGGTCGGATACGACGCTGGCGTCGCCGGTAAGTCGGCAACTAGGACGACGACAACCACCCCTTCGTTCAGCGTAACGGCAGCACATCCGTTTCCGACTGGTCCCAGAGGTCACACCGGCAAGAGCGGAGTTAGTGACCACCAGGGTTGTATAATCGGCCTCAACTGTGGTTGTATCCCGCACCGCACGTGTGGACGTCAGCTGGTGCGGCCGCCGGCCCAACTCGATAGGGGGCCAGCCCCGCACGATGGCGGCGGCCGTGGGGATCAGCCAGCGGTTCCGTGAACGGCAGGCTTCGGCAGATTGAGCGGTCCGTCGTTTGTGCTGCCGATGCGCTGAAGATCGTATTGACCATATTGACGGCCATCAGGGCTCGGTCAGGCCGGTTCTGATCGCGTATCGGGTTAGCGCCAAGCGGTCGCGCAGGCCCAGCTTCTGTAGGGTGTTTGTCCGGTGCCGGTCCACCGTTTTGTTGCTGATGCCAAGGGTTTCCGCAATTTCGCGAGCTGAGTGGCCCTCAGCGATTAGTTTCAGCACTTCCTCCTCACGTGGCGTGAGAATGGTGTCGGGCAACGCATCACCTTGCCGTGCTCGGCGCAGGTATTCCCGGATCAGGGCGGTCACCGCACCGGCATACAGAAATGGCTCACCGCGCATGGTCGCCCGGCACGCCTCGAGTAGATCGCGGTCGGCCACGGATTTGAGGACGTAGCCAGATGCGCCGACCCTAAGCGCTTCGAAGAAGTACTGCTCGTTGTCGTACATCGACAACATTAGTATCCGCACACGGGGGTGCCTGCGGTGGATCTCTCGCGCAGCCTGCAGCCCGGTCATCCTCGGCATCGCGATGTCGAGGATGGCCAGGTCGACGGGGGTGTCGTCGAGAGCCGCGAGCGCCTCGCACCCGTCGGCAGCCTCGGCGACCACGCAGAGGTCCGGCTCAGCATCCAGGATCATCCGCAAACCACTTCGCACGAGCGCGTGGTCGTCGGCAAGCAGGATGCGCGCTGGCTGCGACACCATCATCGGTTTCGACCAGTCGACGGCAGCGGTACCACTAGCCTGACTTCAGTCCCCTCGGTGGTCGGCGAGGTGATCCTCAGGGTGCCATTCACCAGCAGTGCGCGTTCACGCATACCGCTGATCCCCGCGCCCTCGGAGACTATCCCGCCGCGGCCGTCGTCGGCGATCCGCAGCGTGAGTTCGTTTGTGGTGACATGAAAGTCCAACCACGCCTTGTTGGCGCCGGAATGGCGGGCGACGTTGGTCAGGCTCTCTTGGGCGATGCGGTAGCAGACCAGCTCGACGTCAGGCTTCAGCCGGTCGGATTGCGGGGCAATGTGTTTGACGACGTCGACACCCGTCGCTTGTGGGAACTCGTCGCACAGTGCATGCAGCGCGCTCGGCAAGCCAAGCTCATCAAGCGCATCCGGGCGCAGTCGGCGAGCGATGCTACGCACCTCATCGAGGCTGGCGCGCACGGTTTCCTGAGCGTCCCGGAGTTCGCCGCATATCTTAGGGGGCGCGCAGTCAACGGCCCGCTTGAGGCGCAGCAGGGCGACGGTGAGGGTTTGGCCGATCTCGTCATGCAATTCCCGGGCGATCCGTTGACGCTCGTTTTCCTGCGCGTCCAGCGCCGCCGCGCTCGCGGAAGCCCGCTCGGTTTCGAGCCGGTCCAGCATGGCGTTGAAGGACATGATGAGGTGGTGTAGGTCGCCATAGCCTCGGTCGTCGTGCATGCGGGGGCTCCGCCGGGGCGGATCGACCCGCCGCATAGACGCAGCGAGCCGGTCCAGGGGGGCAAGCTTCGAGCGCAGGAGCAGCGCGTTGGCGGTCAACATGACCGCCAACCCGACCACAAGGACCGGGATCTCTGCCAGCTTGATGGGCTTCGACACGGTTGCCGGCGACATAACGAGGACCAGCGTGCCGAGGGTAAAGATCAGACCGTTGATCAAAACAACCCAGCGAAACAAACCGCCCGCTGTGATTATCGCTCGTCGCCGAAATATGTTGATCACCGCTGAGCGAAGCTTCACACCACTAGCCTGATACGGGAACAACAGGTTTGTCCATACAGGTTTAATTCCCCCGCAAATGGGTGTCAAATGCGATAGCGATTGGCCGATCGGCGACCAAGACTGAAAGTCATGTGCACAGGAGCGTCGAGGCATATCGACCGGATAGCGGTGTCCAGCAGCGTTGGTCTGGATCAGATCTGCATCTGGGATGGTGCGCGCTGCGATAGGTTGGCGGACTCGGACAGCAACCGGCACCTATTCGCAACCAATGTGGACCTTGCGCGCATCACCGACCTGCTCAGACCAACCAAGGGATCAGCCCTAGGGGGCGCGATGAATGTCATCTGATAGCTCACCGGCGAGACGGATCGACCCCACGCCTTCGCAATTCGTTTCTGGCACTTCCAATGGCCCCTTCGCCGACGTCTGGTAACCGGCACAACAGACCCGCAACAATCGTCGCTTCCCGTCCGCTGAGCGGAGCGAGGAAACTTCGACCTAAGAGGAGACGAAACCAATGTCACGATTTGACATAGGAACGGAGTCCAGTATCTACGACAGGGTCGGTGGCCATGAAGCCCTTGAGCTCGTTGTCGAGGACTTCTATGCCCGTGTACTTGCCGATGATCACCTGTCGAGGTTTTTCACCGGAACGAATATGAACCGCCTGAAAGGCCGGCAAGTCGAATTCTTTGCGGCCGCTCTCGGCGGCCCGGAGCGATACACCGGCGTATCGATGAAGCAGGTGCATCAAGGTCGTGGAATCACCAAGCACCACTTCAATCTCGTGGCAGGGCATCTCATAGACTCGCTGTTTTCGGCTGGAGTCCCCTCGGACACAGTCGTGGAAATATTCGGTGTGATTGCGCCGCTGGCGGACGACATCGCATCGGGGGACGCCGTCACAGCACACCGCTGAATGTGCCGCGCGCAACTCCCTCACCTAGGGAGTGTCAAGGATCAACCGACGGCATACATTTGCTGAGCGCGCCCGAAGGTGCGCGCCTGAAGATGCGCGCCCGAAGGGATTCGAACCCCTAACCTTCTGGCGTATTTTACGCGCACAGCTCCATCCATCAGAGTCTTTTAAAGTATTGCTGTTCAACAGGATACGAAGTCATGGGTCCGTGTCAGTCCATACGAATATTGTTGGATTTGCAGGTGTTTGTATCAGCAAAATGGAGACTCAGCGGCAGGGAGAAGTCATGACCAACCACACATGTATGCGCTGCGGGCTAGAGGTCCGCTGCTCGCACGGAAGCTGGGCGCATCGGCATCCCGCCGCCGTCACAGCCGGACTCTTCACCTTGGTGTAGATGTCGATGATAATCAGCACCCACCCCGCCGCGACGCGCACGATGACCGCGCTGGGCGCCGGCGCAATCGGGACGTGGCTGCTCGCCTGTGAGCGGCGCCGGCGGGAAGCACTCGCTGGCCCGGGCCGACCACTGGTCGGTCACACAGCCGATTCGCCGAGGATAAGAGCTGATGTTGTCCACGCGCCAACCCGTCGACCTTTGTGGCGCCTGTCATCGACAGATGAGACTCACACGCAGAGCCGCGAGGTAGCGCGGCTACCTACGCCGGCATCGTCGGTAGTCGGGGCAGTTTCCTAGACCGGAATTGGTTCGATGCCAACGACCGTTGTAGGTACACACGGAACCTATAAGAAAACGGGGATTATGTTATAGGTTGTGGTCGTGGACCCAACAAGGTTTGTAGCTCCCGAATGGGGGCGCGCCGTCTCGACCGGAGGACCAGCGGCTTACTACGCCTTCGTCCCAATGCCCGTTCCCGACGAGCTCACCCTGGCACCCGGAACCATCATGTTGCTATCCGAGGCGGACTCGGCGCTTGGGAGACTGGCTGGCGCCGGGCGGCTTCTGCCCGATCCGCACCTTCTGGTGAATGCCTACATCACCCGAGAGGCGGTGGCGAGTTCGCGAATCGAGGGTACGCAGGCGTCTGTAACCGAGGTGTTCGACGCGGCCGTCACCGGAGTCACCGCGCGAGCCGACGTCCAAGAGGTACGCAACTACATCCGTGCGCTCAGGCACGGCTTGGATCGGCTCGACGACGGCTTTCCGCTTTCTCTACGCCTGATCAGAGAGATGCACGAAATCCTGCTCACCGGAGTCCGTGGTCAGGAAAGAACCCCCGGAGAATTCCGTCAAACCCAGAACTGGATCTCGTCTCCCGACAACCAACCCAAAACGGCTCGTTTCGTTCCTCCCACGATCGAAAACATGTGGAAATCACTCGACAATTGGGAGAAATACTTACACATTGACCAGCCCAAGCTTCCCCTGCTTGTGCGTTGCGCGCTGCTTCATTTTCAATTCGAGACGATCCACCCGTTCCTCGATGGCAACGGCCGAATAGGTCGACTGTTCATCATCTTGTACCTGGTCAAACTCGGACGGCTACCTACTCCTTTGCTCTACATATCGAGCTACTTCGATCAGCGTAAAGAGGAGTACTACGACCGGCTCCAGTTCGTCCGCGAACGTGGCGAGATCAAGGAGTGGCTGGATTTCTTCCTGCTGGGTATCGCCGGTCAAGCAGCTGACGCAGTAACCCGAGCCGAAGAGCTCGCAGACCTGCGCGAGAGCTATCGACTCAAGTTGCAGGGATCTAGAAGTCGTGCAATCGAAGTGGCGGATCTGCTGTTCGCCAATCCGATCATGACCGTACGTGCGGTGCAGAAGCGACTCGGAGTCAGCCAACCCGGTGCCACGAACTTGCTCCGCACGCTTACCACGGAGGGCATTGTTCGGGAGGTGGGCGAAGGACCGGGGACGCGTCATCGTTGGTTCGCCGACGCAGTTCTTGGAGTACTGGATCCGTAGCCGCTGCTAAGTGCCGGTTGCCACCCACTTGCCGGACGCGGCCAGCCCCTGAGTTCAAAACCACCGCACGGGGCGAATCTTCGAGATCGAGATCACCAAGTTCGTAATGGACGGACACGAGATTCGTCCCTTGCTGCTCGCATCGATCGATCTGCACCCCAAGCAAGATAGCTACTACACGGTTTGCCGAGCTCCCGTATCTCTCGATCGAAACCGAACAAGCGCTCTACCTAGTTCCTAACGAGTTACCGAATAAGCCGGCTGACTACTTTGCAGTGGCCTATACCGACTTAACTGGTCGAAGGTGGGCGGTTGATACCCGATGGGAAAGTTCAACGGATCTTCTGAGCCGGCTTCCTGCCGACTCGCTTTCCGAAAGAGGAGACTAGGTAACCGTGAGCCCTGGCGACGTCATTGACCCTGGCGCCGGCGGCGCCGGTACAGAAGCTACAACGGTCGGCCCGACTGCGTTCAAGATTGAGATACCAGGCGTGTCGTTCCGGACGGTCTTTCTCGAGATGATCTTCAACCCGAGTGGAGGCGAGCCAGTGTCTTCTGATGATGGAGGGCTCAAGGTCTTAGCGACGGGCACGGGCTTTTTCTATCGAGTGGACGGCCATGACTTCATTCTGACCGCCAGGCATAACGTCACTGGGCACCATTGGGAGACAAATGAATTCTTATGCTCGGACTATTCAGTGGAGCCGACGCACCTTCGCCTTGCCCTTCGCGGTAGCCCACCGCCCCAGGGATGGTCGACAACACTCGGCAGCGACCAGATGCTCATACCTTTCGCGCGTCATCTAATTCCCCTTGTTGATGAGGGACTGAATCCGTTGTGGCTCGAACACCCCGAATACGGTTCGGCGATGGACGTCGCCGCGGTCGCCTTCAGCAACCCGGACACCGACCACCTCCTGATCATCCCCTGGGAGCATCCAGACGATGACAGTGGGGACTCGAAACTGTGGATAACGCAAGATGTCTCAATCATCGGCTACCCATTCGGCCTCACCAATGGACCTCTCCTTCCACTCTGGATTCGCGGGACAATCGCCTCAGACCCGGCCTTCAACTACGTCCACCGAAACCAGACCTTGCCAGCATTCCTTATTGACGCAAGGACACGAAAGGGACAATCCGGTTCACCCACAATCCTTTTCCGCCTGCCGGGAACCCCCCTGCCATCCGAGGATGGCCGCTTCCAATGGACGCTCGGCACACACTCGCGTCTGCTGGGCATCTACACCGGCCGGATTTCGAAAGACTCAGACCTAGGCTTCGTCTGGCGTATCGACGACGTGGCCAGCATTTGCACAGACGGCGTGCGTCCGGCGCGCGACGCCGCCGACTAAGCCCGTTACGATCACCGGCACTCTGATCGACCACGGCCGCATCGCCGGCAAACCCGTGCACCGCCAGGACGAGCGTAAGGGCAGCGCTCCCCCGCACACTGTCGTGCTGCCTCGGTTCGGAGTCGAATCGCCGACCGGGTTGGTCAGCAAGTCCGGGATGGACGGGCCGGTGTACGCCAACCGGGACGGCGGATGGACGAGCCTGAACAACATGCGGCGGGCACTGCGAGCAGCACTGCCGGCCGATCCGTCATGGGTGACCACCCACTCGTTTCTGCGGACGGTGGCCACCGTCGTCCGCGATGCCCTAGGGGCCGGCGCTGGCTCAGCAGCAGCTCTCCCACGCGAAGCTGGCGACCACCGAGGCACACTACCTTCAACGGCAGACCCGCGGCCCCGAGGTACGGGCCGTGCTGGATAAATTCGCTGGCCAGCAAAGTGGAGACTAAAAGTAGCGGGAAAGTATCAAATTCCGGGCGTGTCGCCTCGAGGTTTCAGACTTGTTTCCGCTGGTAGAAAGCGCGCCCGAAGGGATTCGAACCCCTAACCTTCTGATCCGTAGTCAGATGCTCTATCCGTTGAGCTACGGGCGCCTGTCTTTAGTTATGTCCGTGGCGGAGGCGAGAGGATTTGAACCTCCGGTCCCCTTGAAGGGGGACAACTCATTAGCAGTGAGCCCCATTCGGCCGCTCTGGCACGCCTCCTTTGACCCCCTGAGGGTACCCGACCCCTTCCTGGAATCCCTGAACCGCCGGAGGCATAGCGTACACAGCGGCAACATATGCTGTCGAAGTGACTGCCCGCCTGCGGCCCGAGCTGGCCGGGCTGCCAGTTTATGTGCCTGGTAAGACAGTGCCCGGCGCCATCAAACTGGCCAGCAACGAGACTGTGTTCGGACCGCTACCCAGCGTGCGCGCGGCCATCCAGCAAGCCACCGACACCATCAACCGCTATCCCGATAACGGTTGCGTGCAGCTCAAGGCGGCGCTAGCCAAGCGCCTCAGTTCGGTGAGCTCGGTAGATTTCGCCCCCGAGCATGTGGCCGTCGGTTGCGGTTCGGTCAGCCTTTGCCAGCAGCTCGTCCAGATCACTGCCTCGGCCGGCGACGAGGTGGTTTTCGGGTGGCGCAGTTTTGAGCTCTATCCGCCGCAAGTCCAGGTCGCCGGCGCGACCGCCGTTAAAGTGCCGTTGGCCAACCACACCTTCGACCTTTATGCGATGCTCGCCGCGATCACCGACCGCACCCGGCTGATCTTCGTCTGCAACCCGAACAATCCGACGTCCACCGTCGTAAATCCGGACGCGCTGGCCCGCTTCGTGGAGACGGTCCCGCCGCACATCCTGATCGTCATTGACGAGGCCTACGTCGAATACATCCGCGACGGTCTGCTGCCCGACAGCCCGGCGCTGGTCCGGGCCCACCCCAATGTCGTTGTGCTACGCACCTTTTCAAAGGCCTACGGGCTGGCCGGTCTGCGGGTCGGCTACGCGATCGGCCATCCCGACGTGATCACCGCGCTGGACAAGGTCTACGTGCCGTTCACCGTGTCGAGCGTCGCACAGGCCGCCGCCATTGCCTCGCTCGACGCCGCCGACGAGCTGCTAGCGCGCACCGACACCCTGGTCGGTGAGCGCGCCCGGGTCAGCGCCGCGTTACGCGACGCCGGGTTTACGCTGCCGCCGACACAAACCAACTTCGTCTGGCTGCCGCTGGGACCTCGCACACTGGATTTCGTTGAGCAGGCCGCGAATGCGCGCATCGTGGTCCGCCCGTACGGCACCGACGGTGTCCGAGTCACCATCGGCGCACCGGAAGAAAACGACGCCTTGCTGCGGTTTGCCGGTGACTGGATTGCAGGTACCGAACCGAGGAGTACCCGATGAGCTTGGCGCGCAACATGGCGAAGTTACCGCCACCATGGTGTATGACGGCCAACCCGTGCACGACCACTTCAAGAAGATCGACGACGACGCGGTGATGGGCAGCATGAACGGCAAAGGCGTCCTGGATAACGGCCGGTACTACTACTTCTATCTGGAGCGGCTGCTATAGGCCTATAGATAGGTGTGCCTGAGGCGCTGAGCTTCAGGAAGTGAGCCCGAGACCCCGGCCGGACGACCGTGACGCTCGGGCTTCGCGGTTCCTGGGTCGTTTCTGACATCACGGACGTTAGCTGCGTAGGCGTAGTCGTTGACAAGTCGTGTTAGGAACGGCAGAAACGTCGCTGGCGGCGATAGCTCACCAATGTGTCTAGCCGGACAGGTAGACTGCATGATGCTGGATTGAGCCTGGTAAACCAGGTTCTGGCACCGCCTCTTGTTGTGACGGGCCGTACTGCTCTACCCCGTTCCAGGTCCATGGCCTCGATTTCGAGGCGGCATCGGAAGGAGGCGATACGTAGCAACGGTGACAACACGAAACCCGTTGTAGTAACTGCCCACAGCTTATGACGGCAAGAGCGTATTAGAGAGCGACATGGACAATTCTGATTCTGTCTCGCCCACGTCTCCGGGTTCGCCGGGGCCCACTTCTGATTTCTGGCAGACGCTGCTAACCGAAGGTCACGCTCGCTATAGCAGAGAGCGGCACCTGTTCCGATTATTACCGTCGGAACCGCGCTGTAAGGGTTGCAGTAACCCGTTCGGCGGCGTGGTGGGTCGCATTTTTGCTGCCGCAGGCTACGCACGGTCGCGCAAGAATCCCAACCTGTGCGTCCGCTGCTGCGAAAGGATTCCCCCCGGCGGAGCCGAGGTCGACATTGCGGTGTTGTTCGCCGACGTGCGCGGGTCCACCACCATGGGCGAGGCCACCGCAGCCTCGGACTTCGCTGCGCTGCTCAACCGGTTTTACGGAGCCGCGACGCGGGCTCTGCTGCGCAGAGACGCCGTGGTTGACAAGTTGATCGGCGACGAAGTCATGGCGTTTTTCGTCAAAGGCATCAGCGGCCCCGAATATCGGTCGGCAGCAGTTAACGCGGGACGAGATCTGTTGCAAGCCGTTGGCTATGGCACGCAGGAAGGCGCCTGGCTGAACATCGGTGTGGCGGTTAATGCCGGCGTGGCATACGTGGGCAATGTTGGCGAAGCTGTCGTGGACTTCACCGCGCTTGGCGACCCGGTCAACGTTGCGGCACGGATGCAGCAACAAGCGGCCGGCGGCGAATTACTCGTCGCCCGCGGTGTCGCAGACGAGCTGGTGGGCCAGGCACCGGTGCGCGCGCTTTCCCTGCGTGGACACGCGAAGCCAGTGGAGGCCTTCGTCCTTACCGCCTGAACCTGGGCGAACCGCTGACACGCTACGGTCTTGATATGGGCTCAGACACAAATCGGGCATATGAATCCGTCACCGTCGAAACCAAAGATCAGGTTGCACAGGTGACACTGATCGGACCGGGCAAGGGCAACGCGATGGGGCCCGCCTTCTGGTCGGAAATGCCGGAGGTATTCGCAGAGCTGGACGCCGACCGTGAGATACGGGCCATCGTTATCACCGGATCGGGCAAAAACTTTAGCTACGGCCTGGACGTGCCCGCGATGAGCGGGACGTTCACCCCGTTGTTGGCTGACGGCGCGCTGGCCCGCCCTCGCACCGACTTCCACGCCGAGGTGCTGCGGATGCAGAAGGCGATCAACGCCGTCGCCGATTGCCGCACGCCCACGATCGCGTCGGTGCACGGCTGGTGCATTGGTGGCGCCGTCGACCTGATCTCCGCGGTCGACATCCGCTACGCCAGCGCCGACGCCAAGTTCTCCGTGCGGGAAGTCAAACTGGCCATCGTCGCCGACATGGGCAGTCTCGCCCGCCTCCCGCTGATCTTGAGCGACGGACATCTGCGTGAGCTGGCGTTGACGGGCAAAGACATCGATGCGGCCCGCGCCGAGAAGATTGGCCTTGTCAATGATGTCTACGACGACGCCGATACGACGCTAGCCGCTGCCCATGCCGCCGCCGCCGAGATCGCCGCCAACCCGCCATTGGCGGTCTACGGCGTCAAAGACGTCCTGGACCAGCAACGCCTCTCCGCTGTCTCAGAGAACCTGCGCTACGTCGCCGCGTGGAACGCCGCCTTCCTGCCGTCTAAGGATCTGACCGAGGGTATTTCGGCCACGTTCACCAAGCGGCCGCCGCAGTTCACCGGGGAGTAGGACCTGCGTTGACTTCCGACGGCAGGATCCGTGTCCCGACCGACCTCGATGCGGTAACGGCGATCGGCGACGAGGACCATTCCGACATCGACAGCGCCACCGTCGAACGGATCTGGCAAGCCGCCCGCCACTGGTACCAGGCCGGCATGCACCCCGCAATCCAGGTATGCATCCGACAACACGGGCGGGTAGTGCTCAACCGCGCGATCGGCCACGGCTGGGGCAATGCCCCGACCGATCCGCCCGATGCCGAAAAGGTCCCCGTCACGACCGACACGCCGTTCTGTGCGTATTCGGCGGCCAAGGCCATCACCGCGACCGTGGTCCACATGCTGGTGGAGCGGGGACACTTCGCACTCAACGACCGGGTCTGCGAGTACCTGCCGACCTACACCAGCCACGGCAAACATCGCACCACGATCCGGCATGTGCTGACCCACAGCGCGGGTGTTCCCTTCCCGACCGGGCCCAGACCAGACGTCACCCGCGCCGACGATCACGCGTACGCGCAGCAAAAGCTCGGCGAACTGCGCCCGCTCTACCGACCAGGATTGGTACACATCTACCACGCCCTAACCTGGGGTCCGCTGATGCGCGAGATCATCTGGGCGACCACCGGTAAGGAAATTCGCGACATTCTGGCCACCGAGATCCTGGACCCACTTGGCTTCCGTTGGACGAACTTTGGCGTGGCCACAAAGGACGTTCCGTTGGTCGCGCCGAGTCATGCCACCGGACGGCCGTTGCCGCCGGTCATTGCCGCGATCTTCCGTAAGGCGATCGGCGGAACCGTGCACGAAGTCATCCCCTACACCAACCAGCCGCAATACCTGACCACCATCGTCCCGTCGTCCAACACCGTGTCCACCGCCAACGAGCTGTCCCGGTTTATGGAAATCCTGCGTCGCGGTGGCGAACTGGACGGAGTGCGAGTGCTGCGCCCGGAAACACTGCGCGGCGCGGTCACCGAATGCCGACGCTTGCGACCGGATGTGGCGACCGGACTCATGCCACTTCGCTGGGGCACCGGGTTCATGCTGGGGTCGACCCGGTTCGGTCCATTCGGGCGCAACGCGCCGGCGGCGTTCGGACATCTTGGCCTGGTCAACATCGCGGTCTGGGCCGACCCCGAGCGCGGCCTGGCCGCCGGTGTGATTAGCAGCGGCAAGCCCGGTCAGGATCCCGATGCCGGGCGCTACGGCGCCCTGATGAACACCATCACCGCCGCGATCCCGCCACGCTAAAAAGCCGCTGCGCGAGCGTGCGCAAAATGACAGCCGCAGCGGCGTGTCGACGTACGGACACGCACGCTCGCGGTACCGGCACGCCACAAATGCGGTGGCGGAGGTGCGGTGGCGGAGGGATTTGAACCCCCGGACGGTGTTAGCCGTCTCTCGCTTTCAAGGCGAGTGCATTAGGCCGCTCTGCCACGCCACCCCGGACAAGGGTAAGACAAGAGTAAGGGGTAGTACCGTGACGGCATGCACGCCGTCGTCGCTGAATCACCCAAGCAACTGGTGTGGCACGAAGTACCCGATGTCACGGCGGGCCCCGGCGAGGTCCTGATCAAGGTCGCAGCGGCCGGCGTCAACCGCGCCGACGTGCTGCAGGCCGCCGGAAAATATCCGCCCCCGCCGGGGGCCAGCGAGATCATCGGTATGGAGGTAGCCGGCGTCGTCTCAGCAGTCGGCTCAGGTGTTACCGAATGGTCTGTCGGACAAGAAGTTTGCGCTTTGCTAGCCGGTGGTGGCTACGCGGAATATGTGGCCGTCCCCACCGGCCAGGTGATGCCGATCCCGAAGGGCGTCGACCTGGTCGACGCCGCGGGACTACCGGAAGTGGCCTGCACGGTGTGGTCGAACCTGGTGATGGTCGCTCAGCTGAGCGAAGGCCAACTGCTGCTATTGCACGGCGGGGCCAGCGGCATCGGAAGCCACGGGATCCAGGTGGCCCGAGCGTTGGGCGCCACGGTGGCGGTCACGGCCGGATCGCCAGGCAAGCTGGAATTCTGTCGCGACCTGGGCGCCCAAATCACCATTAACTACCGCGACGAGGACTTCGTCGCACGGCTGCGGCAGCAGACCGACGGCGCCGACGTCATCCTTGACATCATGGGCGCGGCGTACCTGGACCGCAATATCGACGCCCTGGCCACCGACGGACAGCTGATCGTCATCGGCCTGCAGGGCGGGGTGAAGGCCGAGCTCAACCTCGGCAAGTTGCTGACCAAACGAGCGCGGGTTATCGGCACCACGTTGCGGGCCCGGCCGGCAAACGGTCCGAACAGCAAAAGTGAAATCGTGGCCGCCGTCACGGCGAAGGTCTGGCCGATGATCGCCGACGGGGCGGTGCGGCCCATCATTGGAGCGCGCATGGCGGTCCAGCAGGCGGCTGAGGCGCACCAACGGTTGGTGTCAGGGAAAGTGTCCGGGAAGATCGTGCTCACCGTCTAACGACCGCAAGCATTTCGGAAAACCCGTTAGCCCAACGATGCCAGCGCGCGCACCAGCTGATCGACTTCGGCCGTCGTCGAATAATGCGCTAACCCGACGGTAACCGCGCCGCCAATATCATTGGCGCCCAGTACATCCAGCACTCGTGAGCGTGGGTCGCAAATCGCCAGAATGCCGTTGTCCGCCAGGCGCTGCACCACCCGGTCGGCAGGGACCCCTTGGTGCGTGAAACTGACGACCGGTATCCGCGCCTCCGGACGGCCGATCACCATCACCAACGGCAACGACCGCAACGACATCATCAGGTAGTCGAAGATCCGGTTCAGATACGAGCCGGCGGATTGCATTGACACCGATAGCCGTTCGCGCCTGCTGCCACGAGCCGACTCATCAAGTGCTGCAAGGTATTCGATGCTGGCGACTACACCGGCCAGCAGTCCGAACTGGTGCAAACCAACCTCGAGGCGCGCCGGGCCCGCGGCGTTAGGGTCCATCGACGCCGAGGTGAAGGTGTTAATCAACCCCGGGTCGCGAAACACCACCGCCCCGATCGGCGGACCGCCCCAGGCATGAGCGTTCACCGCCACCACATCGACCTCGGTCTCTTTGACATCGAGTAGCCGGTAGGGGGCGGCGGCGGAATGGTCGACTACGACTAGCCCGCCGACATCGTGGACCAGCTTGGTCATCGCCCGCAGGTCGGTCACGGTACCCAACGTCCCCGACGCGGATGTGACGGCCGCCAACCGGGTCGACTTGCCGATCAGGCTCTCCCATTGCCACGTCGGCAGCTCACCGGTCTCAATATCGACCTCGGCCCATTTCACCTTTGCGCCGTGGCGGTGTGCCGCCCGCAACCACGGAGCGATGTTCGCCTCGTCGTCGAGGCGACTGACAATCACCTCGTATCCCAGGCCGGCGCGCGACGACGACGCTGCGGCCAGCGATGACAGCAAGACCGCGCGATCGGCGCCCAGCACGACACCGGCAGGGTCAGCGTTGAACAGATCGGCCACCGAGACGCGCGCCGCGTCCAGCACCGCGGCACTGCGCTGCGCGGACGGGTGCGCACCCGATGTGGTAGCGCTGGATCTGCGGAATGCAGTCGACACTGTGGTCGCGACGGAATCCGGAATCAGCATCCCGGCCGGCGCGTCAAAATGCACCCAGCCGTCACCCAGGGACGGGTGCAGACCGCGCACCCGGGCGACGTCGTATGCCATGCCAGCCACCTTAGAGCTCCGCCATTCCGCGAATTCGCGACGGTAGCGGGTACCTAGAATCGCCCCAGCCGTTCCGACCAGTCGGGCATCGCGAGCAAGGTCACCCGGCCAGCCATACTAGTCGAGTGGGGCTGTGCTTCGGAACGCTGATCGCATTGTTTTTGCTGATCGCGCCGGGGACCATCGTCGCGCGTGTCGCTCAGCTAACTTGGCCGATCGCAATTGCGGTTGGTCCGGCGTTGACGTACGGCGTGATTGCGCTGGCGATCATTCCCTTTGGCGCGCTTGGAATACCTTGGAACGGTTGGACAGCGCTGGCCGCTCTGGTCGCAGTCGGCGCGCTGATGACCGCTTTTCAGCTGCTACTCGCCCGCTGCCGCGACACCGCGGCCTCGGGAGAAGCCGGGGCCCGAGGGATCAGCGGCCGGCCAGCCGTTACGGTGACGGCTGGAGTGTTGCTGGGCGCTCTACTGATTGGCTGGGCGGCCCACCGCGGCCTGCTGCACTGGCAATCCATCCCCAGCACCTGGGACGCGGTCTGGCACGCCAACACGGTGCGTTTCATCCTCGACACCGGCCAGGCGTCGTCCACCCACATGGGTGAGCTTCGCAACGTCGAGACCCACGCGGTGCTGTATTACCCGTCGGTGTTCCACGCCTTGGCAGCGGTCTACTGCCAGCTCACCGGGGCGGCACCCACCACCGGCTACACCGTGAGTGCGCTGGCGGCGTCGGTGTGGCTGTTTCCGGTCAGCGCAGCCATCCTCACGTGGCGGCTGCTACGCCCAGTTACGACGCAACAACGCGCCGCCGGGGCGTCGGCCACCGCGGCCGCGCTGTCGGCGTCGTTCACCTCGGTCCCCTATGTCGAGTTCGGGGTCGCCGCGATGCCGAACCTGGCGGCTTACGGGGTCGCGGTACCGACGATGGCCTTGATCACCTCGACGTTGCGCCACCGCGACCGCATCCCGGCGGCCGTTCTGGCGCTGGTGGGCACCTTCTCGGTGCATCTGACCGGCGGGTTCGTCGTTGTCCTTTTCCTGTTGGGTTGGTGGTTACTGGACGTGCTGTTGCATCCGGTGCACAGCCGGGCAGCCGACGCGTGGACCCTGGCCGCGGTGGCCGTGCCGACCGCGCTGGTGCTGGCGCCACAGTTCATCGGGGTGTTAAGGCAGGCCGACATCATTGCTGGGCACTCATTCCCCAGCTTTAAGAGCGTGAAACAGGGCGTGATCGATGCACTGCTGTTGCACACCCGCCACCTCAACGATTTCCCGACGCAATACGGTCTGGTGGTGTTGGCCGCCATCGGCATGGCGATCCTGCTGTACCAGAAAATCTGGTGGCCCCCGGTGGTTTGGCTGGTGCTGACCGTGGCGACCGTCTACTCAGGGGCGCCGTTTCGCGGCCCGATCGGCGACGCCATCGAAGGGTTCAGCCAGTTCTTCTACAACGATCCGCGACGGCTCTCGGCCGTGGTGACCATGCTGTTGACGCCGATGGCAGGCATCGCGTTGTTTGCCGGGGTGCTACTCCTGGTCGCCGGCGCTCAGCGAGTCACTGCCCGGTTCACACCGTTGCCCGGACCCGTCTGGGCGTCGGCCACCGCGGTGCTGCTGGTGGTCGCGACCGTGCTCACCGCCCGACACTATCTTTTTCGGCACCTGGTTTTGTTCGGTGACAAATACGACTCGGTGATGGTCAACCAGAAGGACCTCGACGCCATGGCCTACCTGGCGACCCTGCCGGATGCACACAACACCATCATCGGCAACGCCAATACCGACGGCAGCTCGTGGATGTACGCGGTGGCCGACCTCCATCCGCTGTGGACCCACTACGACTTCCCGCAGCAGACGGGCCCTGGCTATTTCCGGTACGCCTTCTGGGCTTACGCGCGCACCGGCAATCCGTGGGCCGTCGAAGCGGTCCGGGTGCTCAATATTCGCTACATCCTGACCACCAGCCCGACGGTGCGAGGGTTTGCCGTACCCGACGGACTAGTCTCACTAGAGAAATCGAAGTCGTGGACAAAAATTTACGACAACGGTGCGGCCCGAATCTTCGAGTGGCGCGGGAACGCCGCCGCGGCTCACGCCTAGAAAGTACGCAAGAGGATGGTGTTTGGATTGAGTACCGGCAACGATGACGACGGCATCGAGATCATCGGTGGGGTCGATCCGCGGGTCATGGCGATCCGCGACACGGATGAGGACGGGGACTCCGATGAACCTTCCCTGACCGACCTGGTCGAGCAGCCCGCCAAGGTGATGCGAATCGGCACCATGATCAAGCAGCTGCTCGAGGAAGTGCGCGCCGCGCCTCTGGACGAAGCCAGCCGCAACCGGCTGCGCGAGATCCACGCCACCAGCATCCGGGAGCTGGAAGAGGGCCTGGCGCCCGAACTACGCGAGGAACTCGATCGGCTCACCCTGCCCTTCAACGAAGGTGCAGCGCCGTCGGATGCCGAGTTGCGCATCGCGCAGGCTCAGTTGGTCGGCTGGCTGGAAGGGCTGTTCCACGGCATCCAGACCGCACTGTTCGCTCAGCAGATGGCCGCCCGCGCGCAGCTGGAGCAGATGCGGCACAGCGCGCTGCCGCCGGGATTGGGCAAACCGGGCCAAACAGGCGGTCACGGCACCGGACAGTATCTGTAAGCAGACTTAAGTAGTTCATGGTGTCGGGTCCTCATATCGAGACAAGCAATGCGTGGGTGGAATTTCCCATTTTCGACGCCAAGTCGCGTTCGTTGAAGAAAGCCGTGCTGGGTAAGGCCGGCGGCACCATCGGGCGCAACAACTCCAACGTCGTCGTCATCGAAGCATTGCGGGACATCACGATGTCGCTGGAGCTCGGCGACCGGGTTGGTCTGGTCGGGCATAACGGTGCCGGGAAATCGACGCTGCTGCGCCTACTTTCGGGTATCTACGAGCCCACCCGCGGTTGGGCGAAGGTCACCGGCCGAGTGGCACCGGTCTTCGATCTCGGGATTGGCATGGACCCTGAGATCTCCGGCTACGAGAACATCATCATCCGCGGCCTGTTCCTCGGGCAGACCCGGAAGCAGATGCTGGGCAAGGTGGACGAGATCGCCGAGTTCACCGAGCTCGGCGATTACCTGTCGATGCCGCTACGCACGTATTCCACCGGGATGCGAGTCCGGCTGGCGATGGGCGTGGTCACCAGCATCGACCCCGAGATCCTGTTGCTCGATGAAGGCATCGGCGCGGTGGACGCCGACTTCTTGAAGAAGGCACAGTCCCGGCTGCAGAGCCTGGTGGAGCGCTCCGGAATCCTGGTTTTCGCTAGCCATTCCAACGAGTTCCTGGCCCGACTATGCAAGACCGCGATGTGGATCGACCACGGAGTCATCAAGCTGTCCGGCGGCATCGAAGACGTGGTGCGTGCCTACGAAGGCGAGGACGCAGCCCGGCATGTGCGCGAGGTGATGGCCGAAACCGCCGCCGCGCAAAGAGCTTCCGGAGATGAGTGACTCCGTCTTCGCCGTCGTGGTTACCCATCGGCGTCCCGACGAGCTGGCCAAGTCGCTGGATGTGCTGAGCACCCAGACCCGGTTGCCTGATCACTTGATCGTGGTGGATAACGACGGTGCCCAGGATGGTTCCGACAGCCGGGTTCGTAATCTGGTTGCCGGCCAACCAATACCCACAACTTACTTGGGTTCACGCCGAAATCTCGGCGGGGCAGGCGGTTTCGCACTCGGGATGTTGCACGCCCTGGCACAGGGCGCTGATTGGGTATGGCTAGCCGACGACGACGGGCGCCCACAGGACACCCGGGTGCTGGCGACCCTACTGGCCTGCGCCGACAAGTACGGCCTGGCCGAAGTATCGCCGATGGTGTGCAACTCCGACGACCCGCAGCGGCTTGCGTTTCCGTTGCGACGTGGCCTGGTATGGCGCAGGCGCGCAAGCGAATTGCGTACCGAGGAGGGGCAGGATCTGCTGCGGGGAATCGCGTCGCTTTTCAACGGCGCGCTGTTCCGGGCATCCACCTTGGACTCGATCGGCGTTCCGGATATGCGGCTGTTCATCCGCGGCGACGAGGTGGAGTTGCATCGCCGGCTGGTCCGGTCCGGCCTGCCGTTCGGGACATGTCTGGAGACGATCTACCTACATCCCTGCGGATCCGACGAGTTCCGGCCGATCCTGGGCGGCCGGATGCACACCCAGTATCCCGACGACCCCATTAAGCGGTTCTTCACCTACCGCAATCGCGGCTACCTGTTGTCACAACCGGGTCTGCGCAAGCTGCTGGCCCAGGAGTGGCTTCGGTTCGGCTGGTTCTTCCTGGTGACCCGCCGCGACCCCAACGGGCTACGGGAGTGGATTCGCTTGCGCCGCTTGGGACGTCGCGAGAAATTCGGCAAGCCCGACATGAGAGGATCCTCATGACGCGCGCCGGCGACGATGCAGAGGAAAAGAGCGATGCGGGGGTACGCCCCCAGAGGGAGGTACCCCCACCCGCTTGCGGGGGAGAGGAGCGGCGCACATGACGTTTATTGACGCGGCGGCACAGTCACGGACCCTTGCCCGCGCTCGAGGTGATCTGATCGAGGGCTTCCGCCGCCACGAACTGTGGTTACACCTGGGCTGGCAGGACATCAAGCAGCGCTACCGCCGCTCGGTGCTAGGACCGTTCTGGATCACCATCGCGACCGGGACCACCGCCGTCGCGATGGGCGGGCTGTATTCGAAGCTGTTTCACCTGGAGCTGGCTGTGCACCTGCCGTACGTCACTCTTGGGTTGATCATCTGGAATTTGATCAACGCCGCAATCCTGGAGGGCGCCGAGGTGTTCGTCGCCAACGAGGGCCTGATCAAACAGTTACCCACGCCGTTGAGCGTGCACGTCTATCGGCTGGTGTGGCGGCAGATGATCTTGTTCGCGCACAATATCGTCATCTATCTCGTCGTTGCGATCATCTTCCCCAAATCGTGGTCTTGGGCCGATCTGTCGGTCTTTCCGGCGCTAGCGCTGATCATCCTCAATAGTGTGTGGGTGTCACTGTGTTTCGGCATTCTGGCAACTCGCTACCGCGACATCGGCCCCCTGCTGTTCTCCGTGGTGCAGTTGCTGTTTTTTATGACGCCAATCATCTGGAACGACGACACGCTGCGGCAGCAGGGCGCGGGACGCTGGTCAAGCATCGTCGAACTCAACCCGCTGCTGCACTACCTCGATATCGTGCGTGCACCACTGCTGGGTGCTCACCAGGAGCTGCGGCATTGGGCAGTGGTGGTGGCGCTAACAGCCGTCGGATGGCTGCTGGCGGCGTTCGCGATGCGGCAATACCGCGCCCGGGTGCCCTACTGGGTATAGCCCGGCGGCCCACGCCCGCCGAAGAGCTCACCCAGCTGGCCAGCAGGCTGGTCTCCCGGTAGAGAATCGGCTGCAAATTGCTTGTCGAATATTGATGACGACTGCGTCGTGATGATGTAACACTGAAACGCTACGAATCGAATTCGCGGTACACATGAGTAATCGGGCAACCCAAGACCGGACAAAGCAAGCTGGGCGCTCGGCGACAAGGCGGTCACCGGCGCGCCGCGAAAGGTCGACAATCGTGAGCGAGGAAGTCCAATCAACGGGTCTGGCAGATGCGGCGCGCAATCACCTCGCCGCGGAGCTGAACCGGCTGCGGCAGCGCCGTGATCGCCTCGAGGTCGAGGTCAAGAACGACCGCGGCATGATCGGCGATCACGGAGACGCGGCCGAAGCGATACAACGAGCTGACGAACTCGTCGTCCTTAGCGACCGGATCAACGAACTGGACCGCCGGCTGCGGACCGATCCGTCGCGGGTCGACGAATCGGAAGTGCTGCCCAGCGGTACCGAGGTGACATTGCGGTTTCCCGACGGAGAGGTCGTCACGATGCACGTGATCTCCATCGTGGAAGAGACCCCCGACGGCCGCGAAGCCGAGACATTGACCGCACGTAGTCCGTTAGGACAGGCCCTGGCCGGACACCAACCGGGCGACACGGTGACCTATTCCACACCGCAAGGAACAAACCAGGTCCAGCTACTGGCTGTGAAGTTACCCACCTAGCCGCTGCGCCGAGCAGTCGCTCAGAACCCGGCGAACAACCCCGCGGCCCCATTAGACTCGCCCCCAAATGGAACCCCCGATGGTCCCCCCAGAGTCTGCGGCCGCGTCGCGCCCACGTCTGAACCTGACGACGCAAGTGCTGCGCTTCATCCTCACCGGCGGCTTGGCGGCGACCGTCGACTTCAGCGTCTATGTGACGCTCTATCTCGGGGCGGGCTTGCAGGTCGACTTGGCGAAATTCACCAGCGTCGTCATCGGCACTATCACCGCCTACCTGATCAACCGCCGATGGACGTTCCAGGCGTCACCGAGCACCACCCGGTTCGCCGCGGTCATGGTGCTCTACGGGATCACCTTCGCTGTGCAGGTTGGGCTCAACCATCTCTGCCTTTTCCTATTCCACTACCAACGACCATGGGCGATACCCGTCGCCTTCGTGATTGCGCAGGGTATCGCCACGGTGATCAATTTCATCGTGCAACGAGCCGTAATCTTTCGGATCCGCTGACGTCCCGCATCGTCGCCGGACCCAGGCTGGATTCGTCCAACTCCTCAACGGGACGCAAGCGTCCCGCATCGTCGCCGGACCCAGGCTGGATTCGTCCAACTCTTCAACGGGACGCAAGCGTCCCGCATCGTCGCCGGACCAAGCGGTACCCTCTTTGACGATGTTGAGCATGGGAGTTTCCACCACCGCCACCCGGCTGACCGGATGGGGGCGCACCGCACCGTCGGTGGCAAACGTGCTCCGCACCCCCGATGCCGAGCTGATCGCCAAGGCAGTGGCCCGGGTCGCTGACGCCGGCGGCCGGGGGGTGATCGCCCGCGGGCTGGGCCGGTCCTACGGCGACAATGCGCAAAACGGTGGTGGGTTGGTGATCGACATGACCCCGCTGAACACCATCCACTCCATCAGCGCCGACACCAAGTTGGCCGACGTCGACGCCGGCGTCGACCTGGACCAGCTGATGAAGGCGGCCCTACCGTTCGGCCTGTGGGTCCCGGTGCTGCCGGGGACCCGGCAGGTCACCATCGGCGGTGCAATCGCGTGCGACATCCACGGCAAGAACCATCACAGCGCGGGCAGCTTCGGCAACCACGTGCGCAGCATGGACCTGCTGACCGCCAGCGGCGAGGTGCGCCGACTCACGCCAGCAGGTGAGGATTCCGAACTGTTCTGGGCCACCGTCGGCGGCAACGGCCTAACCGGCATCATCATGCGCGCCACCATCGAAATGACGCCGACCGAGACGGCCTATTTCGTCGCCGACGGCGACGTCACCGCCAACCTCGACGAAACCATCGCCTTGCATAGCGACGGCAGTGAGGCCGACTACACCTACTCCAGCGCGTGGTTCGACGCCATTAGCGCTGCCCCGAAGCTGGGCCGGGCTGCGGTGTCGCGCGGCTCGCTGGCCAAGCTGGACCAGTTACCCAAGAAGCTGCAGCGCAATCCGCTGAAATTTGATGCGCCACAATTACTTACCCTGCCCGATATTTTTCCGAACGGGCTGGCCAACAAATACACCTTCGGGCCCATCGGCGAACTCTGGTACCGCAAGTCCGGTACCTACCGAGGCAAGATCCAGAATCTGACGCAGTTCTACCACCCGTTGGATATGTTCGGCGAATGGAACCGCGCCTACGGCGCAGCAGGCTTCCTGCAGTACCAGTTCGTGATACCAACCGAGGCTGTCGACGAGTTCAAGAGGATCATCGGTGACATCCAAGCCAGCGGCCACTACTCATTCCTCAATGTGTTTAAACTGTTCGGTCCTGGCAACCAGGCGCCGTTGAGCTTCCCGATCCCAGGCTGGAATATCTGCGTGGACTTCCCGATCAAACCCGGACTTAACGAGTTTATCGCCGAACTGGACCGCCACGTAATGGAATTCGGCGGCCGGCTCTACACCGCCAAGGACTCTCGTACCACCGCTGACACCTTTCACGCCATGTACCCGCGCATCGACGAGTGGATCGCTATCCGCCGCAAGGTTGACCCCTTGCGAGTTTTCGCGTCCGACCTGGCCCGACGTTTGGAGCTGCTCTAAATGGTGCGTAATGGTTCTTGATGCCGTAGGAAACCCCCAGACAGTGCTGCTGCTCGGCGGCACCTCCGAGATCGGACTGGCCATCTGCGAGCGCTACCTGCGCAACGCCCCCGCGCGGATCGTGCTGGCCGCGATGCCCGACGACCCGGGCCGTGACGACGCGGTGACACAGATGACGGCCGCAGGCGCACGGTCGGTTGAGCTGATCGACTTCGAGGCGCTAGACACCGACAGCCATCCGAAGATGATCGAGCAAGCCTTTACCGGCGGCGACGTCGATGTGGCCATTGTCGCGTTCGGTTTACTCGGCGACGCAGAAGAGCTGTGGCAGAACCAACGCAAGGCTGTGCAGATCGCTGAAATCAACTACACCGCAGCGGTTTCCGTGGGCGTGCTGCTCGGCGAGAAGATGCGCGCGCAGGGTTTCGGCCAGATCATTGCCATGAGTTCGGCCGCCGGCGAGCGGGTGCGACGGTCCAACTTCGTCTACGGTTCCACCAAGGCCGGCCTGGACGGTTTCTACCTAGGACTGTCAGAGGCTTTACACGAGTATGGCGTTCGTGTTCTGGTGATTCGACCCGGCCAGGTGCGCACCAGAATGAGCGCGCATGTCAAGGAAGCGCCGCTGACCGTCGACAAGGAGTACGTCGCCAACCTCGCGGTGACCGCAGCCGCTAAAGGTAAGGAATTGGTTTGGGCGCCAGCAACATTCCGTTATGTGATGATGGTGTTGCGGCACATCCCGCGGAGCATCTTCCGCAAGCTGCCAATCTGACCATGCGCAATGCACTGGCCAGCCTCGGCCAGCTGGTGTTGGCCGTCTTGGTGGCTAGCGGGGTAGCCGCAGTGTCGCTGATTGCCATTGCCCGGGTGCACTGGCCGGCCTTTCCATCCTCCAACCAGCTGCATGCGCTAACCACCGTCGGCCAGGTCGGTTGCCTGACCGGACTGTTGGTCGTCGGCTGGGTGTGGCGGGCCGGGCGATTCCGGCGTTTCGCGCAACTAGGTGGGCTCGTGTTCGTGTCCGCCTTCACCGTCGTGACGCTGGGCATGCCGCTAGGAGCCACCCAGCTGTACTTGTTTGGTATCTCCGTCGACCAACAGTTCCGCACCGAATATCTGACCCGGCTCACCGACAGCGCTGCCCTGCACGACATGACCTACATCGGACTGCCACCGTTCTACCCGCCGGGCTGGTTCTGGATCGGCGGACGCGCCGCTGCGCTGACCGGAACCCCGGCCTGGGAGATATTCAAGCCGTGGGCAATCACGTCCATCACCATCGCGGTCGCCGTCGCGCTAGTGCTGTGGTGGCGAATGATCCGCTTCGAGTACGCCCTGCTCGTCACTATCGCCACCGCGGCGGTCACGCTGGCCTACAGCTCGCCGGAACCCTACGCCGCAATGATCACGGTGCTGCTGCCGCCAGTGCTCGTCCTGACGTGGTCGGGTCTGCGTGCCGGCGGCCGCGACCGTGAAGCTAGCCACACGCTCGCGCCAGGCGGGACGGGGTGGGCCGCGGTCGTCGGCGCCGGTATCTTCCTCGGTTTCGCCGCCACCTGGTACACGCTGCTGTTCGCCTACACGGCGTTCACCGTGGGACTGATGGCCCTGAGCCTGGCCGTCGCACGCTGGCGAAGGGCCGGCATCAAAGCCGCGCTCGACCCGCTGCGCCGGCTGGCCGTCATCGTCGTCATCGCGACGGCCATCGGGGCCACCACCTGGCTGCCGTTCTTGGTGCGGGCAGCCCATCACCCAATCAGCGACACCGGCAGCGCCCAGCACTACCTGCCAGCCGACGGCGCCGAACTCACCTTCCCGATGCTGCAGTTCTCTCTGCTGGGGACGATCTGCATGCTGGGCACCCTGTGGCTGGTGGTGCGCACGAGCTCGTCGGTGCGGGCAAGTGCGCTGGCGATCAGCGTGCTGGCCGTCTATCTGTGGTCCCTGCTGTCGATGCTGACCACATTGGCGCGCACCACGCTGCTGTCGTTCCGGCTGCAGCCAACACTGACCGTGCTGCTGGTGACCGCCGGCGTGTTCGGCTTCATCGAAACTGCACAAGCGTTGACCAAACGCAACCGCGCCGTGCTCCCGGTCGCCGGCGCTATCGGACTAGCCGGGGCGATCGCGTTCAGCCAGGACATCCCGGACGTGCTGCGACCGGATCTCACCATCGCTTACACCGACACCGACGGCCACGGCCAACGCGGCGACCGGCGGCCACCGGGCGCCGAGAAGTACTACTGGGCCATCGACGAGGCCATCCTGCACGCCACCGGTAAACCCCGCGATCAGACCGTCGTGCTCACCGCCGACTACAGCTTCCTGTCCTACTACCCCTACTGGGGCTTTCAGGGATTGACGTCGCACTATGCCAACCCGCTGGCGCAATTCGACCTGCGGGCCGCGCAGATTGCGAAGTGGTCCACGCTGCAGACCCCCGACGAATTTATCCACGCGTTGGACACGTCACCCTGGCCTCCGCCTACCGTGTTTCTCATGCGCCGCGGAGCAAATAGCAACTACACGCTGCGGCTGGCCCAGGACGTGTACCCGAACCAGCCCAACGTTCGCCGCTACACCGTCGACATGCGGGCCGCCCTGTTCGATGACCCGCGGTTCATCGTCGACAGCGCCGGCCCGTTCGTGCTGGCAATCCGCAGGCCGGTGGGATAGTCCGATGGTCACCGAAACCTCGCCTGACTTGGTCGGAGAACTACCACCTCGCCGCGTGAGCGGCGCGGGAGCAAACCACCGGATCACCCGCCTCGTCGCTGTGATCGCCGGCCTGCTCGGGGCCCTGCTGGCGATGGCAACCCCATTCCTCCCAGTCAACCAGACCACCGCCCAATTGAACTGGCCGCAAAACGGCACGTTCGAGAGCGTCGAGGCGCCGCTGATCGGGTATGTGGCCACCGAACTCAACCTCACCGTGCCGTGTGCAGCCGCCGTCGGGCTGGCCGGACCGCAGAACGCGGGCAAGACCGTGCTGCTGTCCACCGTGCCCAAGCAGGCCCCGAAGGCCGTCGATCGGGGGCTGCTCATTCAGCGCGCCAACGATGACCTGGTGCTGGTGGTCCGCAACGTCCCGGTGGTCAGTGCCCCGATGAGCCAGGTGCTCAGCCCGGCCTGCCAGCGCTTGACGTTCACCGCACACTTCGACAAGGTCACCGCCGAGTTCGTCGGGTTGACGCACGGACCCCATGCCGAACATCCTGGCGCGCCATTGCGCGGCGAACGCAGCGGCTACGACTTCCGGCCACAGATCGTCGGGGTGTTCACCGATCTGTCCGGGCCGGTCCCGCAGGGCCTGAGCTTCTCCGCGACCATCGACACCCGCTACAGCAGCAGCCCCACGCCGCTGAAGATGATCGCGATGATCCTGGGGGTGGTGCTGACCGCCATCGCCCTACTGACACTCCACATTCTTGACACCGCCGATGGCACCCGGCACCGACGGTTCCTACCCTCCCGGTGGTGGTCCATCGGCGGACTGGATGCCCTGGTCATCACCGTACTGGTGTGGTGGCATTTCGTTGGCGCCAACACCTCCGACGACGGCTACATCCTGACGATGGCCCGAGTATCCGAACATGCCGGCTACATGGCTAATTACTACCGGTGGTTCGGCACTCCCGAAGCACCGTTCGGCTGGTACTACGACCTGCTGGCGCTGTGGGCGCACGTGACGACCACCAGCGTCTGGATGCGGTTGCCGACCCTGGCGATGGCGCTGACCTGCTGGTGGCTGATCAGCCGGGAGGTCATTCCCCGCCTGGGACACGCCGCCAAGACCAGCCGGGCCGCGGCGTGGACTGCGGCGGGCATGTTCCTGGCGGTGTGGTTGCCGCTGGACAACGGCCTGCGGCCGGAACCGATCATCGCCCTGGGCATCCTGCTGACCTGGTGTTCGGTGGAGCGCGCGGTGGCCACCAGCCGGCTGCTGCCGGTGGCGATCGCCTGCATCGTCGGTGCGCTGACTCTGTTCTCCGGACCGACGGGTATCGCCTCCATTGGCGCACTGCTGGTCGCCGTCGGGCCGCTGTTGACCATCCTGCATCGCCGCTCCAAGCAGTTCGGCGCGTTGCCGCTGGTGGCACCCATCCTGGCGGCGGCCACGGTCACCGCGATCCTGATCTTCCGAGACCAGACGTTCGCCGGCGAGAGCCAGGCCAGCTTGCTCAAGCGCGCCGTCGGGCCCAGCCTGAAGTGGTTTGACGAGCACATCCGCTACGAGCGGCTGTTCATGGCCAGCCCCGACGGGTCGGTGGCCCGCCGCTTCGCCGTGCTGGCGTTGCTCGTCGCGCTCGCGGTGGCGGTGGCAATGTCGTTGCGCAAGGGGCGAATTCCGGGCCTTGCGGCCGGGCCGAGCCGCCGCATCATCGGCATCACCGTCATCTCGTTTCTGGCGATGATGTTCACCCCGACCAAGTGGACACACCACTTCGGGGTGTTCGCCGGGCTGGCCGGCTCACTGGGGGCACTGGCCGCGGTCGCAGTGACCAGTGCGGCACTGCGGTCCCGACGCAACCGCACCGTGTTCGCCGCCGTGGTGCTGTTCGTGGTGGCGTTGTCCTTCGCGAGCGTCAACGGCTGGTGGTACGTCTCTAACTTCGGTGTGCCATGGTCAAATTCGTTCCCGAAGCTGCGATGGTCTCTGACCACCGCACTGCTCGAGCTCACAGTGGTGGTGCTGCTGTTGGCGGCGTGGTTTCACTTCGTTGCTCCCACCAACAGGCCTGTCAAAACTCGGTTCGGAGCGCGAATAGCCAGAACCGTTCAATCCCCGTTGGCAATTGCGGCCTGGGCGCTGGTCATATTCGAGGTGACATCGCTGACCCTGGCAATGATCGGCCAGTACCCGGCATGGACGGTGGGCCGGTCCAACCTGCAGGCTGCGGCCGGTTTCAAGACCGGCCAGACCTGTGGACTGGCCGAAGACGTTTTGGTTGAGCAAGATCCCAACGCCGGCATGTTGCTCCCGGTGTCCGCCCCGGTAGCCGAGGCACTGGGGGCGGGCTTATCGGAAGCCTTCACGGCCAACGGAATTCCCGCCGACGTGTCGGCCGACCCGGTGATGGAGCGCCCGGGCGACCGCAGTTTTATCAACGAAAACGGGACGATCACCGGCGGCGAAGCCGGCAACGAGGGCGGCACCAACGCCGCACCAGGAATCAACGGCTCCCGCGCCCAGCTGCCCTACAACTTGGATCCGGCTCGCACACCGGTGCTGGGCAGCTGGCAGCCCGGCATTCAGGTGGTCGCCAGGCTCCGGTCAGGCTGGTACCGACTACCAGCACCGGACAAGGCCGGGCCGTTGCTGGTCGTGAGTGCGGCCGGCCGCTTCGCCCCTCACGAGGTGAAGCTGCAATGGGCCACCGATAGCGGAGCGGCCAGCGGACAGCCCGGTGGGTCACTCCAATTCTCTGATGTCGGGGCGTCGCCGGCTTGGCGTAACCTACGGCTGCCGATGTCGGCGATCCCGAGGACTGCGACCCAAATCCGCCTAGTCGCCGACGACGAGGATTTGTCGCCACAGCATTGGATTGCGCTCACGCCGCCGCGGATTCCGCAGTTGCGCACCCTGCAGGATGTGGTCGGCTCCCAGGACCCGGTGTTCCTGGACTGGCTGGTGGGTCTGGCGTTCCCCTGCCAGCGGCCGTTCGGCCATCAATACGGCGTCGACGAAACGCCGAAGTGGCGCATTCTGCCGGACCGGTTCGGTGCCGAAGCCAACTCACCGGTGATGGACAACAACGGCGGTGGCCCGCTGGGTGTCACTGAGTTGCTGGTGAAGGCGACCACGGTAGCCAGCTACCTCAAAGACGACTGGTCCCGCGACTGGGGTGCATTGCAGCGCTTGACGCCCTATTATCCCAATGCCCAGCCCGCTCATCTGTCGCTGGGCACCGCCACGCGCAGCGGTCTGTGGAACCCCGCCCCACTTCGCCATTAGATTGGCCGCGAGAGTGCAACTGCCGACCTATTTCTCGACTTCTGGGGTCGCCCAGTTACACTTTCGCGGTTCGAAGTTAGCGCCGAGATGGCGAGGTGCGGTGATGGCAGCAAACGAGGCCGGCTCCCAATCCACCCTGATGAGCATGGCCCGCGCCGAGCGGGCCGACCTCGCTGCGTTCCTAGCCACCTTGTCGCCGCAGCAGTGGCAGACGCCTAGCCTCTGCGCCGGATGGAGCGTCAAAGACGTTGTCGCGCATATGATCAGCTACGAAGAACTCGGCACGATGGGGCTCCTGAAGCGATTCGCGAAGGGCCGGCTGGTGCGGGCCAACCAGGTGGGGGTCGATGAATTCGCCGCGCTATGTCCCCAGGAGTTGCTCGAATTCCTTGGCAATCACCTCGAGCCGCAAGGGCTGACCGCGGGTTTCGGCGGAATGATCGCGCTCGTCGACGGCACGATCCATCACCAAGACATCAGGCGCGCACTGGGGCAGCCTCGCATCATCCCCGCCGATCGGCTGGGCCGCGTTCTCGGCCTGGTGCCAAACAACCCCAGGCTCGGCGCGTGGCGCCGGATCAGAGGGCTGCGACTACGCGCCACCGACCTCGATTGGGTGCACGGCCGCGGCCCGGAGATCACCGGCACCGGCGAGGCACTCTTGATGGCGATGTCCGGCCGGCCCGCGGCTATCCCGGAGCTCGCTGGTGCCGGAAAGGCCACCCTGGCCGCCCGGCTGGGTCAGTCCCACTAAGGTCCGCATCGCCCCCGCATCCTCACCGGACATAGCGGCGTCGCTTACGATCGACCCTCGTGCCCCACGACGGTCATGAACCACCGCAGCGAATCATCCGGTTGATCGCCGTCGTTTCGGGAATCGCGGGTCTGCTGTTGTGCGCCGTGGTTCCATTGCTTCCGGTCCAACAAACCACCGCGACTATCCTGTGGCCGCAAGGCGCCACCACGGATGGCCGCATCACCCAGATCACTGCCCCGCTGGTGTCCGGAGCGCCGCGCGCGCTGGATATCTCTATCCCCTGCTCGGCCATGGCCACCTTGCCCGCCAGCGGCGGACTGGTGGTCTCCACGCTGCCCGCCGGTGGTGTGGATGCCGGGAAAAGCGGGCTCTTCGTGCGCGCCGACAAAGACGTGGTCGTCGTCGCGTTCCGGGATTCGGTGGCCGCGGTAGCACCGCGCTCGACGGTCGCCGCTGGCGCCTGCAGCGTGTTGCACATCTGGGCCGACGCCCGTGGCGCAGGCGCGGATTTCGTCGGCATACCGGGCGCCACCGGAATCCTGCCTGCTGAGAAGAAACCACAGGTCGGTGGGATTTTCACCGACTTGAAGGTGCCCGCACAGCCCGGGCTGTCGGCCCGCATCGACATCGACACCCGCTTCATCACGGCACCTACCGCGATCAAGAAGGTCGTCATGGCTCTGGGTGCGCTGGCGGTCCTGATCGCCATCCTGGCGCTGGCGGCGCTGGATCGTCGCAGCCGGGGCGGCGACAGCCTGGTCAACTGGCGGGCCCCGATGGCCAGGCTGGCCCGGTACCGCTCGGGTGCACACCGGCCCTCGACGTGGCGCGCCGGCCTGGCGACCGGGATCGCCGACGGGGGAGTGATCGCGACGCTGCTGCTGTGGCACATCATCGGCGCCACCTCATCGGACGACGGCTATAACCTGACCGTCGCGCGGGTCGCGCCGAAAGCCGGCTACGTGGCCAACTACTACCGATACTTCGGGACGACGGAGGCGCCGTTCGATTGGTATCTCACGGTGCTGGCCAAATTGGCGTCGGTGAGCACCGCCGGCGTGTGGATGCGGCTACCGGCCACGCTGGCCGGGATCGCGTGCTGGCTCATCATTAGCCATTGGGTGCTGCGGCGGCTGGGCCCCGGAACGGGTGGCCTGTCGACCAACCGGGTGGCCGTGCTCACCGCGGGCGCGGTGTTCCTGGCCGGGTGGTTGCCGTTCAACAACGGCCTGCGCCCCGAGCCGCTGATCGCGCTTGGCGTGCTGGTCACCTGGGTGCTGGTAGAGCGTGCGATCGCGCTACGGCGGCTGGCGTCGGCCGCGGTCGCGGTGGTGGTCGCGATCCTCACCGCGACCCTGGCACCGCAGGGGTTGATCGCCATCGCAGCGCTGCTGACCGGGGCACGCGCCATCGCCCAGGTGATTCGCCGGCGCCGGGCGACCGACGGAGTGTCCCCCGCAAGCGGGTGGTGCCCCCAGGCACCGCTGCTGGTGCTGGCGGCGTCTTTATCGCTGATCACCCTGGTGGTGTTCCACAGTCAAACGCTGGCCACGGTCGGCGAGTCGGCGCGCATCAAGTACCAGGTCGGTCCAACGATCGCCTGGTACCAGGACTTCCTGCGCTACTACTTCCTCACTGTGGAATCCAACGCCGACGGCTCAATGACCCGGCGGTTCGCGGTGCTCGTGCTGCTGTTGTGCCTGTTCGGAGTGCTGGTGGTGATACTGCGCCGCGGCCGGGTGCCGGGCTTGGCCAGTGGCCCGGCCTGGCGGCTGATCGGCACCACCGCGGTCGGTCTGTTGTTGTTGACGTTCACACCGACCAAGTGGGCCATCCAGTTCGGTGCGTTCGCCGGACTGGCCGGCGCGCTCGGTGCCGTCGCCGCGTTCACCTTCGCCCGGATCGGGCTGCACAGCCGCCGCAACCTGACGCTGTACATCACCGCGTTGCTGTTCGTGCTGGCGTGGGCAACCTCCGGCATCAACGGCTGGTTCTACGTCGGCAACTACGGGGTTCCGTGGTTCGACATCCAACCCGTCATCGCGAGCCACCCGGTGACGTCGATGTTCTTGACGTTGTCGATCTTTACCGGGCTGCTGGCCGCCTGGCAGCACTTCCGGCTCGACTACGCCGGACACACCGAAGTCAAAGACAACCGACGCAACCGCTTCCTGACCTCGACGCCGCTGCTGGTGGTCGCGGCCATCATGGTCGTCTGCGAAGTCGGCTCACTGGCCAAGGGCGCCGTGGTCCGCTATCCCCTCTACACCACCGGTAAGGCCAATCTGGCCGCGCTCAGTTCCAGGCTCTCACCCAGCAGCTGCGCGATGGCCGACGACGTGCTGGCCGAACCCGACCCCAATGCCGGTCTGCTACAGCCGGTTCCAGGACAGGCCTTCGGGCCGGCCGGGCCGCTGGGCGGGATCAATCCCATCGGCTTCAAGCCCGACGGCGTGAACGACGACCTGAAATCCGACCCGGTGGTGAGTAAACCCGGTCTGGTCAACTCCGACGCCTCCCCCAACAAACCCAACGTCACCTTCAGCGACTCCGCGGGCACCGCCGGCGGATCGATCCCCAAGGAGGCGCCGGGAGGGGTGAACGGGTCGCATGTGGCGCTGCCGTTCGGCCTGGACCCGGCCCGCACACCGGTGATGGGCAGCTACGGCGAAAACACGCTCGCCGCCTCGGCCACCTCGGCCTGGTATCAGCTGCCGCCCAATTGGAAAGCGAGCATCGCGGGCCGGCCGCTGGTGGTGGTCTCCGCCGCCGGCGCCATCTGGTCCTACAAAGAGGACGGCAACTTCATCTATGGGCAGTCGCTCAAGCTGCAGTGGGGGGTCACCCGTCCGGACGGTACTACCCAGCCGCTCGCGCAGGTGATGCCGATCGACATCGGGCCGCAGCCGGCGTGGCGCAATCTGCGGTTCCCGCTGACCTGGGCGCCGCCGGAGGCGAATGTGGCACGCGTCGTCGCCTACGACCCGAACCTAAGCCCCGAGCAGTGGCTGGCGTTCACGCCGCCGCGGGTGCCGGTGTTGCAAACTCTGCAGCAGTTGGTCGGGTCGCAGACCCCGGTGCTGATGGACATCGCGACCGCGGCGAACTTCCCCTGCCAGCGGCCGTTCGCCGAACACCTTGGCATTGCCGAACTCCCGCAATACCGCATCCTGCCCGACCGCAAACAGACGGCGGCGTCGTCGAACCTGTGGCAATCCAGTGAGGCCGGCGGACCATTCCTGTTCTTGCAGGCGCTGCTGCGTACCTCGACGATTTCGACGTACCTGCGGGGCGACTGGTACCGGGACTGGGGATCGGTGGAGCAGTATTACCGACTGGTGCCCGCCGACCAGGCACCGGAGGCCGCGGTGGAACAGGGCGTGATCACTGTGCCGGGCTGGAGCCGGCGAGGACCGATTAGGGCGCTGCCGTGAGTGTGCTGAACCGCGAAGACCGGGTCGTCACCGCGGCCCGCACTACCAGCCGCGACGTGCCGGTGACGCGCTGGGTGGCTGCCATCGCCGGGCTGATCGGGTTCGTGTTGTCGGTCGCGACACCGCTGCTGCCGGTGGTGCAGACGACCGCGATGCTGAACTGGCCACAGAACGGCCAACTGAATAGCGTGACGGCGCCGTTGATTTCGTTGACACCGGTCGACATGACCGCCACCGTGCCGTGCGGTGTGGTCGCCGCGTTGCCGCCCACCGGCGGGGTCGTCCTGGGGACTGCGCCCAAGCAGGGCAAAGACGCCAATCTCAACGCATTGTTCGTCATCGCCAGCAGTCAGCGGGTGGACGTCACCGACCGCAATGTGGTGATCCTGAGTGTGCCGCGCGAGCAGGTGGCGGGACCGCAATGCCAGCACATCGAGGTCACGTCGACGCACACCGGCACCTTCGCCACCTTCGTCGGGCTCACCGATCCGGCCGGCAATCCGCTGCGTGGCGGCTTTCCCGATCCGAACCTGCGCCCCCAGATCGTCGGGGTGTTCACCGATCTGACCGGTGCCGCACCGTCCGGATTGCGGCTCTCGGCGACCATTGACACTCGGTTCACCAGCACCCCGACCACATTGAAACTGGTTGCGATGGTGCTGGCGATCGTGGCTACCGTCGTCGCCCTGATCGCATTGTGGCGGCTCGACCAGTTGGACGGCCGACGGATGCGCCGGCTGATTCCGGCGAGGTGGCGCACCTTCACCCTGGCCGACGCCACGGTGATATTCGGGTTTCTGCTGTGGCATGTGATCGGCGCGAACTCCGCCGACGACGGCTATCAGCTGCAGATGGCGCGGACCGCCGACCACGCCAATTACATGGCCAACTATTTCCGCTGGTTCGGCAGCCCCGAGGACCCGTTCGGCTGGTATTACAACCTGCTCGCTTTGATGACCCATGTCAGCGACGCCAGCATCTGGATGCGCCTACCCGACTTGGTCTGCGCAGTGGCGTGCTGGCTGCTGCTGTCTCGCGAGGTATTGCCACGACTCGGTCCCGCGGTTGCGGGCTCCAAGCCCGCCTTGTGGGCCGCCGGGCTGGTGTTGTTGGCGGCGTGGATGCCGTTCGATAACGGTCTTCGCCCCGAAGGGCAGATCGCGCTCGGCTCGCTGATCACCTACGTGTTGATCGAACGGGCCATCATGTCCGGACGGATGAGCCCGGCCGCGCTGGCAGTCGTCACCGCCGCGTTCACGCTAGGCATTCAGCCCACCGGACTGATTGCGGTGGCCGCATTGCTGGCCGGCGGACGTCCACTGCTGCGAATTTTAGTGCGCAGGCACCGCGTCGTCGGAACCTGGCCGTTGGTGGCGCCGCTGCTGGCCGCCGGCACCGTCGTTCTCACAGTGGTATTCGCCGGCCAGACACTGGCAACGGTGTTGGAGGCCACCAGGATACGCACCGCGATCGGACCCGCCCAGGCGTGGTACACCGAAAACCTACGCTACTACTACCTCATCCTGCCCACCGTCGACGGTTCGTTGTCACGCCGATTCGGCTTCTTGATCACCGCGCTGTGCCTGTTCACTGCGGTGTTCATCATGTTGCGGCGCAAGCGGATTCCCGGCGTGGCCCGCGGCCCGGCGTGGCGACTCATCGGCACCATCTTGGGCACCATGTTTTTCTTGCAGTTCGCCCCGACCAAGTGGGTACACCACTTCGGGCTGTTCGCCGCGGTGGGCGCCGCGATGGCCGCGCTGACCACCGTGCTGGTGTCACATGAGGTGCTGCGCTGGTCCCGCAACCGGATGGCGTTCCTGGCGGCGTTGCTGTTCGTCATGGCATTGTGCCTGGCGACCACCAACGGCTGGTGGTATGTCTCTAGCTACGGCGTTCCGTTCAACAGTGCCAAGCCGAGAATAGACGGAATCACAGTTAGCACAATCTTTTTCATACTGTTTGCGATCGCCGCGCTCTATGCGACTTATTTGCATTTCACAACAAGCGGACATGGGGAAGGTCGACTGACCCAGGCGTTGACAGTGTCTTTCTGGGCGCCTATCCCGCTCGCGGCCGGGTTCATGACGCTGGTGTTCATCGCGTCGATGGTGGCCGGGATCGTGCGCCAGTACCCCACCTACTCCAACGGGTGGGCCAACATCCGGGCGTTCACCGGCGGCTGCGGCCTGGCCGACGACGTGCTCGTCGAGCCGGACAGCAACGCGGGCTACATGACGCCGCTGCCTGGCAATTACGGCCCGCTGGGACCGCTGGGTGGGGTCAGCGCGATCGGCTTCACACCGAACGGGGTACCGGAACACACAGTGGCCGAGGCGATTCGAATAACACCCAATCAGCCTGGCACCGACTACGACTGGGACGCCCCGACGAAGTTGAAAGCGCCGGGCATCAACGGGTCGGTGGTCCCGCTGCCCTACGGCCTCAACCCCAGTCAGGTGCCGCTGGCCGGCACCTACACCACCGGCGCTCGACAGCAGAGCAGACTTACCTCCGCGTGGTACCAACTACCTAAACCCGACGACGGGCATCCGCTGGTGGTGGTGACCGCCGCAGGCAAAATCGCCGGTAACAGCGTGCTGCACGGGCACACGTCTGGCCAGACCGTCGTGCTGGAATACGGCAAACCCGGTCCCGACGGCGGCTTGGTGCCGGCGGGACGGCTGGTGCCCGACGATCTGTACGGCGAGCAGCCAAAAGCGTGGCGCAACCTGCGTTTCGCGCGATCCAAAATGCCCGTCGACGCGGTGGCGGTCCGGGTCGTCGCCGAGAACCTGTCCCTGACACCGGAAGACTGGATCGCGGTGACCCCGCCGCGGGTGCCGGAGCTGCGCTCGCTGCAGGAGTACGTCGGCTCGTCGCAGCCGGTGTTGCTGGACTGGGCGGTCGGGCTAGCGTTCCCGTGTCAGCAGCCGATGCTGCACGCTAACGGTGTCACCGATATCCCGAAATTCCGTATCACACCGGACTACTCGGCCAAGAAAATGGACACCGACACCTGGGAGGACGGCACCAACGGCGGCCTGCTGGGCATCACCGACCTGCTGCTGCGAGCCCAGGTGATGTCCACGTACCTGTCCCGCGACTGGGGCCGTGACTGGGGTTCACTGCGTAAGTTCGATACCCTCGTGGATGCCCACCCCGCGCAGCTCGACTTGGGCACCGCGACCCGCAGCGGATGGTGGTCGCCGGGCAAGATCCGGATTAAGCCGTGACTTCGACACCGCCCCACCCGGGCAGAAGCCGCCAGGACGCGATCTACCGCGCCGGCGTGTTCGGCCGGGTTCCGGCGGTGCCGACGAACTTCTCTGAGTTGGAGCGCGCTGCCCGGCAACGCATGTCGAAACGCGCCTGGGCATACGTCGCTGGTGGCGCCGGTGCAGGCACCGGAATGATCAACAACCGGGCCGCCTTGGATCGGTGGGCCATCGTGCCACGGATGCTGCGCGATACCTCCGACCGTGATCTGACCGTCGAGTTGTTCGGCCGCCGACTGCCGGCACCGGTCCTGGTGGCACCGGTCGGAGCAGCCGACTTGGTGCGCAACGGGGCAGACGTGGAGATCGGCGCGGCCGCCGCTGCCGTCGGGGTGCCGTACATCTTCTCCAACCAAGGCTCGGCGCCGATGGAAGACACCGCGGCAGAAATGGATAACGTTGCCCGGCAAGCGGGCCGCGAGCACGCGCCGCGCTGGTTTCAGCTGTACTGGTCCACTAACGACGCGGTCGTGACGAGTCTGATTCGACGCGCCGAAGCGCTGGACTGCGACGCTCTGGCCGTCACATTGGATACCACTCAATTGGGTTGGCGGCCAAATGATCTCAATATCGGCTCACTTCCCTTCGCCCAAGCTATCGGCATCGCGCAGTACTACTCCGACACCGCGTTCGCCCAGTCGGTTCGCGAGCGGATAGCCGAGGCGCGCCGGTCTGGTCGACGACCCGACATGCAGCTAACGCTCGGGGGATTGCGGACCTTGATCTCCCTAGCCCGCCGCATGCCCGGTAGTTTCCTGCACAACCTGGTGTCGCCCGTACCCCGTGCCAGCGTGGAAACGTTTTTGGAGACCTATTCGCGCCCGTCGCTGAATTGGGACAACATCGCCGAATTACGAAAACGGACACGGCTGCCGATCCTACTGAAGGGCATCCTGCATCCCGACGACGCCCGCCGAGCCGTTGACCTCGGCGTCGACGGCATCGTCGTGTCGAACCACGGTGGACGGCAAGTCGATTCGGTCATCGGGGCAGCCGATGCGCTGGTTGACATCGTCGCCGCGGTCGGAGATCAGACCAGCATCGTATTCGACTCGGGCATCCGAAGCGGCGCGGACATCTTCAAGGCCCTGGCGCTGGGCGCACACGCGGTGACCGTCGGCAGACCACACATATACGGATTGGCGCTGGCCGGCCGACGTGGGGTCACCGAGGTGCTGCAAAACCTGATTGCCGAATTCGATCTTACCCTGGGCTTGTCGGGTCTGCGATCGATCGCCGAGCTGAGCACCGCCGCGTTGCGACCCATCCCTCAAGTGTGAGAAGAAGACTCCCATCGTGGAAGGGACGGCTTAGGGCGTTATGGGAAGTGCTGCCGCAGTGCGTGTTTGAGAATTTTGCCGTTGGGGTTACGGGGCAGCGTTTCGGGGTGACGGGCTATGGCGACAGGGAGTTTGTAGCGGGCCAGGCGCTGGGCAAGGTGGGCGTGCAGTTCGGCGTCGCTGATATCGGCGTCGGGGGCCAGGTGGATCACCGCGGCGGGTTCTTCCCCCAGGGTGGGATGGGCTAGTCCGATGACAGCAGCGTCAACAACAGCAGGATGTTCATAGAGCGCGGCTTCGATTTCAGCGGTATAGATGTTTTCCCCGCCGCGGATGAGCATGTCTTTCTTGCGGTCGACGATAGTCAGATACCCCTCGGGGCTGACTCGGGCCAAATCCCCGGTGTGCAGCCAACCATCGGTGAACGCATCAGCGGTAGCGGCGGGGTTATTCCAGTAGCCGGCGACCACGTTGGCCCCACGTACCCATAGCTCGCCGACCTGGTTAGGGCCCAACGACTTTCCGTTGTCATCGACGATAATCATCGCTCCGGTCGGCAACGCCAGACCACAGCTATCAGGGTGGGCGAGATAATCTTGGCCGCCGTGCGTAGTGAATGTGCCAGACGTTTCGGTCATCCCCCAGCCCTGAGCAGGCGCGGCGTTTGGCCAGATTTCGGTGATCCGGTGTGCTAGCGCTGCTGCTGCCGGGGCACCTCCGTAGTTGACCGTTTCGATCGACGACAGATCGAACTGTGCACGGTCGCGGTGATGCAAGATCTGCCAGGCAATGGTTGGCACGCCACCGATGCTGGTGCACCGTTCACGTTCAATCAGGCCAAGGGCCGCAAGGGGATCCCAGCGCGGCGTTAGCACGATCCGGTCGCCGGCTAGCATTGTGGTATTGAGGAGCACCAGCGACCCGGTCACATGAAACAGCGGCACCGACAATAAGGTGCATTTCACCGGAGCATTAGGGTCGGGCAGCGGAATCGGTTCGCCGCGGCGCAGCGCTGCGCGGGCGAGCCCAAATCCTGACGCGAACGCGACCGTGACGGCGTTGCGGTGCGTTCCGATGGCCCCCTTGGGTTTTCCGGTGGTGCCAGAGGTGTAGAAGATGGTCGCGTTGGTATCTGGATCCGGCCGTAAGTCAGGCGACGACGCGTCGGGCAGCGCGTCCCACGCCGAGCAGTCGCCGATCACCGCCTCCAGCGTCACAACAGCGGAGTCAGCGTAATCACAGTGGCCCAGTTCAGTGCTGTCTTGGGTAACGTAAACCCGCCGCACCCCGATACCCGACGAATGTTCAAAGCGGGCAAGCCGTTCCCGATCCGCGATGACTACCTGCGCATCGCAGTCCGATAGCACGTATTCCAACTCCTGGGCGGTCCACCAGGCATTCAGCGGTACCACGATCGCACCGGCAAGCAGTGCGCCGTAAAAGGCAACCGGCCATTGCGGCCGGTTCGACATGAGCACCGCAACTCGATCCCCCACCCGGACCCCGTCATCAGTCAAGGCATCGGCCAAAGCGTGTGCCGCCCGGGCGAACTGTCGATAGGTGACCCGCTGGTCTTCATACACCAGGAACAGGCGGTCAGCGAAAGCGCTCGCAGACGTGAAGACGTCCAGCAACGTTGGGGGCGCGTTCTTCCACACCGTGTTGAGATGTCCGGCGATGATTCGCTGTTCGGTTTCATACAGCTGTCCCGGCGCGGTCAGGGCAGCGTTGGCCTCGGCCACCGTGCAGGTAGGCCACCTCGAGTCCGCGCCGCACCGACTAGACAACGCCACCCGATACCTCCGGTATGGGCTGGGTCAGCGCCCGGTAGGCATGCGGGCGGCGGGTTCGCAGAATTCCCGCGACGATCATGCCCGCGATGAACGTTGCAACGATCCCCGCCAGCAACGCCCGGCTGGCCGTGACATCGCCGATGAGCAAGACAAAGTTTGAGACCACGATCCAGGCCAGCCCGGCCAGGCAAAACAGCGCGATCACCGGCACGATCCGCGTTGACACCAACGTGGATTCGCCGGTACCTGGCTGCGTCCAAAAGAAAATCACCACGGCCAGTGAAGTCAGCGACATCAACACCACTACCCCCAAGGTGGCGGTTCCCGACAGCCAGGGGTAGATCTTCGTGACCGGATCCATCCGCGCCGCCGCGATCAGCAGCGCCGCGACAGCGGTAACGGTCGTGATGGCCAGTGAGGCGCGCGCAGGTGACCGGTGTTTGGCATGCACGACACCCACCGCTCGCGGCAGCAGCCCACGAGTTCCCATAGTGAACACGTAACGGGTTGACACGTTATGGAAAGTCAATGTGCAAGCGAACAGGCTGGGCAACAGCAACAGCTGCATCGTGTCCTGCATCGCCGGGCCAACATGGGTCTTGGCCAGGCCCACAACGAGATTCGCCGGATCATCGGTAGCGGCCGCCACAAGATTGTCCGCGCCCACACCGACCGTCAAGGCCCACGCCGAGATGGCATAGAACAGTCCGATCCCGATCACCGCGATGTATGTGGCACGCGGCAGCGTGCGCTCCGGGGTGAGGGCTTCGCTGCGAAAAACAGCGGTGGTTTCGAATCCAATAAAACACAAGAACGCGAACATCAGCCCTAACGACGGCACCCCTCGCGACAGCGCGGTCGGATCAAACATGGCCAATCTAGCGTTCCCCCCCAAATGCTCGCCGGCGGCAATCAGCGCGACGTCGACGACAACGACGACAACACACTCAGCAACGAGCATAAATGCAAGAACCTTGGAGCTCAGTTCGATGTCGCGGTAGCCCAATACCCCAGTGAGGACCAGCCACAACGCTGTCCACAGCAACCACGGTGAGCCCGGACCGCCCAGGTGGGCGACGGTGGTAGCAGTCACCGCACCCAGATAGCAGCTGATGGACACCAGCAGTAGGAAATAGCTACTGATCGCCAGCGCAGCGGCTCCGACGCCCGGGATGCGGCCCAAACCAGTTTGGATATACGAGTAAAACGCTCCGGCATCACCGACAAATCGCGTCATCCTGGTGAATCCAATCGCAAACAATGCGAGGATCATCGTCGCACCGATGAAAAACATAGGCAGAACAGGGTTTTGGCTAACCCGAACCACCATCGGTAGCACCGCGCCGACAGAGGCCAAGGGAGCCGCGCCAGCTAAGACCATCAACACCACAGACCACACTCCCAGACCACGATGAAGGCCCTCGGCGCCGAGATCGCCGCTACGTTTCATAAGTTCACCCCCAACCCAACGCTAGGCCATGCTAACGGCCACAATTCATACGGCAGCATTCAGCAGCCAACCGCCGATCGGAGAAGTCATTTGCCCAGCCCTGGCCTCATCGTCATCTCCGGCCTTCCCGGCACCGGCAAGTCGTCAGTAGCGCTGCCTCTGGCGCGCCGATTGCTCGCGGCGTATCTGCGCATCGACACCATCGAGCAGGCCTTAGTCGATTCCGGTGAGCTCACCGCGGCACCCGCCGCGATGGGCTACGTCGCCGGCTACGCCCTGGCCGCCGATCAACTGCGCGTAGGGCTGCCCACGATCGCCGAATGCGTCAATCCACTCAAGATCACGCGCGACGCCTGGCAACGCGTCGCCGCTCAACTCAACTGCTGGATACTCGAGGTTGAACTCGTCTGTTCCGACCCAAACGAACACCGGCGCCGAGTCGAAAGCCGCACATCAGACATCCCAGGCCTGGTTCTGCCGACCTGGCAACAAGTGGTCGATCGGACCTACGAGCCCTGGGACCGTGACCATCTCATCATCGACACCGCCTGCTCAGCGGTCACAGCCACTGTTGAGCGCATTCGCCACAAAGCCACCGCCATAACCGACACCGCCGAACCCATCCACCCGCCGCCCCCGCTGTAATACCGTGGGTCCTGGCATGTATGAGTACGACGTAGAGCCTGCGGACAGGTTGCCCTTCTGCACTGCAGAAAAGGCGCAGCGCTATCGAACAGACAACTATCGCGGTGCGGTGGGGCGTAATTGGTACCGCACCGATCCCACCCTGCAGTTCACCATGGCGTACTACCTGCAGCCCGACGAGTTGGCGTTCGCCGAGCCGCATTTGACGCGCATCGGTGAGCTGATGGGCGGCCCGGTGGCACGGTGGGCCGAGGAGACCGACCGTAACCCGCCGCGGCTCGATCGCTACGACCGCTGGGGACATGACATCAGCCGCGTCACCATGCCGGCCTCGTTCACGCAGGCCAGGCGTGCGGTGTTGGATGCGCAGCAGACGCTGCGCTCGGAAGCGCAAGCCGCCAAGCTCAGCTCATCGTTGCCGTTGTTCGCGTCCAACTATCTGCTCAACCAAGCCGATATCGGGATGGGCTGCGCGCTGGGCACCGGCGGCGGAATGGTCCAATCGCTGGTGGCCGCCTATGCGCCGCCCGATGTGCGGGAGCATGTGCTGGCCAAATTCGACTCCGGTGAATGGGCGGGCCGGACAGCGCAGCTGCTGACCGAACGGACCGGCGGCTCCGATCTGGGGGCGCTGGAGACGACGGCTCGACGGGCAGCCGAAGGCGGCGACGCCTGGCTGCTCAACGGCGTCAAATGGTTTGCCTCGAATTGCGCCGGGGAGGCGTTCGTCGTCTTGGCCAAACCCGAGGGCGCGCCCGACTCCACCCGTGGTGTCGCCACCTTTCTCGTGCTTCGCACCCGCCGCGACGGTTCGCGCAACGGCGTGCGGGTGCGCCGACTCAAAGACAAGCTCGGCACCCGCTCGGTCGCGTCCGGCGAGGTCGAATTTGTCGATGCGGAAGCCTTTCTGCTGTCCGAGAAGCCAAGCGGTGATACGGGTCCCGCCGACGGCAAGGGACTCGGCCGGATGATGGAGCTGACCAACGCCGCGCGACTCGGCATCGCCTTGTTCGGGCTGGGTAACGCGCGCCGCGCCCTGGTCGAGTCGCTGTGCTACGCCCGGCAGCGGCGGGCGTTCGGCGGGCCGCTCATCGACAAGCCGCTGATGCGGCGCAAGCTGAGCGAGCTGATCGTCGACGTCGAAGCCGCACTGGCGCTGGTATTCGACTGCACCGGAGCCACCAACCACCGCCAGCCCCGCAACAGGCGGCAACGCATCGCGGTGCCGGTCACCAAACTGAAGGTGTGCCGGCTTGGGATCACCGCGGCGTCGGACGCGATCGAGATCCACGGCGGCAACGGCTACATCGAGGACTGGCCGGTGGCCAGGCTGCTGCGCGATGCGCAGGTGAACACCATCTGGGAGGGGCCGGACAACATCCTGTGCCTCGACGTGCGGCGCGGCATCGAGCAGACCCGCGCCCACGAGACGTTGTTGGCGCGATTGCACGACGCGATCTCGGTGTCGGACGACACCGAGGATGGTGGGGACACCACACGGCTGGTTGCCGAGCGCCTCGACGACCTGGACGCCGCGATCACCGCCTGGACCAAACTCGACCGCGAAGTCGCCGAGGCACGACTGTTCCCGCTGGCCCAGTTCATGGGCGACGTCTACGCCGGTGCGTTGCTCACCGAGCAGGCCGCCTGGGAACAGGCCACCCGGGGCAGCGACCGTAAGGCACTGGTTGCCCGACTGTATGCGCGGCGCCATCTCGCCGACCGCGGGCCGCTGCGCGGCATCGACGCCGACTCCGACGAGGCGCTGGAACGTTTCGACGAACTCGTCGACGGCGCGTTTACGCCTCGAGTGTGAATTGCCCGACGCCGAATCGGCGTGTCGCGTCGCAGAATTCACACTCGGCGAAGAGGACTCCTAGACCGGGATGAGCCCGTGCTTACGTCCGACCCGCCACCACTGCTGCTTGTCGCGCAACAGATGTAGCGACTTGCGCAGCAACAGCCGGGTTTGGTGCGGCTCGACCACAGCGTCGATGAACCCGCGCTCGGCGGCGATCCACGGGATCGCCATGTTGAGGTTGTAGTTGTCGACGAAGGTCTTGCGGATCGCTTGCGCGTCTGGCGAATTCGGGTCGGGGAAGCGCTTCATCAAGAGCTGCGCGGCACCGTCAGCGCCGATCACGGCGATGCGCGCGGTCGGCCAGGCAAAGTTCAGGTCTGCGGTCAGCTGCTTGGATCCCATGACCGCGTACGCGCCGCCATAGGACTTGCGGATCGTGATCGTCACTTTCGGCACTTCGGCTTCCACCACCGCGTACAGGAACCGACCGCCGCGCTTGATGATGCCGTTTTTCTCCTGCTCCACTCCCGGCAAGAACCCAGGCGTGTCCACCACGAACACCAACGGGATATTGAACGCGTCGCAGAACCGGATAAACCGCGCGGCCTTGTCGGAGGCCTCGTTGTCAATCGCCCCGGACATGTGCATGGGCTGGTTGGCCACCACGCCGACGGTGCGGCCGTCGACGCGGGCGTAGCCGGTGATGATGGCCTGTCCGGCTTGTGCGGCAACATCCAAAAAATCACCGTCGTCGAAGATCCGCAGCAGCACCTCATGCATGTCGTACGCCGTGTTGTCCGAATCCGGCACGATCGCGTCGAGCTCAAGGTCGTTTGCCGTGATCTGCGGCTCCAGCCCGGGGTTTACGATCGGCGCTTTGTCGAAGCAGTTGGGCGGCAGGAACGACAGGAAATCCCGCACGTAGCCGAAGGCGGCGGCCTCGGACTCCACCACCTGGTGGATGTTGCCGTAACTGGCCTGGGCGTCGGCACCGCCCAGCTCGTCCAGGCTGACGTCCTCACCGGTCACGTCCTTGATGACGTCGGGGCCGGTAACGAACATGTAGCCCTGGTCGCGCACCGCGACCACCAGGTCGGTCTGGATCGGCGAATACACCGCTCCCCCAGCGCATTTGCCCAAAATGATGGAGATCTGCGGCACGATGCCACTCAGCAGTTCGTGCCGGCGGCCCAACTCGGCGTACCACGCCAGCGAGGTCACCGCGTCCTGGATGCGTGCGCCGCCGGAGTCGTTAATGCCGACGATCGGGCAACCGACCATCGCGCACCACTCCATCAGCCGGGCCACCTTGCGGCCGAACATCTCACCGACGGTGCCACCGAACACCGTCTGGTCGTGCGAGAACACCCCGACCGGCCGGCCGTTGATGAGGCCGTGCCCGGTGACAACACCGTCGCCGTACAGCGCGTTGGGATCACCCGGGGTCCGCGCCAGCGCGCCGATCTCGAGGAAACTGCCCGGATCGACCAGCTCATAGATCCGGGCGCGGGCGCTGGGGATGCCCTTCTTCTCGCGCTTCGCGGCGGCCTTCTCACCGCCGGGCTCCTTGGCCAGCTCCAGCTTTTCGCGTAACTCGGCCAGGCTCGCGGCCGTGCTCTTCGTGGTCATTTGGGCGCCTTCTGCTCAGCCCCGATCTTGGTCAAGGCCCGGCTCATGTGTTCGCCCACCTTGGCGATGATCGGCTCGTCGATGGCCTGGATGTGCTCGCCACCGATCGGCACCACCTCGAGGTCGGAAACGTACTCGCCCCAGCCGCCGTCCGGTTTACGAACGGCATAGCGCGGCTCGAACATGATCGCGTCGTCATGGTAGCGATCAGCCATGTACAGGGTGACATGCCCGTCGTAGGGCTGGATCTGGGCGGTGTCGATCGCCCGGTTATCCAGATACGACGTGCGCTGGTGCTCGATGATCCCGGCCGGGATCTGCACCCCGCTCTGGCTGACGGCGTCCAGCACAAACCGGACCTGGCCCTCGTCGTCGAGCTCCTCAAGCTGCTCGTAGGGGATCGCCGGGACGGTGACGTTGAAGGTCTTCTCAGCGAACCGGGCGTAGCGATCCCAGCGCTTGCGGATCTCCTCCTTGGTCTGCGGGATCTCCTCGCCCGCGCGTACCGCGTCGATCAGCCCCACCCACGCGACGTCCTTGCCCTGTTGCTTGAGCCCGATCGCGCACGCGTAGGCCAGCACGCCGCCCAGCGACCAACCGGCCAGAATGTAGGGGCCGTCGCCCTGCATCTCGATGAGCTTCGGCACGTAGGCCGCCGCGCGCTCTTCGATCGAGCCTTCGACCCGCTCGAAGCCGTACATCGGGGTATCGGCCGGCAGCCGCTTGAGCAACGGCTCATACACCACGGTCGAGCCGCCGGCCGGGTGGAACACAAACACCGGAGGCGTCGAGCTGCCCTCCGGCCGAGCACGCAAGGTGCGGACGAACCCGTCGATCTGCCCGGCCTCCAGGTAGTTGCGCACCTTGTCGGCCAACGCCTCGATGTTCTCCGAGGTCAGCACGTCCTCGGCGGTGATCGGCCCTTCAGCGCGCTCGGAGAGCCGTTGCGCCATCTTGGCTGCGGTGTCACCGTCCAGCTTGGGCAGCGTATTGAAAATGCCGCCCGGGGACTTCCCGGTGACGACCGCCCAGGTCGCGAAGGTGACTCGCTCGGCGGCATCACGCGGCGGCACGTCAGAGTTCAGCGCCTTAGCCACCGCTTCTTGGCTCAGCGCTTCTGCTGCAGCAGCGAGATCCGGCTTGCTGCCGTTACCCAACGGGCCCGACGGATCCGTCGGTGGAGGAGGAATCGGCGCCTCGGCTGCCGGCGGCGCGGGGGCGGGGGTGCTGACGGCAGTACCGGCCACCAAGTCCGCCTGCGCTTTAGCGATTTCAGTGGCTATTTCGGAAGCCGTCTGGGTCTTCTGGTACTCGTGTAGCTGCTCGACTTCGTCGCGGTGCTCGATCGCGTACTCGATCAGCTTCTCGACGTTGTAAAGGTTGGCGTCGCGTACCGCCTGCAGCTGGATCGGCGGCAGGTCGAAGTCGTATTCGACGCGGTTCTTGATCCGCACCGCCATCAGCGAGTCCAGGCCCAGCTCGATCAGCGGCACCTCCCACGGCAGGTCTTCGGGTTCGTAACCCATGGCCGCCGCCACGATGGCGCCCAGTCGTTGGCTGATGGTCTCGCCGGAGTCGGGTGACCATCTGCCCATGTCGGACCGCAGGTAACGGTTGGTCAAACTGTCCGTCAGGGTTTCCGCCGCCGGTTCCACTGTCTCCGTTGGCGGAGCCTCTGGGGCCACCGTCGGTGCAGCCGCCATCGCTGTACCCGCACCCACCGCGGCCGGCAGCACTGATTCTTGACCAGCCCGGGCGACCAGGGCGTCGTACACCAGCGTGAAGGATTCGTCGATGCGGGCATGCACCTGAACCGAGGCGCCGCCGGGGTGCCGAGTCAACGTCGTCACCAGCCGTGCACTCTCGCCGGGCATCGCGCGCTGCTCGGCAGCCGTCAAGTGTGCGTCCGGAAGCACTTGCGCCGCAGCGGCTCTCACCAACGCCGCGAGATCCGTTTTGTCCCGGGGCGCGAATTCCCAGACGTGCCGACCGTCCGGCAGCCCGACATGGTTTCCCGGCATGAGCACCGAGCCGTCGCTGGCGAAATGCACGTCGAGCCAGTGTTCCTTGCGTTTGAACCGGGTCGGCGGAATGTCGGCGTAATCCTCGGGTCCAACGGCGCGACTAAACAGAGTCCAGATGTCCAGGTCGTGGCCATACACATAAAGCTGCGCCATGGTCGAGATCATCGACTCAACTTCGTCAAGCTTACGGGCCAGCGTCGGGATCAGCTGGGCGTCAGGCAAACCGGACGCTGCCGTGGTCAGACCCACCTGCATCAACGCCACCGGGTTGGGCGCCAGTTCCAGGAACGTAGTGTGGCCGCTGTCGACGGCGTTGCGGATGCCCTGGGTGAAATAGACGCTGTGCCGCAGCCCCTTCTTCCAGTAATCGACGTCGTGGATCGGGTCGGCGCCGGGCTTGATGTAACTGCCCTCGTGCACCGTCGAGTAGATGCCGGCCGTCGGGCTCATCGGCCTGATGCCCTGTAGCTCCGCGGCGAGTTCGCCGAGCAGCGGATCCATCTGCTGGGTGTGGCTGGCGCCCTTGGTCGCGAACTTGCGGGCGAACTTGCCCTCCGATTCCGCGCGGGCGATGATCGCGTCCACCTGGTCGGGCGGGCCACCGATGACGGTCTGGGTGGGCGCGGCGTAGACGCACACCTCGAGATCGGGGAAATCGGAGAACACCGTCTTGATCTCGTCGGCGGAATACTCCACCAACGCCATCAACCGGATGTACTCGCCGAACAGCATCGCCTCGCCCTCACCCATCAGATGCGAGCGCGAGCAGATCGCCCGAGTGGCGTCGCGCAACGACAGCCCCCCAGCGAAGTAGGCGCAGGCGGCTTCGCCCAGCGACTGGCCGACCACCGCGGCGGGCTTGGCGCCGTGATGTTTCAGCAGCTCCCCCAGCGCAATCTGGATCGCGAAGATGGTGACCTGGGTGGTTTCGATGCCGTAGTCCTGCGCGTCGTCCAGGATCAGCTCGAGGATCGAGTAACCCAGCTCGTCTTGCACGAGGGCGTCGACCTTCTCGATCCACTCGGCGAAGACCTCGTTGCGCAGGTACAGGCTCTTGCCCATCTTGCGGTGCTGCGCGCCGAACCCGGCCAGCACCCACACCGCGCCGTTGGTCACCGGACCGTCCACGCTGAACACATTCGGCCGCTGCTTGCCCTCGGCGATCGCCCGCAGACCCTTGATGGCCTCGTCGTGGTCGTGGGCCAGCACCACCGCGCGGGAGCGCCCGTGGTTTCGCCGCGACAGCGAGCGACCGATCGACTCCAGCGACAACGCCCGGCCGTGCGGGCTGTCCATCCAGTCCGCCAGCTCGGCGGCGGCGGCCTTCTTGCGGGATGTCAAAAATGCCGACACCACCAAGGGGACCAGTGGCTTGGACAAACCTTCAGCAACCTCTTGGGCCGCAAGCTCTTCCAGTGCGGCTTCCTTGAGCCGCAGCGCCTCTTCGGTGACGCCGGGCAGCTCCAGCTCAGCCTCGTCCTCGGGCGCGGGCGTGTCGGTGATGATGTTGCCGAAGTCGTCGAACCGCAGCGCGTGACCTTCGAGCGTGGGCGTTTCGGCCGGAGCCGCTGCTGGCGCGGGGGCCCCGGGTTCGGCCTCACGCTCGATCACGTCGCGAGGCAGGACCTCGCGCACCACCAGGTGCGCGTTGGCGCCGCCGAAGCCGAAGCTGGATACCCCGGCCAGCGCGTAGCCGCCGTAGCGCGGCCAATCAGTCGCGGTGTCAACGACTTTCAACCGCATCGCATCGAAGTCGATGTAGGGGCTGGGTCCGGCGAAGTTGATCGACGGCGGCAGCTTGTCATGCTGCAAAGCCAGCACCACCTTGGCCATGCTGGCCGCACCGGCCGCCGACTCCAGGTGTCCCACATTGGTTTTCACCGCGCCCAGCAATGCCGGCCGGTCGGCGGGACGCCCCCTACCGACGACGCGGCCCAGCGCCTCGGCCTCAATCGGGTCACCCAGCACGGTGCCGGTGCCGTGCGCCTCGATGTAGTCGACGGTGCGCGGATCGATGCCGGCGTCCTTGTAGGCCCGGCGCAGCACGTCGGCCTGCGCATCCTGGTTGGGTGCGATCAGACCGTTGGACCGGCCGTCATGGTTGACCGCGCTGCCGGCGATGACCGCCAGGATCTGGTCGCCGTCACGGCGGGCGTCGTCCACCCGCTTGAGTACCAGCATGCCGCCACCCTCGGAGCGGGTGTAGCCATCGGCGTCCGACGAGAACGACTTGATCCGGCCGTCGGGAGCCAGCACCGCACCGATCTCGTCGAAACCAAGGGTCACCATGGGCGTGATCAAGGCATTAACCCCCCCGGCCACCGCGACATCGGCTTCACCGTTGCGCAGCGCCTGCACGCCCTGATGGATCGCCACCAGCGAGCTCGAGCATGCGGTGTCGATGGTGACCGACGGGCCGCGGAAGTCGTAGAAGTACGACACCCGGTTGGCGATGATGGAACTGCTCGTACCGGTGATCGCATAGGGGTGGGCGACCGTCGGGTCCGAGACCGCCAAGAAGCTGTAGTCGTTGGTGGAGCTGCCGATGTACACGCCGACGGCCTCGCCACGCAGACTCGACGCGGGGATGCGGGCGTGCTCGAGGGCCTCCCAGGTCAGCTCCAGCGCCATCCGCTGCTGCGGGTCGATGTTGTCGGCTTCGGTCTTGGCGACCGCGAAGAACTCGGAGTCAAAACCCTTGATGTCCTTCAAATAGCCACCGCGGGTGCGGGCCTGCGCGATTCGCTGCGCCAGCCGCGGCTCGTCTAGGAATTCCGACCAGCGGCCTGCGGGCAGATCGGTGATGGCGTCGCGGCCTTCCAGCAGCGCCTGCCAGGTTTCCTCAGGGGAGTTCATGTCACCCGGTAGCCGCGTCGACAAGCCCACGACCGCGATGTCAACGCGCTCCGCGGGGCCGGTGCGCGACCAGTCGACAGCGTCCACGCCGTCATCGTCGGGCTCGGGTTCGCCCTCGATGATCCGGGTCGCCAGCGATTCGATGGTCGGATGCTGGAAGGCCACCGCGACCGATAGCGTGACGCCGGTCAGGTCTTCGATGTCGGCCGCCATCGCCACGGCGTCCCGCGACGCCAATCCGAGCTCCACCATCGGCACCGACTCGTCGATGTCGTCGGGCGACTTCCCGACGGCCTTACCCACCCAGTTGCGCAACCACTGCCGCATTTCGGGCACGGTTGTTATGCGCCGCTCCTCCTCATCGCTGCGCTCTGCATCGTCGCCGGCGCGCATCTCGGTCTTGTTGGCGGGGGGGTTCTCCTGCGGTTCGTCTGTATCAGCCATGATTTCAGGACTCAGCAGCGAAGACCGTCGGGGAGCTGGCGCCGCTGCGCAAACTGCCGTCGATATAGGCGGCGCGGCAGGCGCGGCGCCCGATCTTTCCGCTGGAGGTCCGGGGAATCGTTCCAGCCTGCACCAGCAGCACATCACGCACGGTCACCCCGTGCCCGACAGCGATGGCCGCGCGAATGTCGTCAGCGATGGGCTGGTAGTCGAGCTTGTGCGTGCCGGCGGCGCGCTCACCGACGATCACCAGCTGTTCGGAGGTGTCCTCGGCGTCGAACTTCAGGCCGGCGTGCGGGTCGTCGAACACCGTCTGGGGCAGCTGGTTAGCTGGGACGGAGAAAGCGGCTACGTAGCCAACGCGCAACGCCTTGGTCGATTCCTGTGCCGTGTACTCCAGGTCCTGCGGGTAATGGTTGCGGCCGTCGATAATGACGAGGTCCTTGATCCGGCCCGCTATATAGAGGTGGTCCTTGAAGTAGGTGCCGTAGTCGCCAGTGCGCACCCACAGCGCGTCGTCGGGGGCTCCCTCCGCGCGCGACTCGCTGATCCGCGATTTGAGGATGTTCTTAAAGGTCTGGGCGGACTCTTCTTCCTTGCCCCAATAACCGGTACCGAGGTTGTTGCCGTGCAGCCAGATCTCACCGATCTGCCCGTCCGGCAGCTCGGTGGCCGTGTCGGCGTCGACGATAATCGCCCATTCGCTGACCCCGACCTTGCCCGCCGAGACCTGGGCGACCGCGTTCGGTGCGTCGGCGGCCACCTCAACGAACCGCTGGTTGTTCAGCTCGTCGCGATCCACGTGAATCACGGTGGGCTTCTCGTCCATCGGGGTGGTCGAGACAAACAGCGTCGCCTCGGCCAGCCCGTAAGACGGCTTGACGGCGGTCTGCTTCAAACCATACGGCGCAAACGCTTCAAAGAACTTGCGCATTGACGCCGGTGACACCGGCTCGCTGCCGTTGAGGATGCCCTTAACGTTGCTCAGGTCCAGTGGCGGCTCATCATCTCGGGGCAGCCCGCGCATCGCGGCGTGTTCAAACGCAAAGTTCGGCGCGGCCGAGAAAGTGCCGCCGGTGTCTTCGGGCTTGCGCGCGAGTTCGCGGATCCAGCGACCAGGCCGACGCACGAACGCCGCGGGCGTCATAAAGGTGAAGCTGTGGCCAAGCACCGACGCGAGCAGCACCGTGATCAGACCCATGTCGTGGAAGAACGGGAGCCAGCTGACCCCACGGTCGCCTTCCTGCCCTTCCAGCGCATTCAGCACCTGCACCACATTGGTGGGCAGGTTCAGGTGGGTGATCTGCACACCGCTCGGAATGCGGGTGGAGCCCGACGTGTACTGCAGATAAGCGACGGTTTCCTCGTTGGCCTCGGGCTGCTGCCAGGTGGCGGCGACCTCGGTGGGCACCGCGTCAACCGCGATGACGCGGGGGCGCTCCTTGGCTGAACGAGCGCGGATGAACTTGCGGACACCCTCGGCGGAGTCGGTGGTAGTCAGGATCGTCGAGGGGGTGCAGTCGTCAAGTACCGCGTGCAACCGGCCGACGTGCCCCGGCTCGGCCGGGTCGAACAGCGGCACCGCGATCCGGCCGGAGTACAGGGCGCCGAAGAAAGAGATCAGATAGTCCAGGTTCTGCGGGCACAGGATGGCGATGCGGTCGCCCGGCTGGGTGACTTGCTGCAGGCGGGCCCCCACCGCACGGTTGCGTGCGCTGAACTCGGACCACAGAATGTCGCGCGCGACACCGTCGCGTTCGGTGGAGAAATCCAGGAACCGATAGGCCAGCTTGTCGCCGCGAACCTTCGCCCACTTTTCGACGTGACGAACCAGGTTGGTATTAGCCGGGAACCTGATCTTTCCATTCACGATGAACGGGTTGTGGTACGCCATGCGACCCTCTCCTGTCACGACACATCTCTCGGTCGGCTTCGCCGACGGTTCCATCTGCGCACGGGCCAGCCTTCGCGCGGCGCACATTTAGACGTGCGCTGGCCACTGCTAGCTTCGACCCGAACGGGTCAACCACATGCTCTTAAATTTCTCTTAATGTTAGGCGGCGGCGCGCGGCAGACCAAATCACAAGGTACCGCTGATCGCGCCCATTAGCGGCCTACTTTAAGTCATGTCATCCATGCTTAGGATGCGGCGCGTCTTCGATAAGCCGATGCACCCAATTCAATGTCCAAACGGTCGCGGGCGCCCCGTCGAGGTGCCAGAACTGGGGAGTGGCATACATCGCGTGGATCGGCTGGCCGGCGCCGCCGGCCAGCGTGTTCAGCGTAGCCGGCAGGTTAGCGACGCTGAATGCCTCCGTCGGGGCAGCGCAGATCAGGTCGCCGGGGGCGCAGATCTCGTTGGTCTTGCTGTCCAGCGCGCCAAAACCACCAGGCCGCGCACCCGTCATGGTCAGACCGAGCCCGGACAGAACCGGCACCTCGTGCAAGGTGACCTCGGCACCCTCGCCCGGCGGGTTGGGCCCGACGTCGTTGCCCACGCCCTGTTGGCGACGGCCGTCGGCGATCAGCGTCACACCGAGCACCAGGTCGTCATCGACGGGTCCGCGGCCGTTGCCGATATCGCTGGCGATGTCGCCGGCGATCACCGCGCCCTGCGAAAAGCCGACCAGCACGTAGCTGGTCAACGGGCACTTGTTGTTCACGTTGGTCATCTCTTGAACCATCGCGCGGGTGCCTTCGGCACGGCTGTCGTTATAGGTCATCTGCTTGTCGCCACTGAGTGGATTGTGGAACTGCGCGGTGTACGGAATCGTGTACGTCTGCACTCGGGAGGTCGGAAACTGCTGGCCGATCGTCGTAGTCAAGTTGCGCAGCAACGCATTCGGAAATTGCACCGGATCAAGTGGATTGTCCTGCGAAGACGATTCCCAGGTGCCGGGAACAACGATCAACTGCACGTCGGGGCAGGACGCGTCTTGAAAAGCGGGCCGGGGCTTGCGCGGGTGAGGTGAGGTCGACGGAGTGGGCAGTACGCCGGGCGGCACCGCACTGGGCGGGGATTCGGTGCTGCGCAACATGATCACCACGGCCACAATGACCAGCGCCACGACGGCCGCCATCGACAAGGCGGCCGTCCAGGCGAGGACTCGGTGGCGCTTACGCCGCGCGTTCTTGGCCTTCTTGGCCATCGGGGTCTCCTGCTAGCAGAGTCGGTAGGTCGCTTCGAAGGGGTCCGGTGCACATACGGTGGGCGGTGGTGACGCGCACCCTGACCGCCCGGAGCGCACGCCCTACACGCTACCGGCTCGTTGCACAGCACCGCCCGTGCTGCTGGCGCCTCCCTAGCGAATGGCGCCGACGATATCGCCCGACATAACAGCCAACTGCGGCGCCCACGTCCCCCAGCCGTTGTCACCGCCGCCCGGGAAGTCAAAGTGACCGTTGTGACCACCGGCGCTGCGGTACTGCTGGTAGAACTCCCGGGAGCTGCCCATCGCCGCGCCCGCCTGGCCGATCATTGCGGCGTCGTCGCCGCCCATATTCATCGGGCTGTAGACCCACACGCGGGTGTTATTCTGCGCCAGCAGCGCGGCATGCACGTAGGGGTCGTGCCACTTCCACCGGCCCAGCTGCGGGGCGCCCCACATCCCGTTACCGTCGATGCCGCCGAACTGCTGCAGGCCAGCCAGGATCGCGCCGTTGTAGTTGGTGCTCGACGGGTACACAAACCCGGACAGCGAACCGGCGAAGCCGAAGCGGTCGGGGTGGAAGGCGGCCAGCGCCATCGCGGCATACCCACCCTGCGAGGCGCCGACGGCCGCGTGGCCGCCGGGCGCCAGGCCCCGGTTAGCTGCCAGCCAGTCGGGCAGCTCGCTGGACAGGAAGGTGTCCCACTGCTTGCTGCCGTCGTTCTCCCAGTTGGTGTACATGCTGTAGGCGCCGCCGGCGGGCGCCACCACCGAGATCCCCTTGCCGGCCAGCGTGTTCATCGCATTGCCCGCGGTCACCCAGTTGCTGACATCCGGGGCGGCGTTGAAGGCATCGAGCAGGTACACCGCGTGCGGCCCGCCGGCCATGAAGGCGACCGGGATATCACGGCCCATCGCGGCCGACGGCACCATCAAGCTTTCGTAACCCGCGGCCCCGGCGTTGCCGGTGGTTCCCGTCAGCACGGTCACAGCTCCCACCCCGACCGCCAGTGTGGCAACGCAGACCACCCGCAGAACTGCTGACAGACCCCGCATGTCTACCTCCATCGCCGCCGCTGTGTGCACACTATCCAGCGCCCAGCGAACCCACGTCCGCAGGGTAGTGGACCACAACACACTCGTGGGAGCTACCCGGAAATAGCTAACGGCGGCGACCTTCACAGGTCGCCGCCGTTAGCGGGATTGGCTAGGCGCCCTGAGTGGCCTCACCGCCAGCGTTGGGCGTCGCACCCAAATGCTGCTGTAGGTCCGGCTTCATGGCTTGTAGCTGCTCGCCCCAGTACTCCCAGCTGTGCGTGCCGCTGTCCGGGAAGTTGAAGACCGCGTTGTGGCCGCCGCCTGCGTTGTAGGCGTCCTGGAACTTGATGTTGCTGGTACGCACGAAGCCCTCGAGGAACTTGGCGGGCAGGTTGTTGCCGCCCAGCTCCGTCGGCTTGCCGTTGCCGCAGTACACCCAGATGCGGGTGTTGTTAGCGATCAGGGTGCCAATGTTCACCGACGGGTCATTACGCTTCCACGCCGGGTCCTCCTTCGGACCCCACATGTCCGCGGCCTTGTAGCCGCCGGCGTCACCCATCGCCAGGCCGATCAACGTGGGACCCATTGCGTTGGAGGGGTCCAGCAAGCCCGACATCGCGCCGGCATAGATGAACTGCTGCGGGTGGTAGATCGCCAGCGTCAGCGCCGACGACCCGGCCATCGAAAGACCGACCGCCGCGCTGCCGGTGGGCTTGACCTGCTTGTTGCTCTGCAGGTACTGCGGCAACTCGCTGGTCAGGAAGGTCTCCCACTTATAGGTCTGGCAACCGGCCTTGCCGCAGGCCGGGCTGTACCAGTCGCTGTAGAAGCTGGACTGCCCGCCGACCGGCATGACTACCGAAATGCCCGACTGGTAGTACCACTCGAACGCGGGGGTGTTGATGTCCCAGCCGCTGAAGTCGTCTTGCGCGCGCAACCCGTCTAGCAGGTACAGCGCGGGCGAGTTGGCGCCTCCGCTTTGGAACTGGACCTTGATGTCGCGGCCCATTCCCGCCGAGGGAACCTGCAGGTACTCCACCGGCAGTCCCGGCCGGGAGAACGCTCCGGCGGTCGCCGAGCCGACGACGCCGATCAGACCCGACAGCAGGGCCGCACCCACGGCCCCAACCACGAGTCGGCGCGGCATACCCGCCACGGCGCCTCGAAACCTATCAACAAACTTCATCCTTGCTTCCTCATCCTTTACGCGCATTGTTACGTTTCGGCGCATCCTCAATCAGGTAGGACTGCATGCGCTAAACGCTGCAGTGCCCGTGTAGTCAACCACAACTTAGGGCATCCGCTGTCATCGAGCGAGTCGCTCAAACCGCCATCCGGCGGCGGTTTTCGGTGATTTTCACGTCACGCACGTCCCCTGGAAATGACATTTCCGCACGTGTCTGGCTGGCGTCACCGCGCAGGTGAGGACTTAATTGTGATTTTGCTGTCAGTATTCGCAGGATCGGCCGATCGACCGCGGCCTCGATCGACCGATGGCTGTCCAAAATTCCTGCTGCGCGGGACGGCGCAGCGGCCAAAATTCGCCGGCTTCACGTCACCGGCGAGTCCGCCGCCGAGTGCTCACTCGTGCGGGGCAGCAGCGGGCACGTCGGGCACCGGCAGCCCACACCTGGCGAGCTCGTAGAGCGGAACACGGTCAATCCGGTACTGGGTGAACTCAAACGAATTCAACAGGTTGGAGACGAACCGATGCGGGGTCATCGGGGCGCGCACTGAGCTCAGCACCGCCTGGGTCTCGGAGCACTGCAGGGCCGCTACCGCTTGCGCAACCCATGCCTGGTCGAGATAGCCGGGAATGCCTGGGTACCACTTCACCCAGGGACCGTCGGCGATCACCCAGTCCGGGAACAGGTTCTTGTCATGCCCGATCCGGCCGTGCTGCAGCCGTTCGGTGTGCTGCGCCAGGGGATTTGCCAACCCGATTTGGTCGATCACCCTGACATCGAGCCCGACGTTCATGCCAAGCATGCCGAGGTTGGTGAAAAACACCGTGTGCTGGGGCTTTTGGGACGCTGCGCCAGCCGGAGGGCTTCCCGGCGCAGGTGGCGGCGGCTGGATCATCGGCACAAGATCCCACTGAATGTAGTTGCCAGACGGTAGCAACAACGCGCCGTCAGGGGTGTTGTTGAGCGCGACCAGGACCGCAGCCATCCGCGGATAATCCAGGTAGTCGGCCGCGGTCAGCGGATGGGCGTGACCGGTGGCCTGCGCGTAGAAGCGCCGCTCGTCGACGATCCCCGAGTAGCTGACGTGGGTGGCGTCGTCACCCATCCCCGGCGAGTTGGCTGCCCACAGCGACCAGCCCGCCACCCCCAGCCACAGCAGGCTGGCCGCACCAGCCAACCAATGACCGGTCGGCCGCGAGAAGTCCACACCGTCGGGAAACGCCACCGGGATGACCGCCACCGGAGCCAGCAAACAAAATAGCGGCGCCAACAACACCCGGCCGTGCATAAAGTCGCCGCCTTGCCGGATCCAGTAGAACGCCTGCAGGAGCCCGCTGCCGACGACGAAGACCACGACAGCTGGCGGGCTTTGTACCGCCCGGGCCACCCGGCCGTAGTTGGGGGCCTCCATCGGGCGCACAAAAGATGGCCGACGACGAATCGACATCAGCAACAATCCCAACGGCACCAAGAGCACCACCGGCACCCACAGTGCGTAGGGTTGGTTGAAGTTCGACAGATAAACCATGCCTTGTGACCACTTGTCGCCCGCCGCGTCTTTGGCCAGGGCGGTACCCGGCACCAGCAGGCCGTAATAGCCCATCCGGAAGATCTGGTAGGCAACCGGTAGGAATCCTCCAGCCACCACGATCAGCGCGCGGAGCCGCCAGGTCCGGGCGGCGACCATCAGCATGATCAGCGCGACCCCGCCGATCAACGCCAACTCGGGGCGTACCAGAACGCTGCACCCCGCCACGAACGCCAGTGCACCGATGAATCCCCGGCTTTGCGGCCGATTCCGCAGCGGCTGCGCCCAGCAGACCATCATCCACCACAACAGCCCCAGATAGGCCAATACCAGGCCGCTCTCCAGGCCGGATGTGGCGAAGTCCCGCGCCGGCGGCAGCGCAATGTAAACCAGCGCCCCGGCGGGCAGCATGATCGCCTGACGGCCCCGCAAGCTAGGTGCATACAACCGGCCCGTCCCCAGCATCAGCAGCACCACGCCGAGCACAGAAAGCACCAGAGCCGCGGCCAACGCCACATACTCGAAGCGCATCGGCCCGCCGACCCAGCTCCCCGCATACAGCAGATAGGTCCACGCCGTGGAGGTGTTGGCCTCTACCCGCTCGCCTTGGTTGAACACCGGTCCGTTGCCAGCCAACAGATTGCGCACGGTGCGCAAGACGATCAGTCCGTCGTCAGCGATCCAACGTCGTTGCCAGGCCCCCCAACCAAACACCACGGCCACCAACACCACGCTGACCCACAGGCTGACCCGGACCACGATGTGGTACGGAAACAGCGGCCAACCGACCTGCCTGATCACCGGCCGGCGCCGAATTACCGGACCATTTAGGCCCTTTGGGCCCGTGCGGCCAGTCAGATCGGGACTAGCCGAAGGCAACAGCGGCACCAATTGTTCCGACCCATGTCAGTGCCAGTAGCTGAAGCACCCGGTCACGTAGCGCAATGTCTTCGGGCTCCCCGGCCAGCCCGCCGTCGACATCCACCGCGTAACGCAGGATCGCGATAGTGAACGGGACCATCGACACCGCGAACCAAGACCCGCAGTGGCGGTCCCGCTCGAATGCCCACAGCCCGTAACACATCACCACTGCGGTGGCCGACAACGTCCAGACGAACCGCAAATAGGTGCTGGTGTAGCTTTCCAGCGACTTGCGGATCGCCGCGCCGGTGCGTTCGGCCAATTGCAGCTCGGCGTATCGCTTACCGGCCACCATGAATAGCGACCCGAACGCCGCAGTCAGCAAAAACCATTGTGACAGTGGGATGTTAGTGGCCACACCGCCGGCGATAGCCCGGATCAAATACGCCGACGACACGATGCAGATGTCGACCACGGCTTGGTGTTTGAGGCCGAAGCAGTAGCCCAGCTGCATGCCAATGTAAATCGCCATTACTAGCGCCAAATTCGGCGTCAGTAGCCAGGCGATGACCAGGGAGGCCACTCCCAGCACCGCCGCGAGGGTGTAGGCCAGCCACTCGGGAACCACGCCGGCCGCGATCGGCCGGAACCTTTTGGTCGGGTGCTCCCGATCCGCCTCGATGTCGCGCACGTCGTTGATCAAGTACACCGACGAGGCGGCCAGGCTGAATACCACGAAGGCCAGCGACACGTCGGTCAGTAGTTCGGCATATTTGTAGTGCATGCCGCCGCCCAACCCGGCCACCGGCGCGGCCAACACCAGCACGTTCTTCACCCACTGCCGCGGGCGAATCGCCTTGACCACCCCGGTGACCAGGTTCCCCGGAGGCCCTATCATCACGTCTTCGCTCATTTGGCCGCACCTCCCGCGCTGGGGCCGTGTTGGGCCGGCCATCTGCGTGATAGCCGGCTTTCGAAACGGGCGGTAGTACCCGCGACCGCGGCACCAAGCGCGATGCCGAAGGCCACGTCGCTGGGATAGTGCACCCCCAGCACTATCCGCGACAGCGCCATCGGAGCCACCAGCACCGCGGCGGCTATTCCTTTGGGCAGCCCGCTGGCCCGGCCGATCAAGATGGCCGCGGCCGTGGTCGACGTGGCATGCGCCGACGGGAAGCTCAGCTGGCTGGGTGTGCCGACATTCACTGCGACGGCCGGATGGTTCGGCCGGGTACGCCGGACCATCCGTTTGATCAACACAGCGGCCGCATGTGCGACGAACGCGCCGGCCCCGGCCACCAGCCAGTCCCGGCGACGGCGCGGCACCAGGATCGCACCGAGCAATGACACCGCCAGCCAGCCGACGCTGTGTTCCCCGAAGTGCGACATTCCTCGCGCCGTGGGCAGCACACCGGCTCGGCCAGCCAGCGCCGACTGAACGGCCACCATCGCGGCCACCTCGCCAGTAGGCGCCTCAAAAAGAGGTGCTTCAGGCATGCTCGGACTCTTGTTTGGCGGGAGGGCTAATGGATGAGTCTGCGGCCGGCAACAACGCCGTCTCCCACTTCTGCTTACTAGATAGCACGGGCAACGCATCGCGGTAGAGCTTGCGCATCTCATCGAATCGGCGCACCAGCTGACGCTGACGGCGCAGTGAGGAAAACAGCAACGAGAGCATCTTGGCCCGGTCACGCTGCCGGTAGACCACGCCGCACCCGTCGGCGGTGGTGACGGTGACCCCGTCCACCGTGCAGAGCAGGAACCAGCGCGCGTCCTGAGTTGGCACGTTGAATTCCGGGCGTTGGTGGCATTCCGGGTCAGCCGCGGTGAGGTTGTGGAATATCCCGCGCGCCAGCCGATAGCCGATGGACAGCGGGTTCACCGGCGGCTTCATCACCTTGTTTTTGTGCACCGGCGGCGGCAGCTCAGTCGCTGCTGGCAGGACAACCGCGTCGGGGTACTCCTTGCGCATGCGGTGCACTTGCGGCAGCGCCGATTCCAGAATCGAGAAGATGTGCTCCGGGCCGGCCAGGAAGTCGTCGATGGCCTTGTTCTGGATTGCCACCGTTGAATATTCAAGGCAGGCAAGGTGTTTCAGCGTCGCCTTCAGGTGACTGCGGACCAGGCCGGCGACTTGCGTCTTTGGGCCGTCCCAGTGCATGGCCGCGACCACCAACCGGTTGCGCAAATGGAAGTAGGCCTGCCAGTCGATGGCGTCGTCTTTGTCGCTCCACGCCATGTGCCAGATCGCTGCGCCGGGCAGTGTGACCGTCGGGTAGCCGTGTTCGGCGGCCCGCAGCCCGTAGTCGGCGTCGTCCCATTTGATGAACAGCGGCAGCGGCTGTCCCAGTTCTTCGGCGACTTGCCGCGGGATCATGCACGTCCACCAGCCGTTGTAGTCGACGTCGATGCGCCGGTGCAGCAGCTTGCTTTTGTCCTCTTTGTCGTTCAACGGATATTCGGCGAAATCATGGTCGTACTCGGCGTGCGGCGCGGCGGTCCACATGAAGTTCGACCGGTTCACCACCTCGCCCATGATGTGCAGGTGCGACGGCTCCTGCAGGTTGAGCATCTGGCCACCGACCAGCATTGGACTCTTGGCGAAGCGGTGCATCGCCAACACCCGAAGAATCGAGTCCGGCTCGATGCGGATGTCGTCGTCCATGAACAGAATCTGTTGGCAATCAGTGTTTTTCAGCGCCTCATACATAACTCGGCTATACCCGCCGGAACCGCCCAGGTTGGGCTGATCGTGAATGGAGAGCCGACCGCCCAGCCGGGCAGCCGCGGCGGGGAAGTCCGGATGATCGCGCAGCTTCCGGACGCCCTGATCGGGCACGATCACTGCCCCAATCACCTCGTCCACCAACGGGTCGGCGGTGAGTTCGGCCAGCGCGTTGGCACAGTCTGCGGGTCGGTTGAAGGTTGGGATGCCGACCGCGATATTGGCCTTGCCCGGAGCCGGTGTGGTGGCATACCAACCGCCGCTGCACAGGGTGACGTGCGAGTCGGTGGTGATGTCGAACCAAATCCAGCCGCCATCCTCGAACGGTTGCAGGCCCACCTCGACCTCGACGACTTGGGCCGTGCTGGGGTCATCCTCGACACCGGCGAACTCGCGGCCTTCGACGAAGATGCGCGCCCCGGTGGCCTTGGTGCGGTAGACGTCGACGCGTCCAGCTCCGGTCACTTCGACCCGCAGCACCACCGACTCGCAGGTCGTCCAGCGGCGCCAGTAGCTGGCCGGGAACGCATTGAAGTACGTGGCGAACGACACCTCGGATTCCGCACCGATCTGCAGCGCGGTGCGGCTGGTCGCATGCGCACGCCGGGCGTTGGTGGTCGATTCCTCTAAATACAGTTTGCGGACATCGAGGGGTTCACCTGGGCGCGGCAGGATAATCCGGGAGAGCAGGCTGACGGCGGTCACTGGTGCCGCTCCTTCTCATCGCTGCGCTCTGCATCGTCGCCGGCACGGGTCATGTGCGCGCGCCTTCCTCTTCAACGAGTGGGGCGCCGTCGCGCAGGTGCGGCGCAAGGATGTTGTCGTACATGTTCAACGCGCTGGCAATGGCCATATGCATATCCAGATATTGGTAGGTGCCCAGCCGCCCGCCGAACAGTACCTTCGACGACGCGGTCTCGGACTTCGCCCTGGCCCGATAAGCGGCCAACAGGGCGCGGTCGGCCTCGGTATTGATGGGATAGTAGGGCTCGTCGTCATCCGCGGCGAACCGGGAGTACTCCCGCATGATCACCGTCTTGTCGGTCGGGTAGTCGCGCTCAAGGTGGAAGTGGCGGAATTCGTGGATGCGGGTAAAAGGCACGTCGAGATCGTTGTAGTTCATCACCGGCGTGCCCTGAAAATCCCCGGTCGGTAGCACTTCCACCTCGAAGTCCAGGGTGCGCCAGCCGAGGCGGCCTTCGGCGTAGTCGAAGTAGCGGTCCAGCGGGCCGGTGTAAACCACCGGGGCCGCGGGGCTGTCAGCACGCAGCTGATCGGCGACATCGAACCAGTCGGTGTCAAGCCTCACCTCGATGCGGTCGTCGGCGGCCATCTTCGTGCACCATGCCGTGTAACCATCGACCGGCAGGCCCTCATAGGTGTCGCTGAAGTATCGGTTGTCAAAGGTGTACCGCACCGGCAGCCGGTTAATGACGGCAGCCGGAAGCTTCGCGGGGTCGGTCTGCCACTGCTTAGCGGTGTACCCCTTAACGAACGCCTCGTAGAGCGGCCGGCCGATCAGCGAGATCGCCTTCTCTTCGAGGTTCTGTGCATTCGCCGTGTCGATCTCCGCGGCTTGCTCCGCGATCAGCCGCCGTGCTTCGTCCGGAGTGAAGTACCTGCCGAAGAACTGCGACACCAGGCCCAGGCCCATCGGGAACTGATATGCCTGCCCATTGTGCATCGCGAAAACCCGGTGCCGGTAGTCGGTGAACTCGGTGAACTGCCGCACGTAGTCCCACACTCTCTTATTAGAGGTATGGAACAGGTGAGCCCCGTACTTGTGAACTTCAATGCCGGTCTGCGGCTCAGCTTCGGAATAGGCGTTGCCACCGACGTGCGGGCGCTTCTCGACAATAAGCACGCGCTTGTCCAGCTGGGTCGCCACGCGCTCGGCAATTGTCAGGCCGAAAAACCCCGAGCCAACAATGAGGAGATCGAAACGAGCGGTCATCGGTTGCCTAGGGTATCTGACTTTTCGGGCATAACCCCATTTGACGGCTCGGGTTGGTCGTGATTCGACCGGGCAGGAACGGCTGACGACGGCGGGAATCGAGGGGCGAACTCAAGGTCGCAATTACCTCACGATTCGATATAACCACTCTGGTCACACCGGCCACACTCGTACCATCGACCGTGTGGGGCCCATCCTGCACACTCGCAACGTCGAGGGCAGGCAAGCCCGACAACACACATAGTCCAGATTGAGGAGACCTCCGTGCCGAACCGACGCCGACGCAAGCTCTCGACAGCCATGAGCGCGGTCGCCGCCCTGGCAGTCGCGAGTCCTTGCGCATACTTCCTTGTTTACGAATCGACCGCCGGCGCCAAACCCGCGCCCGAGCACCATGAATTCAAACAAGCGGCAGCGATAGCCGATCTGCCCGGAGAAGTGATGTCCGCGCTCTCGCAGGGACTCTCGCAGTTCGGAATCAACATGCCGCCAGTGCCTGCGCTCACTGGCCCCGGTGATACCGGCAATGGCCTGGGCACTCCCGGTCTGACCAACCCCGGCCTGACCGACCCCGGCCTGACAAATCCAGGGCTGGGGACACCTGGGCTCCCCACGCCGGGCACCGGGCTGACGACCCCCGGGTTGACCAACCCGGCACTCACGAACCCTGGGCTGACCAGCCCGATAGGGACCACCCCGGGCCTGAACCCGGGCACCGGCCCCGGTGAGGTGCCGATCACCACGCCAGCCTCATTGGACCCGGGCGCCGACGGCACCTACCCGATCCTCGGCGATCCCTCCACGTTGGGCGGTATGTCACCGACCAGCCCGATCGGTACCGGCAGCAACACCAGCACCGGCGGTGGTGGGATTGTCAATGACGTGATGCAAGTCGCGAACCAGTTGGGCGCCAACCAGGTCATCGACCTGCTCAAGGGGGTGTTGATGCCGGCGATCATGCAGGGCGTCCAAAACGGCGGCGCGGCCGGTGGCATGCCGGGCGCAGTGGCACCGCCCGCGACGCAACTGGTGCCTGTCGCATAGCAGCCTTGCCGAACCCGTCACCCGACGGCACCGCAGAGTCGCACTCGATCGAGGGGCCAATTAACCCGCCCAGCAACTAACCCTCTGCGGTGCCGTCGAACAGGCTTTCGGCGAGATTCCGGACGCGTCCACCGTGTGTCGCCTCATGAATAACAATAGAAACACACGTAACATCGACTGGTGTCGTCCCGCAGCCCGACGATGTTGCTCGCCGCGATCGCGGCAACGGTCGTCATCGTCTCGTGGATCACGGATCCGACACGCGAAAACGCTCCCGCCTCGCCACCGGTTCGCGACACCCAACTCACCGAGCAGCCGCTGATCGGGCTCGGTGGCGGTGTCACGATTCGCGAACTCACCCAGGACACCCCGTTTTCATTGGTCGCTTTGACCGGTGACCTGGCCGGCACCTCCACCCGCGTGCGCGCAAAGCGGCCCGATGGTTCATGGGGGCCCTGGTACCAAACCGAATATGAGACCGCCGCACCCGACCCGGCGGCCGATGATGCTTCGGCCCAGCCGACTCAAGGCCCCCGCAGCACAGATCCGGTGTTCATCGGCAGCACCAGAACCGTGCAGATCGCAATCACCCGTCCCGCCGATGCGCCAGTGACCCAGCCACGAAGCGCCGCGCCGGAAGGACCGGATAAGCCCGATAAACACGGGCTGGGCTATAAGCCTGCCACCAAGGAACTGCCCCTCGGGCCGGACCCCCAGAACATCTCAGCGATCCTCATTTCGCCGCCGCAAGCGCCGGCCCGAGCTCAGTGGACACCGCCGTCCGGGGTCATCATGCCGGGCCAGGCGCCCAGCATCATCAGCCGCGCGGAGTGGGGCGCCGACGAGTCGCTGCGATGCGGTACTCCGCAGTACGACAATGGGGTTCGCGCCGCGGTCGTACACCACACCGCGGGCAGCAATGACTATTCGCCGCTGGAATCGGCCGGGATCGTCAAGGCCATCTACACCTACCACAGCAAAACGCTGGGCTGGTGCGACATCGCCTACAACGCGATGGTCGACAAATACGGCCAGGTGTTCGAGGGCAGCGCCGGGGGGCTCACTAAAGCAGTCGAGGCCTTCCACACCGGCGGCTTCAATCGCAGCACCTGGGGTGTGGCCATGATCGGCAACTTTGACGACGTGGCGCCAACGCCAATCCAAATCCGAACCGTGGGCCGGCTCCTCGGCTGGCGTCTGGGCCTGGACGGCGTCGACCCTAAGGGCACGGTGGCGCTGGAATCGGCGGGGAGCCACTACACCACCTTTGCCGCTGGCACCACCGCGACCCTGCCCACCATCTTCACCCATCGCGACGTCGGCAACACCGACTGCCCGGGCAATGCCGCCTACGCACTGATGGATGAAATCCGGGACATTGCTTCGCATTTCAACGATCCGCCAGAGGAGCTGATCAAGGCGCTTGAAGGCGGCGCGATCTACGAACACTGGCAGGCGATCGGCGGCATGAACAGCGTTCTGGGTGCGCCGACCGCACCGGAGGCGAGTGCCGAGGGCGCGGCCCGCTATGTCACCTTCGCCAAGGGCGCGATGTACTGGTCGCCCGAGATTGGCGCCGAGCCAGTCACCGGCGCGATCTACGATGCCTGGGCCTCGCTGAGCTACGAACGTGGTCCGCTCGGGCTGCCCACTAGCGCGGAGATACAGGAGCCGCTGCAGATCACGCAGAATTTCCAGCATGGCACGCTGAACTTCGAGCGGCTGACCGGCAACCTCACCCAGGTCGTCGACGGGATCTCGACGCCGCTGGCAACACAAACCCCCAGCGGACCGACGGTGCCGCCCGAACATTTCTCGCTACCAACGCATCCGGCGCCTTAGCGTCATCATTGTCGCGCGGCGGCGGTAACATGCTGGGCCTCGGCGATAGCGTCGAGATCGACGATGCCGGCGCGTATACTTCGAGCCACGCGTCGCCGGCGTTCAATGGGTTTTCATCGTTACCAACCTATTTCACACCAATCAGGCGATACACGCGGCGATCGCAAGTTGGGCAGGAATCAGCCAGACAGTGAGCGCCCGCATCCGAAATATATTAACTGTCAAGATCTTTTAACTGTCGCACCGGGTTAACAGCTTCGCCGCTGAGCCCATAATGGAGAGCTCGGCAGGACATCGGGCGACTTCAGTAGAGCAGTCTGGGGTGGTTGACGGCGATATCTTCCATCGTGGGTAATACGTTATCTGCAGGTGTGTTTCCCCACCAGCGTCGACATCTAGCTGCACCGCTCCCGCGGGGAAGGCGACCAGGTATTCGGCGCCGCCTGTGGGCGCGACAGCCCGTACCGCACCTACACCTGGGAAACCCTGTCCCTGCTGACCCGCAATTCTCAGGCCCGGCTGGAAGCTCTGGGCATGCCCACCCATGTGGCCGAAACCCGCTCGCGGATCGCGCTTGCCGCGTTCCAGGGATTCATCATCGAATATTTCACCGCCGACAACCCCGAGTATGTCGATGACGCGTTCGCGTGCTTCCTCGATGAATTCTTGTTGGCGCCGTTTGAACCGACAGATCCATCGCTGTAAAGGAAATCTATTGACTGAACCCGGTATTCAACATGATCAGCTAAATTCATCCGCCGTCGACCCGCAATCCGCTCGGTCAACCGAGCCGGCGAGGCGAGACACACCAGGCGATGCCGAACTGCGTCGCGGCTTGATCAGCCTGCTCCTCGGACTGGGCTCCTACTATGGGGCCACGCTATCTGAGCACGACCGCGATGGCAGCCCCTGATGATCAGTACCGCGGTATCAGCGCTCCGGGTGGACTATACGGCGCTGCTCACACATCCCCGACGTGGTATTCGAGATCTTCGTCATCGCCGGCCTGATCAGAAATCGGCCCATCACCGAATCACTCATCGAATGGTTCCGGCCCGGATGGGTAGCACACCACATCACCAACCACGCCTGGAGCGAGAAGGACGCTCGCGCCTACCACAGCACCCACATGCGTCTGACCCTCGCACTCGGCACCGACGCCGTTGTCCTAGCGATCCTCCTCGGAGGAATCGAATACTTCTTGCGCCGCCGCAGAACCGTGCCGCAGCCCCCAAGCGCGCTTCATGGTTGTGCGTCTAGGTCCACTCGCGGGGGTTAGCGCCACCAGCGTTCCAACACCCGGGCCACACCGTCATCGGTGTTGGGGGCGGTGATCTCGTCGGCGGCAGCCAGCACATCGGGATGCGCGTTACCCATCGCCACGCCGTGACCCGCCCGCAGCAGCATCGGAACGTCGTTGGGCATGTCGCCGAAAGCCGCCACGCCACCGTCGGCGATTCCTAGCGGCCGGGCGACCTCGTCGACACCGGTGGCCTTGCTGATGCCCAGCGGCAAGATCTCCACTAGTCCGTTGTTGGTGGAATAGGTGATATCACCCGCGATCCCAACATGCTTGGCCAGTTCGGCGGCCATATCCGCGCTGCGGGCGCCGGCCTTGCGAATCAGCAGCTTGATAGCCGGAGCGCTGAGCAGGTCCTCGATCGACACCTCAGTGTTGTCCGGGTTGAGCCACGCATGCTCGTAACCCACCGAGCTGACGAACTGTGGGGTCGCGCTGTCGTGGGCGCGATCACCGACACGCTCGACGGCTAGACCCGCGCCAGGGATAACGCGCGTTGCGACCTCAACCAGCTCACCCAGGACGTCGACGGCCAGCGTGCGCGCCGATACCACCCGATCGGTCGCAGGGTCGTAGATCACGGCACCGTTGGCACATACCGCCATCGGCGGGAAACCGAGCGCATCGACAACCGGCCGCACCCAACGCGGCGGGCGGCCAGTGGCCAGCACGAAGTGCGCGCCTCCGGCGACGGCGGCACGCACCGCGTCGCGGGTACGCGGGGTTACGGTTTCGTCCTCATCAAGCAACGTGCCGTCGACGTCGCAGGCGATGAGCGCTGGCTGGTTCGGCCTTAGGGTCGGCCTAGTCGGATCGGTCAGCGTGAGCCGCTTTGGTTATGACCCGGCGGTGTCACACCGTCGGTCCCGTACTTTCGAACCCGGTCTTGCAATTCAGCCAAACGGATCGCCTGAGAGTCTTCCTGGGTCGGCGCGCTGCCCCCCAGCCGCCGCGGCACCCAATGCTCGCCCGCGGGATGCGGATAGTGTTCCTGCACCTGGTACAGCAACGACGTCATCGCTTGGCGCAGCGCGGCGTTGAGCTGCGCTGCGTCGCCCCGCGGCGGCAGTGGCGCGCCGGCGGCCACGGTGATCGGGATTTTGTTGCGGAACACATTCTTTGGATGATCTTTCGGCCAAAGCCGATGCGCACCCCAGACAATCAGGGGAATTATCGGTACCTGCGCCTCCACCGCCATCCGGGCCGCCCCGGTTTTGAATTCCCTGAGTTCTAAACTGCGGCTGATGGTGGCCTCGGGATGCAGCCCCACGAGTTCACCCTCGCGCAGCCGCTGCACCGCCACCGCGTAAGCATCGCGCCCCTCCCTGCGGTCCACCGGAATGAGCTGGGCGTGCTTGATCACGTAGTTCACCGCCCGCACATCGCCCATTTCGGCCTTGATCATGAAGCGCAGCCGCCTCTTCCGTTGATATGCGGCGACCGACGCTGGGAGCCAGTCAAGGTAGCTGGTGTGGTTCAGGGCGACCAACGCACCGCCTTGTTCCGGAATGTTCTCCAGGCCATCGAAGGTGAGTTTGGTTCCGTTCGCCGCAACGACGCGCGGAACGACCATCTCCATCAGCCGGAAAAACGGCTCTGCCATGTGCTACCTGACTCCTTACTGCACTATCGCGACTCGCGCGCGGCACGGGCCGCGGCTCGCGCCGCCGCCTCCTCGGCATCCAGCGCAGCCGCCTCGGCCAAGGTCGGTGCTCCGCCACCTAGCCGGCGCGGCACCCAGTAGGCCCCAGCCGGGTGCGGATAACTCTCCTGCACCTGGTGCAGCAGCGTAGTCATCGATCCGCGCAGCGCGGTATCGGTCAACCTGATGTCGTCGGCGGCATGCAACGGCGCACCCACGTACACAGTGATTGGGACCTTGTTGCGACCGATGTGCTTGGGATGGTCCTTGGTCCAGACCCGTTGCGCACCCCAGACAATCACGGGCACGATCGGGACATCAGCTTGGATAGCCAGCCGCGCGGCACCGGTCTTGAATTCCTTGAGCTCGAAGCTGCGGCTGATGGTGGCCTCCGGATAGACCCCGACCAGCTCCCCCTCGCGTAGCCGCTGCACGGCCACGGCAAAGGCACCCGCCCCGGCGTCCCGGTCCACCGGAATGGAGCCGGTGTGCTTGATCAAAAAATTGACCACCTTCACCTGTTGCATCTCGGCCTTGATCATGAATCGAAGCCGACGCCGCCGGCGCGTCATCGCCAGCGCGGCTGGCAGCCAGTCGACATAGCTGGTGTGGTTGATGGCGATCACGGCGCCACCGTGGTCGGGGATATTCTCCTCGCCCACGTAGGTGATCCGGCTTCCACTGGCCAAAACAACCAGCTGAGCCAGGATCTCGAGGGTGCGGAAGGTCGGCTCCGCCATTGATAACTACTCCGCCGCCCCGGCCCGTTTGGCACGCTGGGCGCGCCGCGCCGCCCTCTCGGCCGCCTCCTCAGCGTCGAGGCGGGCCGCCTCGGCTAACGACGGGGCACCCCCACCCAGCCGATGCGGCACCCAAAACTCCCCGGCTGGGTGCGGTCCGTACAGCTCTTGCGCTCGCTCCAGCAAATGCTGCATCCGTGAGTGCAACAAACCCTTCAATTCCGCTACGCCCAGCGTCGGTTCAATCGGTTCGCCGACGAGCACCACGATCGGCACCTTCGGGCGAAAGAGCTTCTTGGGGTGGTCTTTGGTCCAGATCCGCTGGGCACCCCAGACGATGTGCGGAATGATCGGCACCCCGGCCTCCACCGACATCCGGGCCGCTCCCCCTTTGAATTCCTTGATCTCAAAGCTTCGGCTGATCGTGGCCTCGGGGTAGACGCCGACGAGCTCACCATCTTTGAGATTCCTGACGGCGGCTTCGTAGGACGCGGCCCCGTCTTGCCGGTCCACCGGGATGTGCCGCAGGCTGCGCATAATCGGCCCGGTGATCTTGCCATCGAATACCTCTTGCTTGGCCATGAACCGCACCTTGCGCCCGAGGCCCTGCTGGTAGGCGGGCAAACCCGCAAAGGTGAAGTCGAGGTAGCTGGTGTGGTTGATCGCGATGACGGCGCCACCGCTGGTCGGTAAGTTCTCTATGCCCAAGACACTGATCTTCAGACCCTGAATCCGCCAGACCAGGCGGGCAAGCTGAATAACAGTCCCGTATGCCGGTTCCACAGCCAATTAGCCTAGTGCTCCTGACGGTGCGCCGCCGCAACCGCCGACAAAGAGGAAACGCCGAAAGGAGGAAACGTTGTCCTTCCCGATATCCCCGCCGCAGGTCCCTGCCGTCGTCGACCGATTTGCTGCCGGCAGGTCCGTACATGCGGTCTGGGTCAACGGGCTCGGCGGTGTCACCTTTCGGGTGAACTCCACCAGCTGCGACAGCGAGTTCATCAAGGTAGCGAAGGCAGGGGCCGTCGACTTCGCCGATGAAGCGCGCCGCCTGCGCTGGGCGGCGCGCTACGTTACGGCACCGCGGGTGCTGGGCGTGGGCCGAGACGGCGACTGGGCATGGCTGCGTACTCGCGCACTACCCGGCCGGTCCGCGGTGCACCCGCGCTGGGTCGCAGCCCCGGATGTGGCGGTGCGAGCGATCGGTGCGGGGCTGCGCAGGCTGCACGACCAACTACCGGTGCAGTTATGCCCGTTTGACTGGTCTGTGGCCAGCCGGCTGGCGACGCTGTCCCCCGCAAGCGGGCGGTACCCCCAGCCGGCGGCTCGAGCAGGCCTGGGCGAGCCGCCGCCGGTGGACCAGCTGGTGGTCTGTCACGGTGATGCCTGCTCACCCAACACCCTGATCGACGACGACGGCCGCTGCTGTGGACACGTCGATTTCGGCAGTCTCGGTGTGGCCGACCGGTGGGCCGACCTGGCGGTAGCGACGCTCTCGTTGAGCTGGAACTACCCCGGTCGGGTGTGGGACGCGGAGTTTTTCGCTGCCTACGGCATCGAGCCAGACCCGCCGCGCATTGATTACTACCGGCGGCTGTGGCAGGCCGAAGATTGACACCTCAGGCTAAGCTCGAGGCGGCGCGTGCCCGCCGATCGCACCGGCGAAACGGGCATACGAAGGCAACCGGAAGGTAGTTGTGCAGGTCACCAGCGTAGGCCACGCCGGCTTTCTGATCGAGACCCACGCGGGCAGCATTCTGTGCGACCCCTGGGTCAATCCGGCCTACTTCGCATCCTGGTTCCCCTTCCCCGACAACAGCGCGCTGGATTGGGACACCCTGGGCGATTGCGACTACTTGTATGTCTCGCATCTACACAAGGACCACTTCGACGCCAAGCACCTGCACGCCCATGTCAATAAGGACGCAGTGGTGCTGCTGCCCGACTATCCAGTGCCCGACCTGCGAAATGAACTGCAGAAGCTAGGGTTTCACCGATTTTTCGAGACCACCAACTCAGTCAAGCACTGCCTGACCGGACCCAAGGGCAAGCTCGACATCATGATCATCGCCCTGCGGGCCCCCGCCGACGGCCCGATCGGCGACTCGGCGCTGGTGGTTTCGGACGGTACCACAACGGTTTTCAACATGAACGATGCTCGGCCGGTCGATTTGGAGTTGTTGCCATCTGAGTTCGGCCACGTCGATGTGCATCTACTGCAGTACTCCGGCGCGATCTGGTACCCGATGGTCTACGACATGCCTGCGCGCGCCAAGGAGGCGTTCGCCACCCAGAAACGCCAACGGCAGATGGACCGCGCCCGCCAATACATCGCTCAGGTGGGGGCCACCTGGGTGGTGCCGTCGGCGGGGCCGCCATGCTTTTTGGACCCCGAGTTACGCCACCTCAACGACGACCGCGGGGAAGTGGACAATATCTTTCCCGACCAAATGGTGTTCCTGGATCAGATGCGCAGGCACGGGCATGACCGTGGCTTGCTGATGATTCCCGGGTCGATCGCGGACTTCACTGGCAGAACCCTGAATTCGCTGAGCCATCCGCTCCCTACCGATCAGGTTGAGGCGATCTTCAGCACCGGCAAGGCAGCGTACATCGCCGACTATGCCGAACGGATGGCGTCTGTCCTGAATGCCGAGCGGGCCAGCTGGGCGTCGGCCGAAGGCGAACCGTTGCTAGAGCAGTTACGCGCGTTGTTCGAGCCGATCATGTTGCAAAGCAATGAGATCTGCGACGGAATCGGCTACCCCGTCGAATTGGTGATCGGGCCCGAAACTGTGGTTTTGGACTTTCCGAAACGTGTTGTGCGCGAACGTATTCCTGATGAAAAGGTGCGCTACGGGTTCGAGATAGCGCCGGAGCTGGTACGTACCGTAGTGCGCGATCACGAGCCGGACTGGGTCAACACCATCTTCTTGTCCACGCGCTTTAAGGCTTGGCGGGTCGGCGGCTACAACGAATATCTGTACACGTTCTTCAAGTGTCTGACTGATGAGCGCATCGCCTATGCTGACGGTTGGTTCGCCGAGACCCACGATGATTCCGCATCGATCACCCTGGACGGCTGGGAGATTCAGCGTCGCTGCCCCCACCTCAAAGCCGACCTATCGAAGTTCGGCGTGGTGGAGGGCAACACACTGACCTGCAATCTGCACGGATGGCAGTGGCGACTGGATGACGGCCGTTGCCTCACCTCACGGGGCCATCAGTTGCGGGTTCGGAGAAAATGACCTCGGCTCCGCAGGAAACTTATGACGACGGCCTTGTCCAGCTAGATCATGCGGCAATCACATTGCACCGCTATCACTTTCCTTCTGGTACGTCGAAGGTGATCGCGCTGGACGCAATCCGCGGGTACAAATCCGAGACGTTGGGCCTATTCGTTCAGCGGTTCCGCATTTGGGGCACCTCGGACTTCCGCCGCTGGCTACCACTTGACGTACGCCGACCATTCAGGTCGACCTTAATCACCTTGGACGTGCCCGGGATACGGCCGAGCCCGGCGTTTACGCCGGCGCGCCCCGACGAGTTCCTCGCACTGTTGAATGAGCTGCTAAATAACTAACCGCGAGAGTGCAACTACCGACGTCGCTTCTCGAAAAACAGTTCGGTAGTTACACTTTCGCGGTACAACTAAGGAGCCAACCCAGGTCGGCCAGCGCCGCATGACCGGCGTTGCAACTGGGAATGAATGTGATCCCGGGGGCCGCCATGGCATCCCGCACTACCCAGGCAACTCCTCGCTCGTCGCACCTCAGGAGGTCGGCTCTAGCAGCTGAGTCCCCACGAACGGAACCAGCGCGTCGGGCACCCGCACGCTGCCGTCGGGCCGCTGGTGGTTTTCCAGGATCGCGACCAGCCATCGGGTGGTGCCGAGCGTGCCGTTGAGCGTGGCCGCGATCTGCGGCTTGCCGTTGGCATCTCGGTAGCGTGTGGCGAGCCGGCGCGCTTGAAAGGTCGTGCAGTTCGATGTCGAGGTCAACTCGCGGTAGGTCCCCTGGGTCGGGACCCACGCTTCGCAGTCGAACTTGCGGGCCGCCGACGACCCGAGATCGCCTGCGGCCACGTCGATTACTCGATACGGCACCTCAATGCGCGCCAGCATCTCGCGCTGCCAGCCCAGCAGCCGTTGGTGTTCGGCCTCGGCGTCGGTGGGTGCGCAGTAGACGAAGCCCTCCACCTTGTCGAATTGGTGCACCCGGATGATGCCGCGGGTGTCCTTGCCATGGCTGCCAGCCTCGCGCCGGAAACACGACGACCAGCCCGCATACCGTAGCGGCCCGCCGGACAAGTCCAGGATCTCGTCGGAGTGGTAGCCGGCCAGCGGCACTTCGGAGGTGCCCACCAGGTAAAGATCGTCCACCCGATACACCTCCTCGGCATGGGCGCCCAGAAATCCGGTACCGGCCATCACCTCGGGGCGTACCAGCACCGGCGGGATCATCGGGATGAAGTGGTTTTCGACGGCCAGCCGCAACGCGAGCTGCAACAGGCCCAGCTGTAACAGCGCGCCCCGACCGGTGAGGAAGTAGAACCGCGAGCCGGACACCTTGGCACCACGCTGCATATCGATCAGACCCAGCGATTCGCCGAGTTCCAGGTGGTCCTTTGGATTGGTCAACGGCGGTGGATCGCCAACGATATCGAGTACCGCGTAGTCGTCCTCCCCGCCGGCGGGGACCCCATCCAGAACGACGTTCGAGATTGCCATGTACGCCGCAGTGAACGCTGTCGCGGCCTCAGCCTGGGCGGTTTCAGCGGCTTTCACCTGCTCGGCAAGGTTCTTGGCGCGTTGTAATAACGCCGGACGCTCTTCGGCTGATGCGGAGCCCACGCTTTTGCTGGCGGTTTTCTGTTCGGCGCGCAGCGCGTCTGCGGCCGAAATCGCGGCCCGACGGGCGGCGTCGGCCCTCAGCAGGGCATCCACTAGGGCCGGGTCTTCGCCACGGCTAAGTTGGGAACGGCGTACCGCGTCGGGGTCTTCCCGGAGCAACTTCAGGTCGATCACGGCCTGAAGACTACTTTTGGTGCCGCGCGCACGTACCGGAGCACCCGCGCGACCGGGCCGGCGATGCCACATCTGCAACGTTTGTCACAAACTTTGTCGGCCCTGCCAGAATGGATGAGATGTTGGATGCGCCCGAAGAGGAACCCGCACTCGCCGACGACCTGACCGGCGAGGCCGAACCGCCGCCTGTCGAGTTCCCGTGGCCCAGTGCTGTGCAGGCGGTGCAGGCCAGGGCCACCCGGCGAGGGCTGCTACTGACCGCTCTTGGCGGCCTGCTGATCGGCGGACTGGTCACCGCGATTCCCACCGTTGGGACCGGGCCTGGGCGGCTCGCCACCTATATCGACAGCAATCCGGTGCCCAGCACCGGCGCCAAGAGCAATGCCGCGTTCAACCGCGCCACCAGCGGTGATTGCCTGATGTGGCCGGATAGCACGCCGGACGCCGCGAGGATCGTCAACTGCGCCGACGATCACCGGTTTGAAGTCGCCGAGTCCATCGATATGCGGACTTTCCCCGGTTCGGAGTACGGGCCCAACGCCGCTCCACCGTCACCGGCTCGCATTCAACAGATCAGTGAGGAACAGTGCGACGCGGCCGTCCGCCGCTACCTCGGCACCAAGTTCGATCCGAACAGCAAATACACCGTCAGTATGCTGTGGTCCGGTGACCGGGCGTGGCGCCAGGGCGGCGAGCGCCGCATGCTGTGCGGCCTGCAGCTGCCCGGCGCGAACAACCAGCAGGTCGCCTTCAAGGGCAAGGTCGCCAACATCGACCAGTCCAAGGTCTGGCCGGCCGGCACCTGCTTAAGCATCGACCTCACGACCAACCAACCGATCGACGTTCCGGTTGACTGCGCGGCGCCGCACGCAATGGAGGTCACCGGCACGGTCAATCTGGCCGAGAGGTTCCCGAATGCCTTGCCGGCCGAACCCGAGCAGGACGCATTCATCAAGGACGCATGCACCCGGCTGACCGATAGCTATCTGGCAGCGATCCAGCTGCGGACCACGACCTTGACGCTGATCTACCCCACCCTGTCGCTGTCCAGTTGGGCGGCGGGCAGTCGTGAGGTCGCGTGCAGCATTGGCGCGACGCTGGGCAACGGTGGCTGGGCCACGCTAGTGAATAGCGCTACCGGGCCCCTGCTGATCAACGGTCAGCCACCGATACCGCCGCCCGACATCCCCGAGGAGCGGCTCAGCCTGCCGCCGATACCCCTGCAACTTCAGCTGCCAACAAACCAGCCCAACCTCCCAGCAAACCCGATCCCGCCGGGCAGTCAGCATCTCCCCCAGCAACAGCCGGTTGTGACGGTCCCGCGATCACCGGCATCGCAGGCGCCCGCCGCCTCACCGTCGCCGGCTACGCAGGCGCCGGAGGCCCCACCTCCGGCAGATGGCGGAGCGCCGCGGCCGTCTGACCACGAACCGGTGGGCCCTGCCCCCGGGCCGGCCGAGCCAGCTCCGGGAGGCTAACCGGGTGAGCGTGCGGATGGACCCGCGGCGGTTTGACGAGCTGGTCTCCGAGGCACTGGACCTGATTCCGCCCAAGCTGACGGCTGCGATGGACAACGTGGTTGTGCTGGTCGCCGATCGCCACCCGCAGGATGCCGACCTGCTCGGATTGTACGAAGGGGTGGCATTGACTGAGCGGGACTCCGACTACGCCGGGGCACTGCCCGACGCCATCACGATCTACCGTGAGGCGCTGCTGGATGCCTGTGATTCCGACGATGAAGTCGTCGACCAGGTAGCGATCACGGTGATTCATGAAATCGCCCACCACTTCGGCATCGATGATGATCGGCTGGACCAACTGGGCTGGGCCTGATCACGCTCCTTCGCATGGGCGCGGCGTCCCGGAGTTGTCGGGGCCTGGTGCTATGAACGGCCTATGAGCGACGACTGCCGCGACTGCCGGGCAGGCTTGGGTCACTGCCACGGCACCATCATTCGCCATTCAATCGGCGGGCTACTGGGCCAATCGGAATGCACCGAGGCGGGCTGCGTCAGCCCTGAGCTGTTGCCACACGGCTTCGTCGTCGACTGCGATGCGGTCGGCTGTGGCTGCGCTGAGTTGGTCGCGCTTGCGGTGTGAGCTGGTCCGGTCAGCCCAGCGGGTCCCTTCCCGACGGCACAGCGTCGGCAACCAAGGTGCCATCGGGTCGGGGCTGGTGAGGGTAGAACGGGGGCGTCAGGGCTCCCCACCGCACGCAGCTCCACCGACCGTCGGTGATGGGTGCCAGCACCACCGCCTCAGCGTTATTCACATGGTTGTCCAGCGCAAAGTTGCCGTCCACCCCGGCCAGCACTGCGGAGGCAAGCCGGATCGCTGCGCCATGGCTGACGACGACGATGTCCCCGGTCCAGTCGTCGTTGTCGAGATAGCGCATGCGTAAGTCGAGAAGTACTGGCAGATAGCGGTCCAACACGTCGTTGGCGGTCTCGCCACCAGGCAATGGCACATCGAGCTCACCGCGATGCCAACGGTCGTAGATGGCATTAAATTCGGCGATCGCGTCGTCATCGTTGCGGTCTTCGAGTTCCCCGACCTGAACTTCGTGAATGCCAGCAACCTCGCGGGTTGGCACATCGAATTCGGCGCCGATCACCGCGGCCGTCTCCGAGGCCCGGATGGCCACCGAGTGCGCGAGCAATGCCGGCCGCCCAGCAGCCTGGGCGAACACCCGGGCCTGATCACGACCCAACGGCGTCAGCGCCGCCCCCGGCGGGCGGGTGTCTAACCTGCGCTCGACATTGCCGTAGGACTGGCCATGCCGCAGCAGCACCAAACGACCGCTCATGGCTCACCCTCCTCTTAGCTCGGCAGCCTGATCGGGTTTGCCTGCCCGCAGCCCGGCCAACCAGCGCGAAGCTTCGTCCGCCGGCGGCGGCGCTGACACCCCGGGGCCGGGAGCCGGGCCCGTCGGCCAGGAACCGAGATAACGCACATCCGCACAACGACGGTGTAGCGCCTTGAGTGCCTCGGCGACGGCACCATCATCGATGTGTCCGACGCAGTCCACGAAAAACAAGTAGGTGCCAAGTTCGGTGCGGGTCGGCCGGGATTCGATTCGGGTGAGGTCGATGCCGCGGATGCCAAATTCGGCCAGCGCGGCCACCAACGCGCCAGGCGCGTTGTCGATGCGCAGCACCGCCGACGTGCGATCGGTTCCGGTGCGGGCCGGCGGCGGCCCCGGCAGGCCAACCAGGACGAAGCGGGTCCGGGCGTTGGGTTCGTCGACGATGCCGTCGGCGAGAGCCGCCAACCCCCAGTGGATGGCGGCCAGCGGCGACGTCACCGCGGCGTCGACCTGGCCGTCGGCAACCTGCCGGGCCGCGTCGGCGTTGGAATACGCCGGCCGCAGTTCAGCGCCGGCCAGATGGGCAGCGAGCCATTGCCGCACCTGCGCCGCCGCCACCGGGAAGGCCGCCAACGTGCGAACGGCGGCGGCGTTGATGCCGGGTTTGACGACGATGCTGAACGCCACATCCAGCGTTGTCTCAGCGAACACTTGCAGCGGCGAACCGATGGCCAAGCTGTCCAAGGTGGGCACCACCGACCCGTCGATGGAGTTCTCGATGGGCACGCACGCGTAATCGGCAGCGCCGCCACGGACAGCGTCGAGCGCAGCGGGCGTGCTCTCGATCGGCAACCGCCGGAAGCCATCTGGCCCGCCGCCGGGAACCAGGCCGGCGGCCGTCATCCGGAGCAGCGCTGCCTCGGTGAAGGTTCCTTCAGGACCGAGGTAAGCGATGCGGGCCACGCCCACAACCCTAGTGGCGCCGAATCGACCATCCACCCTTGTGCCGCCCCATAGCCTAAGTTAACTTAGGCTAACCTAAACACAGGAGGTGGCACTGGTGACCAGCCCGGCACCGACGACGGCCGAGCGTATTCGCAGCACCTGCGCTCGGGCCGGTGGCGCACTATTGGCCCTCGAGAACGAGGCGAACGACGACCCGATAGCCACCCCGGTCCACCACTTGCTGCACGACGGATCCTTCGCGGTAGCAGTTCCCGTCGACCCGGCCCGGCCGCGGGACGGGGCGTCCGAAGGTCAGGCACTGCTGGAACTGACCGACTACGCGCCGCTCCCCGTGCGTGAACCGGTCCGATCACTGGTGTGGGTCCGCGGTCGCCTCCAGCACGTCCCGTCGGCCGCCGTGACCGGGATGCTCGACCTGATCGCCGCTGAACACCCGAATCCGGCGCTGCTGCAAGTGGATACCCCGATATCCGATCGCTATGACGGGGAGGAAACTCGTTACACGCTGATGCAGTTAGAGATCGCGTCCGTGGTGGTCACCGACGCCACCGGCGCCGAGGCCGTCAGCGTCGAGGCCCTGCTGCAAGCTCGTCCCGATCCGTTCTGCGAAATCGAATCATCCTTGCTCTGGCACCTGGCCACCGCCCACAACGACGTGGTCGCGCGGCTGATAGCCAGGCTTCCGGCGTCGCTGCGACGCGGCCAGGTGCGCCCACTGGGCCTCGACCGTTACGGCGTGCGATTCCGCGTCGAAGGTAACGCCGGTGACCGCGATGTCCGGCTGCCCTTCCATAAGCCAGTCGACGACATGACCGGGCTGAACCAGGCCATCCGGGTGTTGCTGGGTTGCCCGTTTCGCAACGGGCTGCGCGCCCAGCGGTGACTGGTGCTTGACCAGTTGTCAGCCGCGGCCGGATGGCGGGTCCAAAACACGTAAGTTATCCAGGTGAACGGCAACCGATCACCGGATCTTGGACGGCTTCGAAGACCGATCCCGCCGCCGGAACCCGGTCCGGAGCCCTCGCAGGTGATTCGCCGCGACACCGGTCCACCGGCAGCCGATCAGACCATGCCGCTGCGCCGGCCCCGTTGCCCGTCGAGTCAATCAAGGCTGCCGACGCCCCCGCCACGACCGGTCGCCCCGAAAACACGCCGCAAGCGCCGCATCCGCCGCTGGAGCCGGGTCGTCGCGCTCATGCTGCTGATCGGTCCGCCGCTCGTCTCCGGCGGCGTTGTCGCCAGAGCTCTTTGGTTTGACACGTCACTGCACCGTGAGCCGATACTGACGGACTACCCTCACCGGCCAGCCGCTGGCCGCGGCACCAACTGGCTGCTCGTCGGTTCGGACAGCCGCCAAGGCCTGACCGCCGAGCAACAACAAGATCTGGCCACCGGCGGCGACATCGGCAGCGGCCGCACCGACACGATTCTGCTGGTACACCTGCCGAGGCTGGGCTCGAGCAGGCCAGTGACGATGGTGTCGATACCGCGCGACTCGTATGTGCCGATCCCCGGCCACGGCCACGACAAAATCAACGCCGCATTTGCGATGGGCGGGGGACCCCTGCTGACCCAGGCGCTAGAGCAGGCCACCGGGCTGCACCTGGACCACTACGCCGAGATCGGCTTCAGCGGATTCGCCGGCCTTGTCGACGCGCTCGGAGGGGTGACCGTGTGCCCGGCCGAGCCAGTCACCGATCCATTGGCCGGCCTCGACCTGCCAGCCGGCTGCCAGCAGCTAGACGGCCGTAACGCACTGGGCTACGTCAGAACTCGGGCTACACCGCGGGCAGATCTGGACCGGATGGTCAACCAACGACAGTTCATGTCGGCGCTGCTGCACCGCGCCACCAGCCCGGCGGTGTGGCTCAACCCGTGGCGCTGGTACTCGGTGCCGCAGGCGGCTGCCGACGCACTCACCGTTGACCAGGGCGATCATGTGTGGGATCTGGCCCGACTCGGCTGGGCGCTAGGCGGATCCCCTACGACGTTGACCGTGCCGATCGGCGAGTTCACCACAAACGACGCCGGCTCGGTGGTGGTGTGGAACCATGACGCGGCCCGCGAGTTGTTCGACACGCTGGCTTCCGATATCCCGGTGCCGGCGTCCGCGGTCGACGGGCCACAATAGCGGCCGGCGATCCGCGCCGATGTTGGCTACCACCTCAATACCAGGCCCAATAAATTCGCATATTTAAACGTAGCCTTCCTTTACTTAGGAAAACCTGGCCTTGGAAATTTTTGGGCAGTATGGGTGCGGTTAGGAAAACCTTTCCTGAGTAAGTGATACCTTCGTTGCACACCGTGTTCTACCTGCGTTATTCTGCTGCTCATGAGCGATTATGGCGGACCAACGACTAAATTTCACGAATTACTGCAAGAACAGATTTACAACGAATTCACCGGCGTGCAGCAATACCTAGCAATCGCGGTTTATTTCGATGGCGCCGACTTGCCGCAATTAGCGAAGCACTTTTATGGCCAAGCGGTCGAGGAACGCAATCATGCGATGATGCTGGTGCAATATCTGCTCGACCGTGACGTCCACGTCGAGATCCCCGGAGTGGACACGGTGCGCAATCGATTCGACACACCGCGCGACGCACTAGCGCTGGCGCTCGATCAGGAACGTGCCGTCACCGAGCAGGTGAGCCGGCTCGCTGCCGTGGCGCGCGACGAGGCCGACTACGTGGGCGAGCAGTTCATACAGTGGTTCCTCCAAGAGCAGATCGAAGAGGTCGCCCTGATGACCACGCTGGTACGGGTCGCCGATCGCGCCGGGGCCAACCTGTTCGACCTCGAGAACTTCGTCGCCCGCGAAGTGGGTTCGGCGCCGGCCACCGTAGGCGCGCCGAACGCCGCCGGTGGCCACCTGTCGCCGAACTAACCGGTGCGCCCGTTCTGCAACCACGCCTTCGTGCGACCTGGGTGGTGAGTGGCAATCCAGGCCACACCGATATCGCGGCAGAAGTCGATGTCGTCGTAATCGTCAACATTCCAGCAGTACACCGCCCGGCCCTGGGCGCCAGCGCGGTCCACGAGTTGCGGATACTCCTTCAACGTTGGCAGCGAAGGCCCGACGGCAGTAGCCCCGACGGCGGTAGCCGCGCTGCTGGTCAGGTAACGGCCGGTTCGGCCGAGGAGCACCGTGGGCAGCAGCGGTGCGGCTCGCCGGATCCGCCAGACCGCGGCCGCCGAAAACGACATCACAACCGCCCGGGATCGGTCGGCGGACGCGGGCGCGGCGATGCCGAAGCGGTGCAGGAGTGCCAGCAGCTTGTTTTCCACCAGCGCGCCATACCGGACGGGGTGCTTGGTCTCGACGAAGATCTTCACCGGTCGGTGCCAGTCCAGAACCAGCGAAACAAGGGCATCGAGGGTCAGCAGACTGGTATCGCCGTGAGTACCGTCCGGACGCCAGCTGTCGTGCCACGCACCATACTCCAGCTCACGCAACTGGGCCAGCGTCATCGTGCTGACCAAACCATCGCCCGTCGAGGTTCGGTCCAGGCGGCGGTCATGCACACAAACCAAATGGCCGTCGCGGGTCAGCCGCACATCGCACTCCACGCCGTCAGCGCCCTCTTTGAGCGCGAGGTCATAGGCAGCCAGGGTATGTTCCGGGAGCGCGGCCGACGCACCGCGGTGGGCGACCACAAATGGGTGCCCGGCGAGCACCTCGTCGGCCCACATCATGACCACTATGCTGCCGGTTCCTGCCCCTCCAACTCAACTGGGTCTGCCGATGCGCGCACGACAGGGCGATCTGGGCTTACCACCACCCAGCGATGTGCGGGCCGTTTGACCGGTTTGCGCTCGAACCCTTCAAAGACCCGGGCAACGGCGGCCACCGAGGCTGCAGCAAACAGATACGCAAACACCATCGCGACGGTGTTGTTGGCGATGCCCTGAGCATCCTTGGCCCAGCTGGTAACGATAGCGACGACCGAAATCGCGTAGCTGAAAACCCACACGATCCACCACACGACGATCGGCTTCTGGAGCCGCGGGTAGTGATTTTCCATCAGGGCCAGTTCGATGACGTACACCGGAGCCCACAGCAGATTGGCCAGCGGCAGCAGACACCCCGCCCGCAACTCCCAGGCAGAACGCTGTTCCGGTACGGCGTGATGTGCAGATGCGGCGGCCCGCCGCGCGATCAGCCACCGACTCAACACCACAACACACGCCAGCGCCGCGGCGATCGCGGCCAAACTGGCGGCCACCCCAAGCCAGCCCGCGGCGGCCGCCACCCAGGAGTTCAGCAACGTGTTCCGGTTGATGACCAGCAGCACATACCGCACGACGTACACCAATGCCGCAATGGCAAACACCAGCACACCCACGAACAGGGTAGTGCGCACCGTCGCTGACGACGGCCCCGGTTTCACGGGTGCTTGCACCGAGGTGGGGACCTGGTCGACGCGATCCGCGAGGCCCCAACGCGGCATCACGGCGTACCGCGGGGTCGGGCCGAAGTGCCGTTGCCGGCGTCGGTCCGGCGGTGCCGCGCCGGGGCGCACCGCTATCCACCGGAAGCCCGGCGGCAGGCGCGGCGCGGTGCGCTGCCACCCGGGAGCCCCCGGCGGATGACCTGCCGGCAGCCCACTTTGCGCACTCCACCGCGGCGCGGCCGCCGGCAGCTCCACCTGAGGCGCCATCAGGGCTCCACGACAACGAGGACACCATTCGCGTCGCCGTTCGCGAACGTTCCACCGAGTGCCGCACTGGGAGCACACCTGGATCACCGGACCAGCCTAATGGGAATCGATGCGGGCCACGCCCGTTGAGGAGCGCACGACCCACCCCAGCCTCAGTTGGCTACGGTCATCCACAGTTTCCACAGGCTATCCACAACGGGCCGCGCCACTAAACACGCTCTCACCGGCATGCTGCGCTTCAGCTGTGGATAACACGACCGTCGCGGGACCATGCCGATTAACAGCCCAGCCGATACTCGAGCGAAATGAAGCGAAATGACTTGCCGCCCTAACCGCCCGCCGACACTCCCCCGATGACCCGGCGATACGCCCAACACGGCACCATCGCATGGCCGCCGACCGCGCCGGGTCCACCGAGAATCCGCAGCTCAACTGCCTCGCGGTGGATGGATTTCCGGTCTGGTTTTTCAAGCCGCCCCGAAGGCATTATGATCGCGATCACCACAGTTGGTTGTGACTCATCTCACTGCGCAGCGGTGAGTGTGCTGGTGAAGGGCGCTTGATGGCCACATCTTCGTTCGGTCCGGGTTCGACGGCCCCGTCGAATTCGTATTCTGGCTCGCCTGCTTGGAACCACTCCTACAGCGTCGCCGCACTACGAGCCGGGCTCATTGCACTGGCACTGCTGGCGGTCCTCGCCCTCATCGTTTTGTCTTGAATTCGGCCCCACCCGGTATCCGAAGTATCTACCCATAGCGGTCGTTCTTGCGGCGCGCGCGGTCATGGAGCAGGGTTGACTACGCTAGGTCGCCGCGCGGCCCAACCGTGCGAGTGAGCGTCAGACGATCACCAACGATCATCACCAACGACCATCAAAGGAAGGAACGCCGTGGCTGAATACACCCTGCCCGATTTGGACTGGGACTACGCAGCGCTGGAACCACATATCTCTGGTCAGATCAATGAGATCCACCACACCAAGCACCACGCCGCCTACGTCAAAGGGGTCAACGACGCGCTTGCCAAACTTGACGAGGCACGCGCCAAAGACGATCACTCCGCGATCTTCCTGAACGAGAAGAACCTGGCCTTTCATCTGGGTGGCCACGTCAACCACTCCATTTGGTGGAAGAACCTCTCTCCCAACGGTGGCGACAAACCGACTGGCGAGCTAGCCGCGGCCATTGATGAGACGTTTGGGTCGTTCGACAAATTCCGCGCTCAATTCAGCGCAGCCGCCAATGGCCTGCAGGGGTCGGGTTGGGCGGTACTGGGCTACGACACGCTCGGCGGCAAGCTGCTGACGTTCCAGCTGTATGACCAACAGGCCAATGTCCCACTCGGCATCATTCCCCTGTTGCAGGTCGACATGTGGGAACACGCTTTCTACCTGCAGTACAAGAACGTCAAGGCGGATTACGTCAAGGCGTTCTGGAATGTCGTCAACTGGGCGGATGTGCAGTCGCGTTACGCGGCCGCAACGTCTAAGACACAGGGGTTGATATTCGGCTGACTCAATCTATCCGGGGCTTCACCCCAGCAGGGGCGTCGCGCGAACCGCGCGGCGCCCTTGCTTTTATCCACCGTTTAATTCGGATACTTGGTAAACGCGAGCACGGTGGCAGTGTCGAGTTGCACGCCGCCGAAACCGAAGGCATGCTGAATTACTCGAACCAGTGTGGTTACTCGGACGGAGGATTGAGAAGGTCCGGCGGAGGGCAAGATGGAAACAGGGTCAGATCTGCCTATAGGGGTTGCCCCCTTCCATTCGCGTGGTGCCCTGAAAGGGTTTGTGATCTCAGGGCGTTGGCCTGATTCGACGAAAGAGTGGGCGCAGCTGTTGATGGTCGCGGTACGGGTCGCGTCATTACCGGGACTGCTGTCCACCACAACTGTCTTTGGTGCCCGCGAAGAGTTGCCTGACGAACCCGAACCGGGCACCGTCGGCCTGGTGCTGGCCGAGGGCACAGTCTTTGGCGAATCAGCGATCCAGCCAGGATATTTCGCAGAGCACCAGCCGCCCGCATTGCTGATGCTGCATCCGCCCTCAGAAACGATGCCGTCATTGCCGGAATGCACGGGGGCAGCGTCGGGATGCGTACTGCTGCCGGGCTTGCCGTATCTGGGATTGGAGCACCGGGCGGCTTGGGTGGAGGCAGAAGCCGACGGCACCATCACCTCGATGGTGAGCCGCGTCGGCGTCGATCCGATCAGCCATCCCGACACCGCGATTCTGGCAATGTTGCTTGCCGCATAAGGAAATTCAAACGAAATGGTTCGGGCACCGAATCACGGAATACGGGTGCCCGAACTTCATCGCCTTGCTAGCGCCCACCGGATTTGGCCGCTAGCCTGAGGGCGTTAGCGAAGGGGAGTAGCCCCGAATCGTCGAGTCGACATACTGGCAGACAGCCCGGCCGGCGAACCGGTCAAATCCGGTGGGCGAGACCTTCGACCGATGTTCGATGACTGAATGGTTGTCGACGACGCGTCGAAAGGTCGTTTTCCATGCTCGCCGCCACGCTACTCAGTCTCGGGGTGGTCTTTCTTGCCGAACTCGGTGACAGATCTCAGCTGATCGCCCTGACCTACGCGCTGCGCTACCGATGGTGGGTGGTGTTGACCGGGGTGGCGATCGCCGCGTTCATGGTGCACGGGGTATCGGTGTCGATCGGCCATTTCCTGGGCGCAACGCTGCCGGCACGCCCGATGGCCTTTTTGTCTGCGGCCGCTTTCTTTGTTTTTGCGGTGTGGGCCTGGCGGGAGGGCGCAGCCAACCAAGGCGGCGTGTTGACTACCCGAGAACCGCGATTCGCGCTGCTCACCGTGGTGTCGTCATTCGTGCTCGCCGAGATGAGCGACAAGACGACGTTGGCGACGGTGACATTGGCCAGCGACCACAACTGGGCCGGCGTGTGGATCGGCACCACCGTAGGCATGGTTATGGCTGACGGCCTGGCGATCGGTGTGGGGATACTGCTGCACCAGCGGCTGCCCGAGCAGTTGCTGCACGTGCTGGCGAGCCTGCTGTTCCTATTGTTCGGCTTGTGGATGCTGCTGGACAGCGCGCTGGGATGGCGGCCGGTGGCGATCGGCGTGACCGCGGCGGTGGCGCTGGCGGCGGCAATTGTGGGGACGTCGCAAACTCTGCGTCGGCGCCGAACAAGGGCAGCAATCGCTGGGCGACCACGGGGCGCCATCAGCGATGCCGTCGGCACCCCAGCCAATCTCCCTGCCGCGTCTGACCGTCCCCGCCGGGAGTAACGCAGCGGTGGCCAGGTCTGCTAAGCCCATCTCCAGCCAGTTCGAAGCCGACTGGCTGAGGCCAGGCAGCAAAGGCAATTCTTAGCAAACTCTTGTTGGCTGTTGATTGCCGGGTGTCAAGTATATTCGCTCCCCACGGTCTGCCCGCAGCCCGCACCGATCAAGAGGGAGAGTAACTACCGCGCAAGTTCTCGAGGTCATTTCTGCGGATAACCTGTGAATTCTGTTCACCTTGTGGACATCTCAGCGTCTCAGTTGCATGCTCTGCAGGGGTTGTGTCGCTGCCCACTTGAAACACCATTATGGAATCCATTTAGGTTTGCACTTGGTTGGGAACAGAACTGTAGCTACCATGATCAGCAAATACTTATTGACGACCGGTCGTTCTTTCAGCTCGGTGGAGGTCATATCGATGAGCACGACATTCGCTGCCCGCCTAAACCGCCTGTTCGACACGGTGTATCCACCCGGGCGCGGGCCGCACACCTCCGCCGAGGTAATCGCGGCGCTCAAGGCGGAAGGCATCACCATGTCGGCTCCTTACCTGTCACAGCTACGCTCCGGCAACCGCACGAACCCGTCGTCAGCAACGATGGCCGCCCTGGCCAACTTCTTCCGCATCAAATCGGCCTATTTCACCGACGACGAGTACTACGAAAAACTCGACCAAGAATTGGCGTGGCTGACCACCATGCGCGACGAAGGCGTGCGCCGGATCGCGATGCGGACCGTCGGGTTGTCCGCTCAAGCCCAGCAGGACATCGTGGATCGGGTCGACGAGCTACGGCGCGCCGAGCATCTTGACGTTTAGGTCAGCTGAGCGGACGGCGCGGCGCTCACCCCCGGGAGCTCACCGACCGGGCTGTCGTTGCGTGCTGTCCTGCGTTCCAGCGCGACCTGGCGATCTGCCGTCGGCTCATTCCGATTAGGGTTGGCTGACCGCTCGCGCACACGCACAGCGATAGTCCACGAGATACCGAGAGGCGGTGCGGGAATGGGCCTGTTCCGCAAGCGAAAGAGTCGCGCGACGCGTCGCGCCGAAGCCCGTGCGATCAAGGCCCGCGCCAAACTTGAGGCCCGGCTGGCCGCCAAAAACGAGGCTCGCCGTCTGAGGAACGCCCAGCGCGCTACCGACAAGGCCCTCAAGGCCCAACTGAAAGCCCAGCGGGACAGCGACCGCGCGGCGCTAAAAGTCGCCGAGACAGAGCTCAAGGCCGCCAAGGAGGGCACGTTGCTATCGCCGACTCGAATCCGCCGGGTGCTGACGGTGTCTCGGCTGCTGGCCCCGATCCTGACGCCGTTGATATACCGCGCAGCCATGGCCGCCCGCGCGCTGATCGACCAGCGTCGGGCGGATCAGCTCGGCATTCCGCTAGCTCAGATCGGCCAGTTCTCCGGACCCGGCGCGCGGCTGTCGGCGCGCATCGCCGGGTCCGAGCAATCGTTGCTGGTGGTGCAAGAGAAAAAACCGAAAGACGCCGAGACCAAGCAGTTCGTCTCCGCGATCACCGAACGGCTCACTGATCTTTCGGCGGCTGTCGCCGCCGCGGAGAATATGCCGGCCACGCGTCGCCGGGCGGCGCACTCCGCGATCTCATCGCAACTCGACGGCATCGAGGCGGACCTGATGGCACGGCTGGGGTTGACCTGACCGCGGCCACAGCTGACCGCCGGTCCATAACGCGCTCGACCCGGGAAGCAGCGACCTGACATGTCCCCCTTGGTACGTATCACGACGTGGGTCGGCCTGTTGCTGGCCGCCCTGGCGTTGACCACGTCCCTGATTGCCCAGATGACGGTCGTCAGGCCCGATGGCAACGTGCGGTCTACCGGCGAGCCGACCGTGCCGGGCGTGGTCACCAGCGTCAGTGTGCGACCGCAGGGGCCGACCAGCAGTTGCCCGGCGCACTACCGGGTGAGATCCGCCGATGGCCCGGTGGTTTCCGGGTCGTGGTCATTTCGACGGACGACACCCGGCACCGGCACACCCGGACCCACAGCCGCGGCAACCGATGCTGGCAGCGATATCCCGGACTGGGTGTTTGGGGTGGTGACCGTGGCGCTCGTCGCTGCAGGGGCACTGTGGGCGGTGCGGCGCAGGCCGTGACGGGCCTGATAGCCGATACGCCCGAGCATTTGCTGGCATGATGGGACCCGAGCATTCTGCGACCTTGATATGTGACGAGAAAGCTGTAGAGGAGCGGCCGCATGGCAGACCCGCAAGATCCACCTAACAGCGAACCCGACGGAACGTCGACACCGCCGGCCAAGAAAGCACCCGCCAAGGCCGCTAAACCGCCTGCCCAAAAGGCACCCGCGAAAAAAGCGCCGGCCAAAAAGGCACCCGCCAAAAAAGCGCCACCTAAAGGCCCTGGCCCCACGCCACCGCAGGCGGCCGACCAGCCGCTCGGTCTGCAACAGCGGATCGAAACCAACGGGCAACTTGATGCTGCTAAGAACGCTGCGGCACAAGCGAAGTCAGCCGTAGAGGGCGCCAGCAACCCAGTCGCCAACGGCGCCGAGAGGCCGGAAGCGAGCAATTCGCCGGTGCCCCTGGTGATCGCGCTGGCGCTCTGCCTGCTGGCCCTGCTGCTGATCCGCCAACTGCGACGTCGCTGACCGCTACCACAGACCAGCATGTCAGAAGTGACCGTGTCATTTCGGCCAACCGCCGACCTCGTCGACAGCATCGGGGCCGACGTGCGCAGCTGCGACCTTCAGTTCCGCCAGTTCGGCGGCCGCTCGGAGTTCGCCGGCCCGATCAGTACCGTCCGTTGTTTCCAGGACAATGCGTTACTCAAATCGGTGCTCTCCCAGCCGGGTGCGGGCGGGGTGCTGGTGATCGACGGCGCTGGTTCCCTGCACACCGCCTTGGTCGGTGACGTGATCGCCGAATTGGCCCGCTCCAACGGTTGGGCCGGCCTGGTCGTCAATGGCGCGGTGCGAGACGCGGCCACGCTGCGCGGCATCGACATCGGCATCAAAGCGCTGGGCACCAACCCTCGCAAGAGCACCAAGACCGGCGCCGGGGAACGCGACGTCGAAGTCAGCCTGGGTGGTGTGACGTTTGTGCCGGGAGAAGTCGCCTACAGCGACGACGACGGCATTGTCGTCGTCTAGCTGTAGTGACCCCGCTCCGCTACTACGGCTGGATGGTGGCGACCCGCTTCATCCGGCTCCACCGCACTCGCGATCGCCACTACACCACATGGTGGCGACCCGCTTCATCCGGCTCCACCGCACTCGCGATCGCCACTACACCGCAACGGGGGCAGGCTTTTTCGTGAACCGGAGACCTTCGTCGGCGATCTTGCCGCGCCGGATCAGGCGGATGTCACGCAGGTAGTTCTGGTTTAACCGCCACGGCGTGCGGGAGCCTTGCTTGGGCAACTCGTCGAGTGAGCGCAGCACGTAACCGGGAGTGAAATCCATGAACGGCCGCTCTTCGACGTCGGAACCCGGATGCTCGACCACCACGGTGTCAAAACCGTTGGCGTCCATGTAATTTAACAGCCGACAGACGAATTCCGACACCAGGTCTGCCTTCAGCGTCCACGACGCATTGGTGTATCCCACCGTATAAGCCATATTGGGCAAGCCCGACAGCATCATGCCCTTGTACGCCATCGTCTTGGTGAGATCCACCGGCTGTCCGTCGACGGTTGCGGTTGCGCCACCAAACAGCTGCAGGTTCAATCCGGTTGCGGTGATGATGATGTCAGCCGGCAACTCGATCCCCGACTTGAGCCGGATGCCGGTCGGGGTAAACCGGTCAATGGTATCGGTGACCACATCGGCCTTCCCCTTGCGAATGGCTCGGAACAAGTCACCGTTAGGTACCAAGCACAGCCGCTGCTCCCACGGGTTGTAGTGCGGACCGAAGTGCTTCTGCACGTCATAGCCCTCGGGAAGCTGGCGCGCCACGTAGCCCAACAGGATGTTTCGCATCCGCTGCGGCCATTTCTGACAGGCCCCGTACAGCGCCGATTGCCGCAGGATGTTCTTCCAGCGGGCCGCGGTGTACGCGTACTGGTCGGGTAGCCACCGATTGAGCCTGGCGGCAATCTTGTCTTTGGCCGGTTGAGAGACGATGTAGGTGGGTGAGCGCTGCAGCATTGTGACGTGCTTAGCGCCCGAATTCGCAAGCGCCGGAACCAAAGTGACTGCAGTGGCGCCGCTTCCGATCACGACGATGTTCTTGTCGGCGTAATCGAGATCCTCCGGCCAGTGCTGCGGATGGATGATCGGGCCAGTGAAGTCCTCCGAGCCACGGAAGGTCGGCGCATAGCCCTGCTCGTAGTTGTAGTAACCGCTGCACAAAAACAGGAATGAACAGGAGATCGTGCTTGGCGTGCCGTTGCTTTCAACCTGCACGGTCCAGCGGTTCTCCACGCTCGACCAGTCGGCGCTGGTGACTTTGTGGTTAAGCCGGATGTGCTGGTCGATGCCGTGCATGGCCGCGGTGCTCTTGACGTATTCGAGGATGGGCTTGCCGTCGGCAATCGCTTGGCACTCAGTCCAGGGGCGAAAGCGGAAACCCAGCGTGTACATGTCGGAGTCGGAACGAATGCCGGGGTACCGAAACAAGTCCCAGGTGCCGCCCATGGCGTCGCGCTTTTCCAGGATGGCATAGCTCTTGGTCGGACACCGATCCTGCAGGTGCCAGGCCGCGCTCACGCCGGAGATACCGGCGCCCACGATGACGACATCCAGGTACTCGATCTCAGTCATGACAGCCAGGCTATCAACGCTGCGTCGAAGTCGTCAACATTACGTCGAGATTCTCGACTTAGAGTAAGCTACCTGTCGTGACCACATCCACTGCCGGCCAGACTTCGCAGAGCCGGGGTCGGCGCAGCACACGCCCGTCCGGCGACGACCGTGAACTGGCGATCCTCGCCACCGCTGAGCAACTTCTCAAGGACCGACCGCTGACCGACATCTCGGTCGATGATTTGGCCAAAGGCGCCGGGATCTCGCGGCCGACGTTCTACTTCTATTTCGCTTCCAAGGAAGCTGTGCTGCTGACACTGCTGGACCGGGTGTTCAACGAGGCGGACGCTGCCCTCGAAACCCTCATCGAGAATCCAGATGCCGAACGCGACAATAGGTGGCGCACCGGGATCAACGTGTTCTTCGAAACCTTCGGGTCCCACAAGGCAGTGACCCGCGCGGGCCAAGTCGCCAGAGACAATGCCGAGGTCCGGGAATTGTGGTCGACGTTCATGCAGAAATGGATCGCCTACACCGCCGCCGTGATCGAGGCCGAACGCGAACGCGGCGCGGCGCCAGACACCCTGCCCGCCACGGAATTGGCCACCGCGCTCAACCTGATGAACGAGCGGGCGCTGTTTGCCTCGTTCACCGCCGAACAGCCTTACGTCCCGGAGTCCCGGGTGCTCGACACCCTGGTGCACATCTGGGTCTGCAGTATCTACGGCGAAGCCCGCTAGCAGCCATCCGTCACACCACGATAGCCGGCTGGCCTCGGGTGACTTTCTCGAGATGCCGCATCTACCCGACTGATCCCGTCCACTCCAGCAGCCGCTCAGCCGGCCAGGTGTTGACGATCCGGTCGGCGGGAACGCCCATATCCACCGCGCGCTGGGCGCCATAACCAAGGAAATCCAGCTGTCCGGGCGCGTGCGCATCAGTATCGATGCTGAACACGCATCCGATGTCCAGCGCCAACTTCAGCAGCCGGGTGGGCGGGTCGCGACGCTCGGGACGGGAGTTGATTTCCACCGCGGTGCCGTGATCACGGCATGCGGTGAATACCGCCTCGGCGTCGAACTTCGATTCGGGCCGGATACCGCGGTCACCAGCGACCAGTCGGCCGGTGCAGTGTCCCAGCACGTCGACGTGGCCGTTGCAGACGGCGCGCACCATGCGGCGGGTCATCGAGGCCGATTCCATGGACAGCTTCGAATGCACGCTGGCCACCACGACATCGAGGCGCTCCAGCAGCTCAGGTTCCTGGTCTAGGCTGCCGTCGTCGAGGATGTCGACCTCGATGCCGGCGAGAATCTGCATCGGCGCGAACTTGTCACGCAGACCGTCGATTACGTCGAGCTGTCTACGCAACCGCTCCGCCGACAACCCGTTGGCGACGGTGAGCCGCGGCGAGTGGTCGGTCAACGCACAGTACTCATGGCCCAGCGCTGACGCGGTGGCCAACATCTCCTCGATCGGTGCCGACCCGTCCGACCAGTTCGAATGCAGATGCAAATCCCCACGCAACGCAACCCGGATATCACCACCACCGAGGTCGTCTGCAGTAGAACGCAATTCGATCAAAAGGTCGGGTTCGCGGCCGGCCCAGGCTTGGGCGATGACCTTCGCGGTCTTGGGTCCGATGCCCGGCAGCGTCTGCCAGCTGTTGGCCTGGCCGTGACGCTCGCGTGCGGCGTCGTCAAGGCGCTCGACGATGTCGGCGGCGTTGCGATAGGCCATCACGCGTCTGGGGTCGTGGCGGCTCCGGTCCTTGTAGTAGGCAATCTGCCGCAGTGCGATTACCGGATCCATAACATCAGTGTGCCGTCCAATACGCGATGTCGACGACTACCGTCGGACACATGCGCTTCGCCTTTAAGACCTCGCCGCAACACACCACCTGGGCCCAGATGCTGGCCGTCTGGCGGGCAGCAGACGACATCGAAGTATTCGAGTCCGGGTGGACCTTCGACCACTTCTATCCGATCTTCACCGACAGCGATGGGCCGTGCCTGGAGGGCTGGACCACGCTGACCGCGCTCGCGCAGGCCACCACTCGGCTGCGCCTGGGCACACTGGTCACTGGAATTCATTACCGCCACCCCGCAGTGCTGGCCAATATGGCCGCCGCGCTAGACGTCATTTCCAACGGACGACTCGAGCTGGGGATCGGCGCCGGCTGGAACGAACAGGAATCCGACGCATACGGCATCGAGTTGGGCACCATCAAGGACCGCTTCGACCGGTTCGAGGAAGCTTGCCAGGTATTGACCAGCCTGCTGAGCCAAGAAGAAACCAACTTCGACGGCAAGTACTACCAGCTCAACGCGGCCCGCAACGAGCCCAAAGGCCCGCAGCGCCCGCACCCACCAATCTGCATCGGCGGCAGCGGAGAGAAACGCACCTTGCGGATCACCGCGCGCTATGCCCAGCACTGGAACTTTGTCGGCGGCCCACCCGAGGTGTTCGCGCACAAGCGAGACGTACTGGCCGCCCACTGCGCAGACATCGGACGTGACCCGAAAGAGATCACGTTGTCAGCCCACCTTCGACTGGAACCAGAACGCAACTACGGGCAGATCGTCGAGAGCGCGGCCGCGCTGGCGGCCGAAGGTCTGGACCTCGGCATCGTCTACATCGCCCCGCCGCACGACCCCGCCATCTTGGAACCGCTGGCAGAGGCGATCCGCGATTCGGGGCTGTGGCGACCCGCACCGTAGTCGCCCATAGCGATGCGATCCGCGGTGGTATCGCCCAGATAACAACTCGATAAAGCTGAGCAAACATTTTGTACACGTGCAGGGGCAGCACGCGGATGGTCATACGCCGAGGAGCTGTAGCTCTTCAGCGGTTACCAGACGCTCGTGTTTGGCCGGAAACTCACGACTCTTCACCGGGTGACGAAGCCATGACCAGGCAATTCGCCCCACCCGTGACCGAGGTACTGGTTTGATATGCACAGTGATCACTCCTGCGATCGGTCCGTTCAGGCGGACTCCACCGTGACCTATTGTGTGACGAAGCCCACAATAGACGATTAGACACCCGTTATCTGGCAAACGGCGGAAGACCCGCCGAGAGATTATACGCCTGTTTCTCGTGTGACTGATGTGGCTACTGAAGCGGTGCGGCCGTCGGCTTGACGGGTGCCGGCAACGCGGTTGCGCCCATCAAAAACCGGTCGACGCCCGCCGCGGCAGCCCGGCCCTCGGCTATCGCCCAAACGATCAACGACTGGCCGCGTCCCATGTCGCCCGCAACGAAGACGCCGGGAACCGAAGTATCGAAGTCGGCGCCGCGGGCGACGTTGCCGCGGTCGGTGAACTTCACCCCGAGGTCGGTGAGCAGGCCCGGCTTTTCCGGGCCAACGAATCCCATCGCGAGCAACACCAGATCGGCCTCGAGCTCGAAATCGGAGTTCTCAACCTTGACGAACTTGCCGTCTTGCATGGTCACTTCATGAGCCTTGAGCGCGCACACCCGCCCGTCCTTGCCGACGAACTCCTCGGTGTTAACCGAGAACACTCGCTCGCCGCCCTCTTCGTGCGCCGCCGATACCCGGTACACCAGTGGGTAAGTTGGCCACGGCGTGGATGCGGCGCGGGTATCCGGCGGACGCGGCATGATCTCGAACTGATGCACCTTGATCGCACCTTGCCGGTGCACCGTGCCCAAGCAGTCCGCCCCGGTGTCGCCGCCGCCGATGATGACCACCTTCTTGCCCTTGGCGGTGATCGGCGGCTCCCCGTCGTCGCCGAGGACAGTGTCGTCCAGGTCCCCCGCTGCTACCCGGTTGGCCCACGGCAGGAACTCCATCGCCTGGTGGACGCCGTCCAACTCGCGTCCCGGGATGGACAGCTCGCGCCAGGCGGTCGCACCGCCGGCCAACACCACCGCATCGAAATCAGCACACAGCTGCTCGGCGGTGATGTCAACTCCGACGTTGACGCCGGGCCGAAATTCGGTGCCCTCAGCCCGCATCTGGTCTAGCCGCCGGTCGAGGTGGCGCTTTTCCATCTTGAATTCCGGGATTCCGTACCGCAGCAGCCCACCGATGCGGTCGTCGCGTTCAAAGACCGTCACGCGATGACCCGCACGGGTGAGTTGTTGGGCAGCAGCAAGTCCAGCTGGCCCCGAACCCACCACGGCGACCGTCTTACCGGTCAGCTGCTGTGGCGGCAGTGGTTGCACCCACCCTTCGTCGAAGGCCTTGTCGATGATCTCCAGCTCGATCTGCTTGATCGTCACCGGATCCTGATTGATGCCGAGCACACACGCCGGCTCGCACGGCGCCGGACATAGCCGGCCGGTGAAGTCGGGAAAGTTGTTTGTGGCGTGTAGCCGTTCAATCGCGTCGCGCCAACGGCCCCGACGCACCAAGTCGTTCCATTCCGGGATCAAGTTGCCCAGCGGACACCCGTTGTGACAGAACGGAATACCGCAGTCCATGCAACGGGTCGCCTGATGCCGCAAGGTCTCTTTATCGAAGTCCTCGTAGACCTCGTTCCAATCGCGCAGCCGTAGCGGGACGGGCCGTCGCTTCGGCAATTTTCGCTGCGTGTATTTCAAAAAGCCAGTCGGATCAGCCATGTGCCGCCGCCATGATCGCCTTGTCGACATCCACACCGTCGCGTTCGGCTAACGCGATCGCCTGCAACACCCGCTTGTAGTCCTTCGGCATCACCTTGACGAAGTGTCGTTGCTGCTCGGACCAGTTGGTCAGGATCCGCTGGCCGACAGCGGAATCAGTAGCGTCGACATGCGCCTGGATGGTGCCATGCAGCCAGTCCGCGTCATCGGAGTCAAGGGTCTCGAGTTCGACCATTTCGAAGTTCAAGTTGGCCGGTAGTTCGCCGTCGGGGTCGTAGACATAAGCCGCACCGCCGGACATGCCGGCCGCGAAGTTACGGCCGGTGTGGCCAAGAATGACCGCCTTGCCGCCGGTCATGTATTCACAACCGTGATCACCAACGCCCTCGACCACCGCATGGGCCCCGGAGTTGCGAACCGCGAACCGCTCGCCGACCACCCCGCGCAAGTAAACTTCCCCACTGGTGGCACCGAACAGAATCACGTTGCCGCCGATGATGTTGTCCTCGGCAACGTAGTCCGACGGCGCATTGTCAGACGGCCGCACCACAATTCGGCCACCGGATAGGCCCTTGCCGACATAGTCGTTGGCATCGCCATAGACACGCAACGTAATCCCTTTGGGCACGAAGGCGCCAAAGCTGTTGCCCGCGGATCCCTCGAATGTGATGTCGATGGTTCCGTCCGGAAGGCCTTGGTCACCATAAGCTTTCGTTAGCTCATGGCCGAGCATGGTGCCTACCGTGCGGTTGACGTTGCCGATGGTCGTGGAGAACCTAACCGGCTTGCCGGAATCCAGCGCTTCCCTGCTCATCACGATCAACTGCTGATCGAGCGCCTTGTCCAGACCATGGTCCTGGCGCGAGCTGCAGTACAGGTCCTGGTTCATGAACGCCGACTCCGGCTCGTGCAACACCGGTGTCAGATCGAGCCTGTGCGCCTTCCAATGCGCCCGCGCCAGCGTCGCATCCAGCGCGCCCACCTGGCCGACCGCCTCATTGAACGTGCGGAAGCCTAGCTGCGCCATGTATTCCCGGACTTCTTCGGCGATGAACATGAAGAAGTTCTCGACGAACTCCGGCTTGCCGGTGAACCGCTCGCGCAACACCGGATTCTGAGTGGCCACGCCAACCGGGCAGGTGTCTAGGTGGCATACCCGCATCATGATGCAGCCAGCGACCACCAGTGGGGCCGTGGCGAAGCCGAATTCCTCGGCGCCGAGCAGCGCCGCGATCATCACGTCGCGACCTGTCTTGAGTTGACCGTCTACCTGGACCACGATTCGGTCGCGTAATCCGTTGAGCAGCAATGTCTGTTGGGTCTCGGCCAGTCCTAGCTCCCATGGCGCACCCGCGTGTTTCATCGATGTCAGCGGGGTCGCTCCGGTACCGCCGTCGTGCCCCGAGATCAGGACCACGTCAGCGTGCGCCTTGGATACCCCCGCAGCCACCGTGCCCACCCCGTTCTCGGAGACGAGCTTGACGTGCACCCTCGCCGACGGGTTCGCGTTTTTCAGATCGTGGATCAGCTGCGCCAGATCTTCGATGGAGTAAATGTCGTGGTGCGGTGGGGGTGAGATCAGGCCGACACCGGGGGTGGAGTGCCGGACCTTAGCAACCCACGGGTACACCTTGTGCCCGGGAAGTTGGCCCCCTTCACCGGGTTTCGCGCCTTGCGCCATCTTGATCTGGATGTCGGTGCAGTTCGTCAAGTAGTGCGAGGTCACCCCGAACCGCGCAGAGGCGACCTGTTTGATAGCGCTACGTCGCCAATCCCCGTTGGGATCGGGCTCAAATCGGTTGCCGTCCTCGCCGCCTTCACCGCTGTTTGATCGGCCGCCCAGGCGGTTCATTGCAATGGCAAGGGTCTCGTGCGCCTCAGCGGAAATCGAGCCGTAGCTCATCGCCCCCGTCGAGAAGCGTTTAACGATTTCACTGGCGGGCTCGACTTCATCCAGCGGAATCGGGGGGCGCACACCCGCGCGGAATTTGAGTAGTCCACGCAGCGAAGCCATCCGCTCGCTCTGGTCATCAACGAGGCGGGTGTACTCCTTGAAGATCTTGTACTGCCCGCTGCGCGTGGCGTGCTGCAGCTTAAAGACAGTCTCCGGGTTGAACAGGTGGTATTCGCCTTCCCGGCGCCACTGGTATTCCCCGCCGACTTCGAGTTCGCGATGCGCGCGTTCGTCCGGCCGGTCCAGGTAGGCCAGCCGGTGGCGGACTGCGACGTCAGCAGCGATGTCCTCGAGGGTGATTCCACCGGTTGGGCAGCTCAGCCCGCTGAAGTATTCGTCCAGCACGTCCTGACAGATGCCGACCGCCTGGAACAGTTGCGCACCAGTGTAGGAGGCCAGTGTCGAAATGCCCATCTTGGACATTACTTTCAGCACACCTTTGCCAGCGGCCTTGATGTAGTTGTTCAACGCCGTCTTGCGGTCTATCCCATCGATGACACCCCTGTCGAGCATATCCTCGATCGACTCGAACACCAGGTAGGGGTTGACCGCCGCCGCGCCGAAGCCGATCAACGCTGCCATGTGGTGGACCTCGCGGGCGTCACCGGATTCCACCACTAGACCCACATGGGTGCGGGTGCGGTCACGCACCAAATGGTGGTGCACCCCCGCAACAGCGAGCAGCGACGGTATCGGCGCCATCTCTTCGCTGGAATCGCGGTCGGACAAGATGATCATCCGTGCACCGTCGGCGATGGCCGCTGAGGCCTGCGCGCGTACCTCCTCCAGGGCAGCGGCCAGCCCGGCACCGCCCTCAGCAACCGGGTACAGACAGCGAATCACCTTGGACCGCATGCCGTGCGGACGCCCATTGACCAAGGCGGCGGGGTCGAGATGGATCAGCTTGGCCAGCTCATAGTTCCGCAGAATCGGCTGTTGTAGCACGATCTGGTGGCACGAGTACTCGTCCGGGGAGAGCAGGTCACGCTCTCCGCCCGTGGTGCCCTGCAGGCTGGTCACCACCTCCTCGCGAATGGCGTCCAACGGCGGGTTGGTCACCTGAGCGAACAGCTGGTGGAAGTAGTCGTAAAGCATCCGCGGACGCTGCGACAGCACGGCCACCGGGGTATCGGTGCCCATCGATCCGATCGGCTCGGCGCCGGTGCGGACCATCGGAGCCACCAGCAGGTTGAGTTCTTCGTAGGTATAGCCAAAAGCCAACTGCCGCATGACAAGTCGATCATGAGGCATCCGCATGGATTTTCCCGCCGGCAACTTCTCGATCGGGACCAGCCACTTGTCGAGCCATTCCTGGTAAGGGTGCTCGGCCGCCAGCTCCGCCTTGATCTCCTCGTCAGAGACGATGCGGCCCTGCGCGGTGTCCACCAGAAACATCCGGCCCGGCTGCAGCCGCATCCGGCGGACCACCCTCGACGGGTCCAGATCCAACACGCCGGCCTCCGAAGCCATCACCACCAAGCCGTCGTCGGTGATCCAGATCCGCGACGGGCGCAAACCGTTGCGGTCGAGCACGGCGCCCACCACAACGCCGTCGGTGAATGTCATCGAGGCCGGGCCGTCCCATGGCTCCATCAACGAGGCGTGGTACTGGTAAAACGCCCGTCGCGCGGGGTCCATCGACGCGTGGCGTTCCCAAGCCTCGGGGATCATCATCAGCACCGCGTGGGCCAGGCTGCGCCCGCCCAGGTGCAGCAGCTCGAGCGCCTCATCAAAGCGCGCAGTATCGGAGGCGCCTGGGGTGCAGATCGGGAACAGCTTCTCCATGTCAGCTTTCGACCCGAAGATGTCGGTCTTCATCAACGCCTCACGGGCCCGCATCCAGTTCTCGTTGCCCGTGACGGTGTTGATCTCACCGTTGTGGGCGATGCGCCGGAAAGGATGCGCGAGCGGCCAGGACGGGAAGGTATTGGTGGAGAACCGGGAGTGCACGATGCCCAGTGCACTGGTCAGCCGCTCATCTTGCAGGTCCAGGTAGAACGCCTTGAGCTGCGGGGTGGTGAGCATGCCCTTGTAGACGAACGTCTGGCTCGACAGACTTGGGAAGTAGACGGTTTCGCGGCCCGGCCCGTCCTGGCCGGGGCCTTTGGTGCCGAGTTCGTGCTCGGCACGTTTGCGGATCACGTAGGCGCGGCGTTCTAGCGTCAGGCCGGTGGCCCCCGCCATGAACACCTGCCGGAAGGTGGGCATCGCATCGCGGGATAACGCACCTAGCGACGAATCGTCGGTGGGCACATTTCGCCAGCCCAGGACATGCAGCCCCTCAGCCTCTGCGATCTTCTCCACCGCGGCGCAGGCAGCCGCGGCGTCTTTGGATGACTGCGGCAAAAACGCGATGCCGGTGGCGTAGCTGCCCGTGGCGGGCAGCTCAAAATCCACGACCGCCCGCAGGAATGCGTCCGGGACCTGAATAAGGATGCCTGCGCCGTCACCACTGCGCGGCTCGGCGCCCTGCGCACCACGATGTTCAAGGTTGAGCAGCGCGGTGATCGCCTTGTCCACAATGTCGCGGGTACGGCGGCCATGCATGTCGACGACCATGGCTACTCCGCACGAATCGTGCTCGAACGCGGGGTTATACAGCCCTTGGGAGCCCGAGCGCTTGGCCGTCATTCCCTACCTAACCCTTCACCAGAACGTTCTGCGCGGCCCTCATCAGCGGCTCCGACGGAGCCCCGCCCGGAAGTTGCGGGCCCGACTCCTTCCGCCTTGTCGATAGGCTGCCCGTCAGGCGGAGATAATCCGATTGGCTATCCGTCCGTGCAACGCTGAACGGTGGCCCTGTGACCGGTCTCGACAAGTCGTAAAACGATATGACAAAAACCGCCTGACATGCCAACTTTCCTAATACTAACCTGCCGACGGACGGCAGCGTAAATTCGTCGCGACAGGCGATCAACCCCATTGCGACATGCCGCGCAGCGGCCGGCGATCTGCCCGTGGCCGCCCGAATCGCGCCCGACCGCTGGCCACATCATCCGCTTAAACAAGTTTGCTGAGACTCCGATTGAGCGTCCGCCACCACGACCGTCGAGGTCCCAGACCTCCACCACGCCGGCGGGCCAACCCGGGATAAAGCGTGGCAGAAATGCCACCGGAATCACCCACACCCGCGCGCAAGACATGGCGAAGAAGTTGCGGCGGCGCCCCGGTGCGCCGCCGCTGAGTTTGCACAATACTAATAAGAGTCTAAAGGCGGCTGCTAAGGCGGCTTTAGTGGCGCACCATCGCGCAGCGAACCGGCCGGTGAACGATACTGGACAGACACTGGTTGCGCATCCGGCGTTGGTGGCTGGTCGGTGGGGCTTATCGATCAGGAACCAAAGTGAACACCCGCAGCGGCTCGAGTTCGGTGACCGTCCACACCATCGATCGACCCTTCGGCTGAATCACGCGAGATCGGCTGCCCACCGTCAATGGACCGTCTTCCAGGCGCTTTATCTCACGCATCAACTCCGTCCAGGCCGGCCAGCCCGCCACATCAACCAACAACTGCCACACCTGAGCGGGGGCGCGTGCACGTTTTCTTGCAGCACGCAGCGCAAGCGCATGCGTCACCTCCGTTCACCGCGGCACCGGCATCTTCGCATTAACCGTGGGCGAGCCCCCCACGAGTCTCCGGGACCGCCGCGGCCCGCGCTGCCGGGTCGGCGGTCGCCTCGATCTTGCAGACGAGGTAGTCGCGGACCGTCAGCACAATGACAGCGAACAGCCGCCGCTCCGCGAAGGCCAGCATCGCCGGTCCCCCGCAAGCGGGTAGGGGTACATCCCGCTCGCGGGGGCGTGCCCCCAGCCCGACCGGGCTGTTGACCAGTGTCACTCCTGGCCCCAGATAGCGCAGCAGGTTGGTAGCCACGGCATGCGGCCCGTGGTTAACCTGCGGAGGCGGTGCCGGGTCCGCGAGAACTGTGCCCACTCCCCAGACCGTCGGATCCAAGACAGCGGTCAACGCCGCGAGATCGCCGTTGGCGCATGCGGTGATGAACTTCTCGGTGACGAGCTGATGCTCGGCAGAGGCCACCTCGCTCGGCTTCGGTTGCGCCTTCGGCTGTGCCTCAGTGAACTTGGCCCGCGCGCGCCGGGCCAGCTGGCGGCAGGTCCCAACGGGGCGGCCCACGGTTTCGGCGATGCTGTCGAACGGGACCCCAAACACGTCGTGCAGCACGAAGGCCACTCGTTCAGCGGGACTGAGCCTGCGTAGGACTTCTAGTAGCGCGGTGCGAATCTCGTCGTCGAGCGTGACCTGGTCGGCTGGGTCCAGTGACCGCAAGTCGTCAAACATGGCCTCCTGGCCGAAATCTCCCGGGCGTTCATAGCGGGTTCGCGCCGAGCGCACCTGATCGAGACACAGTCGGCTCGTGACCACCGTCAGCCAGCCGCGGATATCGTCTATCTCGTTCGGGTCAACCCGCGCGAGCCGCAGAAAGGCCTCTTGCGCAACATCTTCCGCGCCACCCACATCACCGAGCATTTGGTAGCCGAGATTGACCAGATACGGACGATGACGGCGCCAAGCATCACCGATTTGGTCACTACGTGCCTGCGATTGGTCCATGAATCATCGACGATCTGGCGCGGAGAAAAGTTACCTCTGCCAACCGTAACTTTCCCACCCTTTGGCCCGTCCTAGGTTTAGAGCTTAAGCACACAGAGGAGCCCGACCATGACGATCGTGGTAACCGGTGCGACCGGCAATGTGGGCCGCCCCCTCGTCGCCAAACTGTGCGCCGCAGGCACCCACGTGCGCGCCGTCACCCGAACACCACAGACCGCGGGGTTTCCCGATGGCGTGGAGGTGTTGGGCTCGGCGAACGACGCGTTACCGGGAGCGGCGGCGGTCTTCCTCAATTCCCGCGCGCTAGGCCCAGAAATCGACGCCCTGCCCAACATGGTGGCCCAATCGGTGCGCGCCGGGGTCACCAAGCTGGTTGCGCTGTCGGCTATCAACGCCGACGACGACTTCTCGCGGCAGCCGTCCCGATTTCGTGGGGATCGCAACAAGGAAGTCGAACAGTTGGCCATCGACTCGGGCCTGGCATGGGTGAGCTTGCGGCCCGCGGTTTTCGCCACCAACTTCGCCGGGTTGTGGTCCACGCAGATCCGTGCCGGTGATGTGGTGGCCGGGCCATACGCCCGGGCGTCCAGCGTGCCAATCATCGATAGCGACATCTCAGCGATCGCGGCGCGCGCACTGTTGTCCGAGGAGTTCGTCGGTCAGCAGATCCCGCTGACTGGTCCGCAGACGTTCACTAACACAGAGTCGGTGGAGGTTATCGGCGGCGTCGTGAATCGCCCGCTGGCATACCGAGAGCTACCTCCAGGCGTTGTACGGCAGCAGTTCATCGCCTTGGGTTTTACTGCCGAATTCGCCGACGCCTACCTAGCCCTGCTCGCCGACACGCTCGACAAACCCGCCCTGGTCACCCGCGACGTGGAAAAGATCCTCGGCCGGTCGGCCCGCACCTTCACACAGTGGGTGTCCCAGCACCGCGGCCTGTTCAGCAAACAGATCGAGACAGAGAGGCACCGTGACATGTCCAATCCACGTCCGCCGCGCTACCTCAAACCCATGAACAAGGTGATGATGGCGGTGCAGAAACTCGGGATAGCAACTGGCCCGGCAATGGTGCTGACGGTGCCCGGCCGTACGTCGGGCCGGCCGCGCAGCACCCCGATGACCCCGTTCGAATTTGCCGGCGGTCTGTACGTGGTGGCTGGTTATCCCGGCGCCGACTGGGCGGCAAATGCCAGGGTTGCGGGCTCTGGAACATTGGCCCGCGGGCGCCGATCCCGGCGGGTCAGGATCACCGAACTCACCCCCGAGGAAGCGCGCCCGGTGCTGCGGGCGTTTCCGATCAAAGTTCCGGTTGGCGTGGGATTCGCTAAACGTTCGGGAATGGTGCGCGATGGGACCCCGGATGAATTCGAGGCTCTAGCGGGCCGGGTTGCCGTATTCCGATTCGAACCGAGTTAAGTGCTAATCCGCCGTAAAAGAAAACGCCAAACATATAACAGCGCGAGAAATCAATTGATTTCTCGCGCTGTTTCGACACCAGCCAGGCCCATCGATCACTACCCCCACCGCTGACCCCTCGAATCGGCGGCCCGGAGGCTAGCTGGCTATGCCGATTTCGCGGATTCGCGCACTGGGTATCCGTGGCGCTCGGCCAGAGATCGCAGTTGGCCCAACGCAAACGCCCGTGCCCGGCCGGCTTCAGGAATCACGACCCCCGCCCACAGCCCTTCCGCACCCGACAGCTCGCACGCGTCCCGAGCACACAGCCAGCGACGGGGGCAAGCACGACACAACGCTTTGGCCTCATCATCAGGAGTCGTTGTCCAGCGGTCAGGGTCCTGCGTGCAAACGCCCAGCGGGATGTTGTAGAGAGCTGTTGCGGTCATCGCTACGTTCCTCCAGAAAGCATTGCAGTTCTGCGTCCTACTGCTCGGTAGGCTATAGCACGAACCGTCGCAGTGCAACAGTTATGTGGAATGCCGGTCCTGGGGGCTCGCAGGCGCCGCGTCACCGTGCCTGGGGACCGTCCAGTTTCTCGAGGTTGACCTGTTGGAAAGCGGCTTCGTCACGGTGCACGAAGGCGCGCCAAGCGAGACGGTTCCGGCGGCTGCCCCGCCGATAAACCGTTCCATTTGTCTGGGTCCAAACCGCGAACCGTAGCGGTAGCGGTGGTTCCTCCGGGACACGACTCACCGCCGGCGTGCCAGACCCGCACGGCGCAAACGTAGCGAAGCCTTACCATCGGGCGAATGCAACGGTTAGAATCGGCATGGCCGAGGGCCCGCTTTGATGCCCGCCACTACCCGTCTATACCCCGCCTACACACCCGCCAGCGAGGAAAAACCGCCGATGGCCAACGCCAAGTCACCTGCCGAACCGGCAGTGCTGGTCGTGCACAGCGGCGAAACGTCGCACGCGATCGAGCCCGGCCGTGGCGTCGTGACCATCGGACGCGAGCCGCAGGCGGGTGTGCAGATCGACGATCCACGCATCTCCCAAGAGCATCTGCGGGCGGAATCTTCCGATGGGCAATGGCGGATCGTCGACAGCAGCCCGAATGGCATGTTCGTCGACGGATTACGGAAGACGTCTGTGACGGTCACCGACAAGACCGTCGTCCGGTTCGGGAACCCCACTTCCGGCAAGGCGCTGACGTTTGAACTCGTCAAGCCGCCCACACACGATGGCCAGCCCGCTGAGGACTCGGACGATATGAGCAACTCCGCAGCCAACGAGCAGGATCCAGGTTTAGCTCGGGCCGGAGCGGCCGCTGCTGCACGCCGTCGTGAACTCGACATCAGTCAGCGCAGCCTCGCAGCCGACGGGGTCATCAATGCGGGCGCACTCATCGCCTTTGAAAAGGGCCGCAGTTGGCCTCGCGAACGAACCCGGGCCAAGCTTGAAGAGGTCCTGCAGTGGCCCGCCGGGACGATCGCGCGGATCCGGCAGGGCGAGCCGGCCACCGGCGAAACACGCACCCCATCGCCGCGTCCCGACGGCCCCACCTCCGATGCCCCGGCGCCTGACGGCCCGGCGTCGCTGATCGCGCAGGCGGTCACTGCTGCCGTAGACGGCTGCAGCCTGGCGATCGCCGCGTTGCCGCCGACCGATGATCCGCAGTTCACCGAACGAGCAGCCCCAATCCTTGCTGATTTACGCCAGCTCGAGGCGATTGCCGTCCGCGCAACCCGCATCAGTCGGATTACCCCGGAATTGCTCAAGGCGCTGGGCGCGGTCCGCCGTCACCACGACGAGCTGATGCGGCGCGGGGCGACCGCCCCAGGCGCCACTCTGGCCCAGCGCCTATATGCGGCCCGGCGGCGGGCCAACCTTTCGGCCCGCGAGACTGCACAAGCAGCCGGCGTCGCAGAAGAGCTCATCGTCCGCGCAGAAGCTGAGGAAGCTTTACCCGCCAGCGCCGTCGATGCCATCGAAGCGCTGCTGAGCCAGATCAATTGAGGCGGACTCCGGGACACCACACCCAAGCGCCGTGCAGCCCCACGGTTCGCCGCCGACGTCGATGTCGTCGCGACGCTTTGTGCTCTCCACCCGCTTAGTTGTCGAAATCGCTCGTCTAACCCAGAAATTCGTGCACGAACCCCCCGGGGTGCGCTGCTAAGCTCAATGTGCGGTGCAAAGGTGCACATAAAGTGACAGTGCACAGGATCAGCGAGTGTAAGGAAGCGCTTAAATGTCGGGAAGCGGAATTTGCGATAGAACAATTGGTACCATTTCCGGCTTGTTGCTAATGCTTGGTGAGGGCATCCCCGACCCAGGCGATGTCTTCAAAGCCCCTTCGTCTATGTTCACGTCAATCGCCACCGAGATCGGCAAGGCTGTTCCCGGTATGGACTGGGTCGGCAAGGCCGCGGATGCCTATTCCGCTCAGAATCTCGCCAACCAGCTTCGCGCGCAGACGATGAGCCAGGTCGACAGATTGACCAACAACTTTGTGTCGAATCAGGCCGAATACGTCACTAACACCCGCAAGGTCCTGAACGCCATGAAGAGCATGGTTCAGGGAACGCGCAAGGCGTGCAAATGGCTTGAAGACCATCTATGGCTCGTCGGCGATGCGGCTTCGTATGCGATCGCCATTCCCGCCTGCGGCCTTGCGATGGCGGTCGTCGGTGGCGCCATGCTCTATTTGACGATCATGACCCTGGTCAACACGACCAATCTGCAGGGAGTGCTGGGCAACTTGCTCGACATGATCGCGAGCTTGCCGAAGGACTTGCTCAACTTGATTCCCGGGCTGATCGACTGGATTGGTGGCTTGATACCCAACATCCCCGGCATCTGGCCGCCAAACTTCAACATCCCCGACTGGTCAGACTGGATCCCCAAGATGCCCGACTTCAAATGGCCCGACCTCCCGAGCTTCCCGGGCTTCCCGGACTTTAAGTGGCCTGACCTCCCCGGATTCCCGGACTTTAAGTGGCCCGACCTCCCCGGCTTCCCGGACTTCGAGTTCCCAGACTTCAATATTCCCGGTTTCCCCAGTTTGCCCGGCATCATTCCCGGTTTCCCCAGCTTGCCCGGCATGCCGAGCTTGCCCAACTTGTTCCCTGGCTTGCCGAGCTTGCCCGACTTGTTCGGCAACATCGGCAAGTTGCCCCAATGGGGTGATTTCGCCAAGTTGCCCGACTTCTTGGGCGGCATATTCGGCACGCCCTCGTTGAATTTTGCCAACGTGATCCCGCTTAACCAGCTGCCAGCGATGAGCCAGCTGACGGCAACCCTGGGTCAGTTGACTCAACTCACCGGGAGCGGCGGGGGCTTGCAACTCGCCCAATCAGCCGGCTCAATGGCCGGTTCGCAAGCCGGCTCGCTCGTCTCGCAAACCTCGCAAGGGGGACAGCAGCAAGGCACCCTCGTCAGCGACGTCAAGAAGGACGACGAAGAAGAGGGCGCCGGTGCGGGCACAGCCGGTGCGGAGCGCGCTCCGATCCAGGCGACCGGTGGGGGCACCACCGGAGAGACGGGTGGACGCGTCCTGTGACGCCGTCGGCGACCTCACGCCTAACGGGCAAAAACCCTAGCGGGCCAAGACCATAACAAGTAGAAAACGTACCTAGAGGAGGAGATAACTCATGACAACGATTCTGGGCGTCATCCCGTCATGGCTGCAGACACTGGGCGGGATGCAAAACACCATCTCGGGCGATGTCAAAACCGCGACCGGGAAAGTCACGGGAATCAGCCAACGAGTCTCGCAGACGCACGGGTCATACACTTCACAATTCAACAATGTGCTGGCCACGCTAGAGACCACCCGCAACCAGGCAGGCACCGGCGTCGCAGGGGTTTCCAGCTCGCTTGGCTCGAGTCTGCTGCAGGCCGCTGCCGCCTACCTGAATACCGATATATTTGGCGGCCAGACGCTCAACAAGACGGTTAATATGTGACTATGTCCGGTCCGCTGGCTTCCAGTCGCGCGGGCCGCGTCAATGATGTGGTCGGCGTCGAGATGACTATCGACGGTGCGTTGGTGGTCGCGGACCGGTTGCATCTCGTAGATTTCCCTACGGCACTCGGGATACGGGTCAATATTCCTCAACAGGAACTACGAGCCGTCGTCTGGGAACAGGTGCAACGTGACCTCACCGCCCAGGGAATCCTGGACGCTCACGGCCAACCTCACCCCACGGTCGCGGCGATGTTAGATACGCTTAGCCGCCCGGACCGGGCGTTGGAGGCTCGGTGGTGGCGTCGCAATGTTGGCAACATCATGGTGCGCTTTGTTGTGTGCCGCAAGGGCGACCGCCATGTCATCGCAGCGCGCGACGGTGACATGCTGGTGTTACAGCTAGTGGCTCCCAAGGTCGGCCTGGCGGGCATGGTGACCACCGTGCTGGGCCCCGCAGAACCCGCAAATGTCCAGCCGCTGACCGGCATCGCCAGCAAACTGGCCGAGTGCAGAACCGCGGCCCAGCTGGTCCGGCAAGGTGTCGAACCAAGCTCGGCCCGCATCTACGCCGAGATCGTCGCGAACCCGTCCAGCTGGGTGGAGATCATCGCTACTCAACGCCACCCGGGAGGCACGACGACACACACGGACGCGGCTGCAGGGGTCCTCGACTCGGCACAGGGCAGGTTGGTGTCGCTGCCCCGCCACGTTGGCGGCGAACTGTACGGGAGCTTCCTCCCGGGCACTCAGCAAAATCTACAGGTCGCCTTAGACAGCTTGATGGAGCTCCTGCCAGCGGGTTCCTGGTTAGATCGCGCTAACGCCGCCTTCCGACGCTAACTTCCCCCTCACTCCTCGCGCTACGACTTTAGAAAGGGACGCCACAGTGAACCTGCCCGGGAATGACGACGACGACAACGACCTGTCGGCCCTGGATTTTTACAGCACCGACCGCGGCCACGAGTCGTCGTCTTTCGACGCGCTCGATGGTTACGCGCCAACCGAGCCCGAGGCCACTGAAGACGACGACCTCGATGTTCTCCAATCTCTGACTGAGCCAGAGGAAGAGATTGAAGTCGACCTATTCACGGTGACCAACCCCGCCAAATCGGTATCGGTATCGGCGCTCATGGACGGCAGAGTCCACCAAGTCAAGCTGTCGGACAAAGCGACTCGCATGGGCGAAACGAAACTCGCGGAAGAGATCTTTGTCCTGGCGAGCTTGGCTCGGCAGAAAGCGCGAGCTGCCCAGTACACCTACATGCTCGACAACCTCGAAGGCGACGAAGAAAGCACGGCCGCCATCCGTGAACTCGTAGGGCTGACCCTGAATTTGCCAACGCCGGAGCAGGCGGCCGCGGAAGAAGAAGAGGTGTTCGCCACCCGATACTTCGGCGAAAATGATTGATCGCCTGGGCAGCCTCTTCGAAAGCGCCGCCGGCATGTTGCCGATGTCGGAGGCGCGATCGTTGGAGCTGTTCACCGAGATCACGAATTACGACGAAGCTGCCTGCGATGCATGGATCGGCCGGATCCGCTGCGGCGACACCGACCGGGTGACACTGTTTCGCGCCTGGTATTCGCGCAGGAACTTCGGGCAGTTGTCGGGGTCCGTCCAGATCCCGATGACCACCCTCAACGCCAGGGTCCCCATCGGGGGCCTATATGGCGACATCACCTACCCGGTTACGTCGCCGCTGGCTATCACCATGGGTTTCGCCGCGTGCGAAGCGGCGCAAGGTAACTTCGCCGACGCCATGGAGGCGATTGATGCCACTCCGGTCACCGGTTCCGAACACCTCGTGGCGTGGCTCAAGGCGGTGGTCTACGGCGCAGCCGAACGATGGACCGACGTGATCGACGAAGTCAAGGGCGCCGGGAAGTGGCCAGACAAGTTCCTGGCTGGCGCCGCTGGTGTCGCGCATGGGGTGGCCGCGGCCAACCTCGGCTTGTTCACCGAGGCCGAACGTCGACTCACCGAGGCGAATGACTCGCCGGCTGGCGAAGCGTGTGCCCGCTCCATCGCGTGGTATCTGGCGATGGCACGGCGCAGCCAGGGCAATGAAGACGCCGCGGTGGCGCTGCTGGAGTGGTTGCAGACCACCCACCCGGACGCCAAAGTATCTGCGGCGCTAAAGGATCCGTCGTACCGCCTGAAGACGACGACTGCCGAACAGATAGCCGCCCGCGCGGATCCTTGGGATCCGGGCAGTGTCGTGGCCGACCACTCCGATCGAGAGAGACTGCTCGCCCAGGCGCAGGCCGAGCTGGACCGGCAGATTGGGCTCACCAGGGTTAAAACCCAGATCGAGAGGTACCGCGCCGCGACGATGATGGCGAGGGTTCGCGCTGCCAAAGGCATGAAGGTCGCGCAACCGAGCAAACATATGATTTTCACCGGGCCACCCGGTACTGGCAAGACCACTATCGCGCGGGTGGTGGCCAATATCCTGGCCGGATTGGGCGTCATCTCGGAACCAAAGCTTGTCGAAACGTCGCGCAAAGATTTCGTCGCCGAATACGAGGGGCAGTCGGCGGTCAAGACCGCCAAGACAATCGATCTTGCCCTCGGCGGCGTGCTGTTCATCGACGAGGCCTACGCGCTGGTGCAGGAACGGGACGGGCGCACGGACCCGTTCGGACAAGAGGCGCTGGACACCCTGCTGGCGCGGATGGAAAACGACCGCGATCGACTGGTGGTGATCATCGCCGGCTACAGCTCCGATATCGATCGGCTGCTGGAAACCAATGAAGGTCTGCGATCGCGCTTCGCGACTCGAATCGAATTCGATACCTATTCCCCTGAAGAGCTTCTCGAGATCGCAAAAGTCATTGCAACTGCTGCCGATTCATCGTTGAGTGCGGAAGCGAGCGATAACCTGCTGGAGGCGGCCAAGCAGCTCGCCCAGCGGACATTGCGCGGCCGACCTGCCCTCGACGTTGCCGGCAACGGCCGCTACGCGCGACAATTGGTGGAAGCCGCTGAACAGTGTCGTGATATGCGGCTGGCTCAGGGCCTCGACATCGAGCAACTGGACGTGGACCGACTGCAGGAGATCAACGGCTCAGACATGGCCGAGGCGATCGCCACGGTGCACGCGCACCTCAACATGAGAGAGTGAACCATGGGGCTTCGCCTGACCACCAAGGTTCAGGTCAGCGGCTGGCGCTTCCTGCTTCGCCGAGTTGAGCATGCCATCGTGCGGCGCGACACCCGGATGTTCGACGATCCGCTGCAGTTCTACAGTCGCTCGATCGCGCTTGGCATCGTCGTCGCGGTTGCGATCCTGATAGGCGCCGTGCTGCTGGCATACTTCAAACCACAGGGCAAGCTGGGGGCCAGCACCCTGCTCACCGACCGGGCGACCAATCAGCTCTACGTGCTCTTGTCCGGGCAGTTGCATCCCGTCTACAACTTGACCTCGGCGCGGCTGGCGTTGGGCAACCCGGCCTACCCCGCTGCCGTGAAGTCCAGCGAATTGACCAAGCTGCCCATGGGCCAGACCATCGGAATCCCCGGTGCGCCCTATGCCACGCCTGTTTCAGGGGATTCCTTGTCAACCTGGACATTGTGCGACACCGTCACCAGGGCCGAGAGCGAGTCGCCGTCGGTGCAGACGTCGGTGATAGTACGGCCACTGCAGATCGACCCTGCGATAGATCCACTGCAGCCCAGCGAGGCGCTGCTGGCGTCCTACCAGGGCAAAACGTGGCTTGTTGACTTAAAGGGGCGGCATTACATCGATTTGTCCGACCGGGCCCTCACCTCGGCCGTGGGCATACCGGTAAACATTAAGCCGACCCCCCTCTCTGAGGGCCTGTTCAACGCGCTGCCCGATGTCGGCAAGTGGGAGCTGCCGCCGATTCCTGACACCGGAGCACCCAACTCGCTGGGGTTATCCCCAGACCTCGTGATCGGGTCGGTGTTCCAAATCCACACTGACAAAGGCCCGCAATACTACGTGGTGCTGTCCGACGGCATCGCGCAGGTGAATGCCACCACCGCTGCCGCGTTGCGCGCTACTCAGTCGCACGGACTGATAGCGCCTCCTTCACTCGTGCCGAGCGTGGTCGTCCAAATTCCCGAACGGGTCTACAGCTCACCGCTGCCCGATGAACCACTCAAGATGGTGGTCCGGGGTGACCAGCCCACGCTGTGTTGGGCATGGGAACGCAGAGCCGGCGATCAGGCGCCGAAGACAACCGTGTTGATTGGTCGGCATCTGCCGCTACTGACGTCGGCCATGGGCACCGGTATCAAGCAGATTCGTGGGACAGCAACCGTTTATATCGATGGCGGCAGATACGTGGCGCTGCAGTCTCCAGATCCCCGGTACGGCGAATCCCTGTACTACGTCGACCCAGAAGGGGTGCGTTACGGCCTGGCGGACGCGGAAGCAGCGAAGGCGCTGGGCCTGGCGTCGCCGCAGACCGCGCCCTGGGAGATCGTCCGTCTCCTGGTGGAGGGTCCGGTGCTGTCCAGAGCCGCGGCTCTGCTCGAGCACGACACACTGCCCGCTGACCCAAGCCCCCGGAAAGTACCAGCAGGAACCCCCGGAGCGAGTTCATGACGACGAAAAAGTTCACCCCAACTATCACCCGCGGCCCGCGATTGACGCCGGGCGAGATCAGCCTTACGCCGCCCGATGACCTCGGTCTCGAAATCCCACCATCGGGTATGCAGAAGGTCCTTCCCTATGTGATGGGCGGCTGCATGGTCGGCATGATCGCGATCATGGTGGTTGGCGGCACCAAGCAGCTCTCGCCGTACATGCTGATGATGCCGATGATGATGGTCATGATGATGGTCGGTGGTATGGCCGGCGGCGGTGGCGGTGGCAAAAAGGTGCCTGAGATCAACGCCGACCGCAAGGAGTACCTGCGTTATCTGGCCGGACTACGCGCCCGGGTGACCTCCTCGGCCGCCTCGCAGGTGGCGTTCTTCAGTTATCACGCGCCCCATCCCCAAGATCTGCTGTCGATCGTGGGCACCCAGCGGCAGTGGTCACGGCCGGCGAACGCCGACTTCTACGCAGCTACCCGCATCGGTGTCGGCGACCAGCCCGCCGTGGACCGATTGTTGAAGCCGGCTGTCGGCGGGGAGCTGGCGGCTAGCGGTGCAGCGCCTCAGCCGTTCCTGGAACCGGTCAGCCACATGTGGGTGGTCAAATTTTTGCGGACCCACGGGCTGGTGCATGACTGCCCGAAATTGCTGCAGCTGCGCACATTTCCGACAATCGCTGTCGGCGGAGACACGGCTGGGGCAGCCGGATTGCTGACCGCGATGATCTGTCACCTGGCCGTGTTTCATCCGCCGGACCTGCTGCAAATCCGGGTTCTCACCGAGGACCCCGACGATCCCGATTGGTCCTGGCTGAAATGGCTTCCGCACGTTCAGCACCCGACGGAGACCGACGCCGCCGGGCCGACCCGACTGATCTTCACCCGCAGTGACGGTCTGGCCGATCTGACGTCGCGCGGTCCGCATGCACCCGACTCGCTGCCCGGTGGCCCCTACGTCGTCCTCGTGGATCTGACCGGCGGCAAGGCAGGGTTCCCGCCCGACGGCAGGGCCGGTGTCACGGTAATCACACTCGGCAATCACCGCGGCTCGACCTACCGCATCAGGGTCGGCGAGAACGGGACCGCCGACGACCGACTGCCTGGCCAGAGTTTCCGTCAAGTGACTTCGACCACCGACCGCCTCTCTACCGCGGAAGCCATCCGCATCGCTCGGAAGTTAGCCGGATGGTCGATCACCGGCACCATCCTCGATAAAACCTCGCGCGTGCAGAAAAAAGTGGCGACCGAATGGCACCAGCTGGTCGGTGCCAACACCGTCGAAGAGGTGCTACCGAGCCGCTGGCGGATGTACACCGACACTGACCGGGACCGCCTCAAGATCCCGTTTGGTCACGAACTCAAGACCGGCAATATCATGTACCTAGATATCAAGGAAGGCGCCGAGTTCGGCGGCGGACCGCACGGCATGCTGATCGGGACCACGGGGTCAGGAAAATCCGAATTCCTTCGGACCCTGATCTTGTCGTTGGTCGCAATGACGCACCCGGACCAGGTGAATCTCTTGCTTACCGACTTCAAAGGCGGTTCAACGTTCCTGGGAATGGAGAAGCTTCCACACACCGCTGCCGTGGTCACCAACATGGCCGAGGAAGCCGAACTGGTGAGCCGCATGGGTGAGGTGTTGACCGGCGAACTCGACCGCCGCCAGAACATCCTTCGACAGGCCGGCACGCTGGTCGGCGCGGCCGGCGCGCTCTCCGGAGTAGCCGAATACGAGAAGTACCGGGAACGGGGCGCCGACCTCGCACCGCTACCAACGCTTTTCGTCGTCGTCGACGAGTTCGCCGAGTTGCTGCAAAGTCACCCCGACTTCATCGGACTGTTCGACCGGATCTGCCGCGTCGGGCGGTCACTGCGCGTGCATCTGCTGCTGGCCACCCAGTCGCTGCAAACTGGAGGGGTGCGCATCGACAAACTAGAGCCCAACCTCACCTACCGCATCGCGTTGCGCACCACCAGCTCGGCGGAGTCCAAGGCGGTGATCGGAACCCCGGAAGCGCAGTACATCACCAACAAGGAAAGCGGTGTCGGGTTTCTCCGAGTTGGCATGGAAGACCCCGTCAAGTTCAGTTCCCTGTACACCGGTATCCCATTCATTCCGGCGATGGCAGCGGAAACCAACGGTGACGGTAGTCCGTCTAGCCCACGGGCCAGCCGGAAAAAGGTGCATATCCACGAGTTCACCGCCGCTCCAATCCTCGAACCGGCGACGACGTCATGACCCGCGCCGGCGACGATGCAGAGCGCAGCGATGAGAAGGAGCGGCGCAGATGAACCCCGCCGGCGACGATGCAGAACGCAGCGATGAGAAGGAGCGGCGCAGATGACTGCCGAACCGGAAGTACGAGCGCTTCGCGAGGTAGTGCTCGAGCAACTCGGCACCGGTGAATCCCGTGCATACAAGATGTGGCTGCCGCCGCTGCTCGATCCGGTACCACTGAACGAACTCATCGAGCGCGACAGCAACAGACATCCGCTGCGCTTTGCGTTGGGCATCATGGATGAGCCGCGCCGGCACCGCCAGGACATCTGGGGCGTCGATCTTTCCGGGGCGGGTGGCAACATCGGCATCGGGGGCGCGCCACAAACCGGGAAGACGACACTTCTGCAGACCATGGTGATGTCGGCAGCTGCCACGCACTCACCACGGGACGTCCAGTTCTACTGCATCGATCTCGGTGGTGGCGGGCTGATCTATCTGGAAAACCTGCCGCACGTCGGCGGGGTAGCGAACCGATCGGAGCCTGACCGGGTCAACCGCGTGATCGCCGAGGCGCAAGCCGTTATGCGGCAACGAGAAATTACCTTCAAAGAAAACCGGGTCGGCTCGATGGCGGCGTATCGGCAGCTGCGCACGGACCGCAACCATCCCGTCGCGGCCGACCCGTTCGGCGACGTATTTCTAATCATCGACGGTTGGTCGGCATTTGCCAGTGAGTTTCCCGACCTCGAAGGGACGGTCCAGGATCTAGCCGCACAAGGGCTTTCGTTCGGAGTCCACACGGTGATCACCACACCGCGCTGGACAGAACTGAAGTCACGCGTTCGTGACTATCTGGGCACCAAAATCGAGTTCCGACTCGGCGACGTCAACGACACCCAGATCGACCGCATTGCTCGGGATATCCCCGCCAATCGTCCGGGCCGGGCAATATCGGTCGAGAAGCATCACCTGATGATGGGGGTGCCGAGGTTCGACGGCGTACACAGCGCCGACGACCTGGTGGACGCGATGACAGCCGGGGTGACGCAGATCGCGGCTCAAACCACTGAACAGGCACCCAAGGTACGGGTTCTACCATCGCGCGTCTACCTGCACGAAATCGACCCGAACCCGCCCGGACCGGATTCCGACTACCGCACTCGCTGGACGATTCCGGTCGGAGTACGCGAAACCGACCTGTCGGTGGCCTACGCTCACATGAGTTCAAATCCGCACTTATTGATCTTCGGTAATTCTAAATCGGGCAAGACTCGCACAGCGCATGCGATCGCGCGTGCCATCTGTGCCCGCAACAGTCCGCAACAAGTGCGGTTCATGCTCGCCGACTACCGGTCGGGTCTGTTGGACGCGGTGCCGGACAGCCACCTGCTCGACGCCGGCGCGATCAACCGCAACAGCGCGAGCTTGGACGAGGCCATCCAAGCCCTGACGGCCAACCTGAAAAAGCGGTTGCCACCGGCCGACCTGACCACCGCGCAGTTACGGTCGCGGTCGTGGTGGAGCGGATTTGATGTCGTGCTGCTGGTCGACGATTGGCACATGATCGTCGGCGCCGCCGGCGGTGCGCCGCCCATGGGCCCACTCGCCCCGTTATTGCCAGCGGCCCCGGATATCGGGTTGCACATCATTGTCACCTGTCTGATGAGCCAGGCATATAAGGCGACTATGGACAAGTTCGTCGGCAGTGCCTTCGGGGCGGGAGCTCCGACCATCTTCCTTTCCGGCGATAAGCAGGAATTCCCCTCCTCCGAGATCAAGGTCAAGCGGCGGCCTCCTGGCCAGGCATTTATGGTCTCGCCGGAGGCCAAAGAGGTCATCCAGGCGGTCTACGTCGATCCTCCAGAAGAAGTGTTCGCAGCACCCCCAGCAGGCGGTTAGGATAATTTCAGTCCCAGCGGAGCCTGGACCGCAGCTCAACGACCGAGCCATGGCCAGGGCAAACTGTTGGGCCGCTTTGGGCGACGCGCTCCACGTCGCTCATGCGTATTCGCGAGTCGACAACGGCGCCGCCCGCGTTTTGGCGTAGCAGTCTGACCCGAGAAGACGTCGCAGACAGAGGGAGTTGAAAATGACTTCGCCGATGCTGTGGTACGCACTACCACCTGAGATCAACGTTGCGCGGCTGATGGCCGGGGCTGGGCCAGCCCCGATGCTCGCCGCGGCCGCGTCGTGGCAGGCCCTGTCGGCGGCGATGGACGCTGAGTCGGTCGAGTTATTGGCGCGCCTGACCTCCCTCGGCGAGGTGTGGACCGGGGGAAGCAGTGAGCATGCGATTGATGCTGCCAAGCCCATGGTGGCGTGGCTGCAAACCGCGTCAGAGCAGGCCAAGATGCGTGCAACACAGGCAACGGCGCAGGCCGCGGCGTATACGCAGGCGATGACAAGCATGCCGACGCTGATCGAGATCGCGGCGAACCACATCACCGAGGCGGTCCTTGTCGCCACCAACTTCTTCGGCATCAATATGGTGCCGATCGCCTTCACGGAAGCGGACTATTTCATCCGCATGTGGACCCAGGCCGCCGTGGCGATGGACGCCTACCAGGCGGCAACCCTGCTGAACACGGCTTTCCAAAAGTTGGAGCCAATGGCCGCGATCCTTAATCCCTCAGGCAGTCAATCCCTGTCATCAGCCATGACGTCCGGGATGAACCAGTTCGCCCAGATGACATCCGGCTTTTCCTCCGCCCTGCCTTCGACTGAGGCGGTGCAGCAAACCGTTGGGCAGGTCGCGGAGCTGGCCGGCCCGATGCAGCAGCTGACGCAGCCGGTGCAGCAGGTGACGTCGCTGTTTAGCTCGATGGGCAGCACCGGCGGTAGCACGAGCGGCCACCTAGGCGACACGGAAGGCGCCCAGATCGGCCTGCTTGGTGCCAGTCCGCTGTCTAACCACCCGTTGGCCGGTGGAACGGGCCCCACCACCGGGGCGGGATTGCTGCGCGCCGAAGCGCTGCCCGGCGCGGGGGGGTCCTTGGCACGCACACCGCTGCTGGCCGAGTTGATCGATAAGCCGGTTGCGCCGGCCGCCGCTTCCGGCGCCGGTGCCGGTACGTCGGCAGCCGGTGGTGCTGCCCCCGTGGGCGCGGGCTCGCTGGGTCACGGCGCCCAAGCCGGCGGGACGACCCGGGCGGCTCTGGTAGCGCCGGCACGGCAGTCCGAGGTACTCGACGAAAACGACTTAGAGGACTGGGACGACGACCAGGACGACTGGTGAACGCCCACAACCACAGGCTTCCCGGCACCCGGGCCGGAAAGACTTGCCAGTATCTGGCGAGGAACAGCAAGAAAGAGAGTAGACCACCATGGCAGAGATGAGGACCGAGGCCGCAATCCTCAACCAGCAGGCCGCGAAGTTCGACAGCATTGCGTCGGGGCTCGGCCAAGAGCGGACCGCCGTTGACAACGTCGGAAATGGCTTCAAGGGCAGCTGGCAGGGCCAGGCCGCCACGGCAGCCGCTGGTGCGCTGCAGCGCTTCGACGAGGCCATCAACGCCCAGATCAACGAGCTGCACGGCATCGTCGAGAACCTGAACCGGTCCGGCGCCAACTACACCAAGTCCGACGAGGAAGCACAGCAGTCGTTGTCCTCGAAGATGAACTTCTGATCCAAACAACCACTAAGAACGGAGCAAAACAATGACACAAGCATGGAACTTCCCGGCCATGCAGGCCGCCGTCGCCGACCTGCAGGGTAGCTACACCAGAATCAAGGGGCTGAACGACGAATGCCAGGAGGCGCTCCACACGCTACAGAGCTCGTGGCAGGGTTCCGGTAACGAGTCCTACGCGGCTGTCCAGCAGCGTTTCAACCAGAACACCGAGAACATGAACAATGCACTCAACGATCTGTCGCAGGCAATCGGTCACTCGGCTGAGGCGATGCAACAGACCGAGACGGGCGTTGCGGGTATGTTCGGCGGGTAGAATGGCCAGGCACGAGATCGGGGCGGGTTCTACCTCAGGGGATCTCGCCCCTTTCTCGTGTGTACTGGACCACGCACCTGAAAGGTTCTTATGGCGGCCGATTACGACAAGCTCTTTCGGCCCGCCGAGGGTGCCGACGTTCCACCAGATGAGGCAGCGGAGCAGTCATTCGATGACGCTCCATCGTATCCGCCGCCCACCACACCAACCAGCTCTCCGACGCCCAATGGTGAGGCTGCGCCCCCAATGCCGGATTGGTCAGCGCAGCTCGAGCCGGAACCCCCGGCTGCTGCGCCGTCTGCCGCCCCACTAGAACCCCCCTTGGCTCCACCCAAACCACCTGTGCCCCCGATGCCCATCGGCGGCTCGCCGCAATCCCCGCCCGGCGCGCCCGAACCTCCGCGGGCCCCGATGCCAGTTAGCGGGCCGCCACCCACGCCAGCGGCACCGCCGATGCCGATCAGCGAGCCTGAGCAATACCCACCCGCGGCATCCGGACATCAGGTACCTGAAACCGAGCCCCCATCAGCCCCGATGCCGATCAGCGGGCCCGGCCCGGCCAAACCTGCACCGCCAATGCCGCCGATGCCCATCGGCGGATTCCAGCGAACGCCGGTCACCTCTCCTGAACCTTCGTTTGCTGAACCCGTAGCACCGCCGGCCGCGCCCAGACCACCAATCCCCCCAGCCGCCGTCGGCGGCCCTCGACCTGCCCCGCCCAAACCACCCCCGCCCAAACCACCTTTGCCCCCGATGCCCGTGAGCAGGCCGCAGCAAACCCCGCAGGCTCCGCCCGAAGCGCGGCGTCCAGCTGCGGGCCAACATTCACGACGCGCTCGCCGGGGCCACCGCTATCGCGACGAAACCCAACCGGCCAACTTGACATCTGCAACCGATCCGACGATCCCGCCGCGCCCGCGGACAGCGGAACCGCGCCGGGCGAACCTGGCCGCGCCGGAGACCCGGCCCAGGCCGGCTCCGACGCAACCTCCTGCCAGACCCGATGGCATGGCCGGTCGCCGTGCCGCGCCGCCCGATTCAACTGCGACATCCACAATCGGCGTGCGGCCGGGACGGAACACCAGGGCCAGGAAGCCGCGCAAAATGGTGGCTAAACGAGGCTGGCGGCGTTGGGTCCACACCGTGACCCGGATAAACCTGGGCCTGTCGCCAGACGAGCGATACGAGCTGGATTTGCGCGCGCGGGTACGTCGGGCTCCCCGCGGTTCGTATCAGATCGGGATCTTGGGCCTCAAAGGCGGAGCCGGTAAGACGACCGTAACGGTCACCTTGGGCTCGATGTTGGCTCGGGTGCGTAATGACCGGATCCTGGTGGTTGACGCGGATACCGGCTGCGGAAACCTCGCCGACCGGGCGGGCCGTTCCTCGGATGCAACCATCGCCGATCTACTGGCAGACAAAGAGCTGACGCATTACAACGATATCCGCACACACACCAGCGTGAACGCGGTCAATCTTGAAGTCCTCCCCGCAGCGGAATACAGCACCGCCCAACACGCGCTGAACGGAGAGGACTGGAATTTCGCTGCCGCGGCAGTATCGAAGTTCTACAACGTTGTGTTGGCCGACTGCGGGGTCGGTTTGTTCGACCCGGTCACCCGCGGTGTGCTCTCGACAGCGTCCGGGGTGGTGATCGTCGCCAGCGCGTCGATTGACGCCGCGCGGCAAGCTGCGGTCGCTTTGGACTGGTTACGTCATAACGGCTACCAAGACCTACTGCATCGCGCTTGTGTGGTGATCAACCACGTCATGCCGGAAGAGCCCAACATCGCGGGCAAAGATTTAGTGCAACAATTCGAACAACAAGTTCAACCCGGCCGGGTTGTGGTACTGCCCTGGGACAAGCACATCGCGGCCGGAACCGAAATTCGGCTCGACCAGCTCGACCCCCTTTACCGGCGTCGGGTTCTCGAGCTGGCCGCAGCACTATCCGACGATTTTGAGAGGGCTGGACGCCATTGAGTGCGCCTGCTGTAACTGCGAGCCCGACCACTGCCGGGGTCACTCCGGCGCGACCGTCCGCCACCCGAGTGACGATTCTTACTGGCAAACGGATGACCGACTTGGTGCTGCCCTCGGCGGTGCCGATCGAGGCCTACATCGATGACACCGTCGCGGTGCTATCCGATTTACTTGAAGACGCACCGGCGGATGTCCTGGCGGGCTTCGACTTTTCCGCCCAGGGCGTGTGGACGTTTGCCCGGCCCGGTTCGCCGCCACTGAAGCTGGACCAGTCGCTCGACGATGCTGGGGTTGTCGACGGGTCGCTGTTGACCCTGGTGTCGGTGAGTCGCACCGAACGGTATCGGCCGCTGGTCGAAGACGTCATCGACGCGATCGCGGTGCTCAACGAATCGCCAGAGTTCAACCGCAAGGCGGTGGACCGTTTCATCGGGGTGGCAATCCCCGTTTTGAGCATTCCGATCACTGCCGTCGCGGTGTGGGCATGGTGGGTAACCGGGCGCAGCCCGTTCTGGTCGCTGGTGATCGGCATCCTGGGCATCGTCGCGCTGACGGGCAGCATCGTCGCAAGCAAGGTTTACAAAAATCTGGATCTTTCCGAGAGCCTGCTGCTGACGTCGTACCCGCTGATCGCCAGCGCCGCGGCGTTGGCCACCCCGCTACCAAGTGGGGTCAACTCGTTGGGGCCACCGCAGCTTGCCGCCGCAGCGGCAGCTGTTCTGTTTTTGACCCTGCTGACCCGGGGTGGCGCTCGGCGGCATTCTGACTACGCCTCGTTTGTCGTGATCACCACGATCGCGATCGTCGGGGCCGCCGTTGCGTGCGGCTTTGGCTACCAGCGCTGGGTGCCGGCCGGCGCGATTGCCTTCGGGCTGTTCATCGTGACGAATGCGGCCAAGCTGACCGTCGCCGTCGCCCGGATCGCCCTGCCGCCGATACCCGTTCCCGGCGAGACCGTCGACAACGAAGAATTGCTTGATCCCGTCGTCACTCCGCATGAGGCTACTAACGAGGAGACGCCGACCTGGCAGGCCATCATCGCGTCGGTGCCGGACTCCGCGGCACGGCTCACCGAGCGCAGCACCCTGGCCAAGCTGCTGCTGATCGGTTACGTCATATCCGGCACTCTAATTTTGTGTGCCGGTGCTATCGCGGTGGTCGTGCGCGGACACTTCTTCGCGCACAGCTTGGTGGTGGCGTCTCTGCTGACGGTGGTGTGTGCGTTTCGGTCGCGGCTCTACGCGGAGCGGTGGTGCGCGTGGGCGTTGCTGGCAGCCGCCGTCGTCATTCCGACGGGGTTGACCATCAGGCTGTGCGTCTGGTACCCGCAGATTGCCTGGCTGTTGCTGACCAGCTACCTGGCGGCAGCCGTTATTGCGCTGGTGGTATTTGGGGCGACGGTCAGGGTTCGTCGTGTTTCACCGGTGACGAAGCGGATTATGGAATTGATCGACGGCGCGGTGGTCGCATCCATCATTCCGTTGCTGCTGTGGATCGCCGGCGTTTACGACATGGTCCGCAACCTGCGCTTTTAGCGCCACCCGTAGTGGTGCGGGCCGGCTAGATTGCCGCAGTTCAGGGGTGCCACGTCCGGTAAAATTTCCTCAATGGGAAGCCTAGAGAAAGGGCCCGGCGATGTCTGAACCATTGGCTGTCGATCCTGCCGGCCTGACTGCAGCAGGGGCCAAGCTCCGCAACCTTGTTTTCCCGGTGCCTCCGTCGCCGATCACAGCGACCGGAACCGATTCGCTGTCGTCGGCGATCAACACCACTATGCCCGGGATTGAATCACTGACGGTCGACGGCTTACCTGCGGTTAAAGCGGCCCTCACCAGGACAGCGTCCAACATATCCACCGCGGCGGACGTATATACGAAAGCGGATCAGGCGCTGGGCGACGGTTTGACGCAATTCCTCTTCGGCTCGGCTGGCGACGCGTTTGGAGCCAGTGCGGCAGCAGACCCGACGGATCAGTTCGGCGGAGGGATGGGAGCGATGGCTTCGTCGCTGCTATCAAAATTCTCGCCGGAGCTCGGTCAGATGGCCGACCAGGTTATGGGCGGTCAGCTTCAACAGAACTTATCCGACCTGGCGCCACGACTCGCTGCCACCGTGCCGCAACTAGCCGAGATGGCCCCGCAGGCCGGTCAAATGGCGCAACAAATGTCGCCAATGATGATGCAAACCGTCACTCAAGTCGCGCAGCAAGCGGGCTCTCAGAGCGCCGCCCAGGGCAGCGCAGCGCCGGCGCAAATGGTCAGCGAAACAAGAAAAGACGGCGAGGACAAGGACTCGCAGCAGCAATCCGGCTTTGACTCCCCGCTCGGCGTCGAAGACGCCACACTCGTCCACAGCGTAGGGACCGCTTCGCCCCAAGTCGGCGCCGGTGCAACCGGTGGCACCCCGGCGAGCGCCCCGCTGGGCGGGTCACCGAGTGCGCCGCAGGGCGCCGGGGGAGGCACGCCGGGCAGCACCGTGCCAAAGCGTCTGGTCAGCCAGGCAACGCCGGAAGAAGCTGGGAACCAGCGGGCCGAGACCGGCGCAGCCGCCGGCCCCAACACTCGCTCCGACGCCCCCATAGTTTGATCTTCAAGCGATAGTTTGATCTTCGAGCGGACTCCGCGCTGCTCCTAGCCGCCCAAGCACGCATGCGCGCCGCCCGCAACGCGATAGCGGGTAACCAATATGCCTCTGCCACCACGATTCTCACGACGGCCGAGGCAACCGGATTCATCGTCGCGGCTGTTGCCCGCCCTGGCCTAGGACGCGTCCGACATGGCGCTGTCAAGTAGCCCAGCGACGTATTGCCAATACAGCCAGTCGGCCACGGCCGGACGCAGGGCTTGCGCGTCGGCCGCATTGTACGCCTGGTGCAGTGCGATATCTCTGGCGTGGGCAGCATAGGTGTGGAACGCCCGCAGGTGTGCGACCTCGCGGCCGCCGGCGGTGCTGGTCATGAACTTCATCAGGTCGAACCACATCATGGTCCGCCCATCTTCTGGCGGATTGGCATCAGCCGGAGCCGGGGGCAACAGATCAATCAAACGCACATCGCTGGTATCTGCCAGCCGAGCCGCCGCCTCAGGATCCACCACTTCCAGCCGAGACCGACCGACCATCTGGCCGCTCTCGGGGATGTCATCCGGCTCCAGCACAATCTTGGCTGCGCCGGGATCGGAGTTGGCCAACTGCTCCTTGGTACCGATTACCGCCCGCAGCTTGGTTGCGTGATGGGTCGCCCAGCCCTGGACGGCCATGATCGGGTAGGTAGCAGAGCGAGCCCGCTCTTCGGCAGGGACCGCATCATCAGCGCTAGCCATATGCACTGCTTTCGGTAACTCCACCCCGTCGGGAATATAGGCCAGCCCGTAGCTGTTGGCCACCACGATCTTTCCGTCGGTGGTCACCGCGGTTATCCAGAAGAATCCGAAGTCGCCCAGACCAGGGCTGTCGGACGCGTTTAGCGCAGCCGCTATGCGTCGCGCCAACGCCAACGGATCAGACTTCGCGCTGCGGCGGGTAGCTGCAGTCGCGGCGTCGCGCGCGGCCCGCGCCGCCGAAACCGGGACCGACACCGCCGCCGCCACATCGGGTGGCTCAGTGTCACGCGTGTCGTGCGTCGACGCCACATGACCAGCGAGACGTGTCGATGCGTGTTCGGTGCTCGGCGCCGCTGCCGTTGGCTTGACCGATCCCAACGGCGCCCGGCCAACCCCACCACGCGGGGTCGCGCCCGATGCCGTGGCCGGACCCGCGCTCAAGCCTCCGCCCGGTTTCGAGCCACCACCACCCATCGACGGGGCAGGTGCCGACCGCGCGGCGGGTACACCTACGCCACCGGCTGCGGCGGGCGCCACTCCAGTTGATGTGTCGTCTACTCGCGCCCCGGGCTGCAGTTGATGATCGACATGCCTACCCGGTGCTGGCGCATCGGTCGTTGTCGCTGCCGCCGGTTTCACATGAGGAGCGTCGTGCCCCGGGACGTCCGGCGTCGTGGGACTGGGTTTTCCAGGATCCGCCGGCGTTAAGGGCTGATTAGGCGAAGCAGGTGCGTCTGGGGCTGGCTGGGGCGCAGGTGCCGGAGATGGCGTGATGGGCGCCGAGTGCGGCGGTGCCACGGGAGCTGGCTGCGGCGCGGGTGTGACAGGCTGCGGCTGCGACGGTGTAACAGGGGCCGGCGTCGGCGTAACCGGATGCCCCGGCGTAACCGGCGTCCCCGGCGTAACCGGATGCACCGGCGTAACCGGCTTCCCCGGCGTAACCGGATGCACCGGTGTAGTCGGCTTCCCCGGCGTAACCGGATGCACCGGTGTGACCGGCTTCCCCGGCGTAACCGGATGCACCGGTGTGACCGGCTTCCCCGGCGTCGGTACGCCGGGCACCACCGGGGTGACCGGTCTCCCCGGCGTTCCTGGAGTGACCGGCGTGGGTGTCACGGGTCGGACCGGGGTTGGTGTGACCGGAATACCGGGCTTGCTCGGGATAACCGGCGGAACCGGCATTGGAATGAAAGGTGCCGGGGTTGGTCTCGGGATGTTCGGCCCGGTGCCCGGGGTCTCGACCACCAGCGTCGGTATGTCTGGAGGGGGTGGCGATTTCTGGTCGAGCAGGTCTTTCAAGGCATCGTTCGGCGGCTTCCAGTTCTTAGACGCCAGGACCTGCTCAGCGGCGTCGGAGACCACGCTGACATTGGCCACGTGTGTCGAGTTGACCAATTCATTAATTGCGGCGGCGCGCTCGTCGGCGTCCATCTCAGCGTCATTCTCTAGGACGATGATGTCCCTATGAGCCCCGTCGACATTGTTGCCGATAGCCGACTTAGCTTGCGCAATTAACCCGGCGATATGCCGGTGCCAGGTAATCGCCGTTGCGAGATAATCCTGCAGCGTCATCAATTGATTGATATTCGCGCCGAGCGCGCCGCTGGCGGCATTGGCGGCACCGCCCAACCAAACACCAGTGTCGAAGACTAGGCCCTTCTGGTACCGGGTTGTCTCCAAAACATCGGTGACCTTCCACAAAACCTGGTTGAACTCTTGTGCGCGGTCATAGAAGATGTCCTCATTGGCGTCTGGCCACCCGCCCGGATTGAGCATCTGCTCGGCATACTCACCCGTCGGCTTCGAAATACCCATCGTCTATTCACCTCCCAGCAACTGCCCGGCCACATCGATCACCTCTGTCGCCGAGCCCCACGCCACGGTGTCGGTCCGCCGAGCATCATCGATGTCCACGGTAATCGCGCGTTGAATTGGCACGCGTGCTGCGCAGCTTGGGCCCTCGGTCACGGTGTTACCTCCCGAATACGCTGTCGGCCGCTCGATGCTGATACCGCAGATCATGCTTATCAAGCGTAACCGACATTAAGGGCAGCTAGCTGCGGCAATTTAGCGATCAAAGCGGAACGTGGTGCGCACCCACACATGGCTGGCGGGGCTGGTCACCAATTCGTGCTCAGCCGCAATAATGGTCCGCCGATACCGCGCCGATCCGTGCCACGAACCCAATAACCAGCAACGTCGCTGAAATGCGTACTACGACGCTAATTCCTTCGAGTTCAGGCCGTCACAACGAGTGCTAAGCCGGCGGCGGTTCGCTGATCGCGCGGGAAAGGGCGGACAACCTCGCGGCGAGCTGCTCCCCCGCGACTTCGTTGTAAGCGGTTGCCGCGCCCTGCGCGTTCTGCAAGGCCTCGTTGATTCGAGCGGCAACCACCTCGTGGCCCAGCTCCCGCAAAGCGCCGCTTTCGATACGGATGCCGGTGAGCCACTGATACCCATTGATCGTTACTTCGACGGTCTTTTCTTGGTCCGAAGCCTTGAAAACTCCGTCGTTCATTCGGTTGAACTGCCCGTCCAGGGCCGACTGAAATTGCCCCAGCAGAGCCAGTGTCCGAGCTTGCGCTGGATCCAAATCCATTACTTTGACTCCTTGCTGTCTTGGCGGCGGCGATTACCGATGACGGCCTCAGTCCACGCCCGATCCTCGGTGTAAAGCGCTTCGTCGTCTTGCTGAGTGCCCTTGGTTTTGGCACTTCCGTGTCCCGCACCATGAGCGCCCATCGGCATTCCCATGCCACCGCCGCCCATCGCACCGCCGGCGGGGCCGGCGCCACGACCCGCCCCTGCGATGTCGGTCGTCGCAGCGGGCCGCACAGATTCGGCGTCGATCGCGGGCGCCAGCGGCGCCGCCGACGCGCCTCCGATTCCCCCGCCGCCGAGCGACATCGGCTTCATCCCGGCACCCGCTGCCGCCGGCGCATGCGCCGCTTCCTGCACGGCACTGGTCAGCTCCGCGCCCGTGGCAGCCGGCGCGCCGCCACTGGACCCGCCCATGGGGGGCATCATGGGCGGCGTGAGGCCCCCGCCAGCGCCATTCTGCAAACCGCTCATCACGAAGCCGGGTATCAGACCCTGTTGACTCGGGTCCGGCGGCGGGTCGATTTTGACCGCGGCGGCCGGTTTCGGTGGCTGCACTGCCTCGAGAATGCAGTTGCTGTTGTACTGGGACAGGACGTCATCAGACTTTTGCTGATACGTCGCATAGGTCTGCATGAGTTGCCGTCTGGTGTTCTCGTCGGTGGTCGAGTTGTATTTCGCTTCGAGCGCCTGGACGTCATACAGTTTGGGGTGGTTTGTATAGGCCGTGCGCTGCGAATCCGCCACGAAGCCGCCCTGCTTAGCCATCGCGACGCTGGTTTGCGCCATCCGGTCTAGCCACTCGCTTTGTTGTTCCATTGAAGCCGTAACCGCGGCCGCCGCGTCGCCCGTCCAATCCTGGAAGGGCCGGAAACGCTTTTTCATTTCCTGCAACTTTAGGTTGTAACTAACCCATGCATCCCTAAAGTTTTTGGCTGATGCCCCCTGGTCAGGTTGTCCGATTTGGGTGGCGGCCGTTTTGAGATCGGTGAAGTTGGGTTCGCCTGATTGCACGGTCGGAGTGTCACCTAACGCGGCCGCGCCGTCACTCCCCGTCCCGGCCGAATGGGCCGACACGGAACCTTGGCCGTCGTTGTTCATGACCTGCGCCGACTCCTCATCAACCTCCCCATAGGCCTTGGCCGCGTTCCGCATGGACTGCGCCAGCTTCTTCCACTCCTGATAGCCCGCCGCAAGGTAGGTCCGCATGTTGTCGGCGTTCAAATTGAGTTGTTGGGCCGCGTTGACTGCGACCTGAAGAGCGCACGCGTCGGCAACTACGTCGGTTGGTGCTGCCGTCATCGCTGACTCCACCTCGGCGGCTCTGGCCAGGATCTCGGTCTGCTCCACCGTCATCGTCTGCGGTTGTGTCATGTCACATCAGCCTCCTTAGTGCTACAGACATTATCGTCGCTGATGTCAGTGGTTGCCGCACTAAATTCTTGCGTCCCGGTGTCATATCCCGTGCGGGCGGTAGCCCACGGCAGCGAGTCGGTACCCAGATTGTGCTGCTCAGCGTGGCTATCACAGCTCGTCGCTACTTCGGTAGCGCCATCTGGTAGTGGCTTTCCTCGGGTGGGGAAATCCGGCGGATCGGCAACTCGCGATGCCGCGGAGTGCCGATGATGTCGTGCTTAAGTAGCACCGGCTCGCTGCCGGGGTGGGGGCCGAGGTAGGTCGTCGCATTCGGCCACGCCACCTTCGCCACCGACCCGGTGTGTCCGCCGATCAGCCCGGCGAATTTCTCGAATTGCTGTCCGAGTGTGACGATGCCCCCTGCGGCCGCTGCCCGCACCGCGAACTGCGTGAACGTCTGGGCGTCACCCAAGCTGATGCTCACGTCGACGTCGTCGAACGGCATGTAGACCGGGCATCGGTTCACCGTCTCGCCGACGAGTACACCCGCTGATCCGATGGGCAGCTGGCAATGCTGGTAGGCGACGAAGAGCCGGCCTAGCAATGCCGGCTGCTGGCCACCGAGCAGGCGATAAAACCCGCGTGGCGTTTTTGGTTTCCCGAGCGTCGTCAGCACCACTGTGGCCTGCGGTGTCTTCCCGGGAGCCACCCGGACCCTGGTGATCGTGTGGTCGGCCCGCGCCGACCACCACGCATCCGGACCAGCGGGCGCGGTGTAGGCGACGCTATAGGCGTCTCGCCCCCGGATCATCGACCACTTCTCCCGCACGAAGCCTACGTCGGTAGCGTGGTCGACGTCGTCGAAGCTGCGTCCACAGACCGCGTCCACGCCATGGCTCGCCAACTGATCTGCGATACGCGTCGTGGCCGCGACCAGATACCGGGCCAGCCCCGCGACGCCGGCGTCACGCCGCTGCGCAGACTTTCGGGTGCGCACCGGGTCGGCCCGCAGCATGATCCAGGTCCGGCGATGCGCGGGCGCCGGGTCGGCACCGATCACCTGCTGGTACAGGTTCACGACGTCTGGTGACGCGGTGTGGCCGACACGGTAACCCGCCGACACGACAACGGCCTCCAAGTCCGGACAGTGCACCGACAGCAGGTGCTCCAACAGCCGGGTCTCCAGCACGTCGTCGGTCTGCGCTTCCCCATCGACGATGACCGTCGGGGTAAATGGTCTGGGAATCAGTTCGACGACCGAGACCAGAAACCCGTCTTGCCAGCGCACAGCAACGTGATCTGCCGGTTTCACGGTGGCACCGACCACCGGCTCCGACGGGGTGTCCAGCGGCTTACGACGACGCCGGAAAAATAAATAGAGCGCCATCAGCCAGCCGCTTAGCCGGCGTCCGGAAAATTGGACCAGGGTCAGGATGACGACCAGCGACACCAGCGCAATGCTGTGCCACCAGTATTGGGTGTGGGCGGACAACATAATGCAGGGCGGGGCCAACGCCGCAACGAGCAGTGCACGCCCCGTGCTGAAACGTAGCCGTATTGGATTCCTCATTGGCGTCGTAGCGCCCGCCCAACCAATACACCCAGTCCCAGCGCCATCGACAAGCCCAAGATCCCCAGCGCCACAAACATGATCGGCCTGCGATCGGGGCCCGGTGTGATGACCGGCGGCGGAACTCTTCTGACGTTGAACGGCTCTGACGCAGGACCCAGCGGAATATCCCAGGTAAGCGCTGCCACGGCATTGATGACACCCGCGCCGACGGCGTCGTCGACGCCGCCTCCGGGATGGCGAGCGGTGGCGGTGATCCGGTTAATGATCTGCGCCGGCGTCAGGTCGGGAAACCGCTGTCGCAGCAGGGCCGCCAGACCGGAGACATATGCGGCGGCGAACGAGGTGCCGGCAATGGGGACCGGCCCCTCCTTACCTTGCAGCGCGTTCACCGGTTCACCGTGATAGCCCAGCGCGACAATGTTTTCCGCCGGCGCCGCGACGCCTACCCATGGTCCGTGTACCGAGAACTGGCTCGGCATCCCGTTCTGTGCGATACCGCCGACGGTGAGCACCAAGGGTGCGTACCAGGCCGGTGTGACGATGGTCTGCACCTTGCTCCAGCCGCGTGGGTCGTTGGGCGTTGACGGGTCAGGCATCGGATTCTGCGTGCAATCCCCGCCGGTGTTGCCGGCCGCGACGATGATCACCACGCCCTTAGCGTTGACCGCATAGTTGATCGCTGCTCCCAACGTCGATTCATCGAGCGGCCTATTCGCCTTGTAGCAGGCAGCTTCGCTGATATTGATCACGCCCGCACCAAGATTGGCGGCGTGCACCACCGCGCGGGCCAGGCTGCGGACAGACCCAGCCGCTGGTGTCGAGTTGGGATCATTGGCGTTGGGTTGCGCGCCGACCGGCTGAAAAGCCTCTGAGGTTTGTCGCAGCGAGAGCAGACGCACGTCGGGCGCGACGCCGATGAATCCGTCGGTGGGCGCGGGTCGGCCGCCGATGATGGAAGCGGTCAGCGTTCCATGCGCGTCGCAATCGGATAGCCCGTTGCCGGCTTGATCGACGAAGTCACCACCGGGTTCCGCCGGGACCCGCGGCGAGGCCTCGACGCCGGTGTCGATCACGGCCACTGTCACCCCGGCCCCGGTTGCGAACTTGTGCGCGTCACTGACGCCTATGTAGGTGTTGCTCCAGGGCGGATCGTGGAAACTGGAATCCGGCAGCGTTGTAGGCGCCGAGCACATCACCTTCTGCTCAGTGGGCTGGTCGGGCCCCGTCACATCGGGCGGCACTGCGCCCGGGTCGATCGAGGGTGGGCTGATCGCCAGCGCAGGAGGCGCGAACAGCAACGCCAGCGCTACCGTCATCAGCAAGATACGGTGCACCCCCGACTACTCCGTTCATGTCGCTAGCTGCTGCGCTGGTCTGGCTCCTCACGCGTGGCTGCTCGAGAACGATCTGCTCGGGCATTGGGCCTGCGTGACGCACCTGCGTGCATTTTAGACTTAACAGTTAGGTAATCCGCGGTGGTCTTAGCTAAGGTCGGCCGAACTGCCTCGGCCGGCCCACGCGTCGAGGCGCAACTCGCCTTTAGGGTAGGCGATTGTCTCTGCTCGGCATCGCAAGTCCTAACAGCGCGTCCACCCCAGGAACTGAAATTTTCGCCTGTGATGCGAAGACGTCAATTGACAAGTAGTCAACAACGGGCCGGCCGGATCGTTCTCGGCGGCGCGGACTGCCTGGGCGGATGTGGTGGTTCTGCAGCGCGACACCGCATCACACTCAAAGCACTACCTGCACATGCTTTTCCGCGCACGCATCGATGACCGCGGCGACCACGTCCTGGGCGTGCAGCGCTTGCAGGTCTTCGACTGTCACCGAGCCCTTCACGCTGCGGTGCGCAGCGGCGAGCCGCGAGTCCCGCAGCCGCTCGGCTCGCTCCACCACATTGCGCGCGAATCGCCCGTTCTGCATGACATCGATACCGTGCCTGCCGTCGGGCGCGCGGTAGGCACGTAACGTCGCACACGCGGTGTTCAACGCTTCGCCGGCGGCCGGCTCGAGTACGGTGGCGCGCGGCTTCCCGTAGCGGATCGCGATTTCAACTAGCTCATCGGGTGTGTAGGACGCGAACCGCAACTTGCGGTTAAACCGGCCCGCCAGACCGGGGTTCACGGTGAGAAACTCATCGACTTCCTTCTCATACCCCGCGCCGATGAAGCAGAAGTCGAATCGGTGCACCTCGAGCGCCACCAACAGCTGGTTGACGGCTTCCATGCCGATCATGTCTGGGCGCCCGTCCTGGTGACGCTCCACCAACGAATAGAACTCATCCATGAACAGGACGCGGCCCAGCGAGCGGCCGATGAGTTCGTTGGTCTTGGGACCCGAGGCGCCGATGTGTTCGCCACAAAAGTCGGCCCGCTTGACCTCGATAATCTCGGGATGACGCACGATGCCCAGCCCGGCGTATATCTTTCCCAGCGCCTCGGCAGTGGTGGTCTTGCCGGTACCAGGCGGTCCCACCAGCAGCATGTGGTTGGTCTGATTGGCCACCGGAAGCCCGGCAGCCAGCCGCAGCGCCCGGACCTCGATCTGATCCTCCAGCTCGGCCACCGCACGTTTGACTTCGGCCAACCCGACTTGATTGTCGAGCAGCTCACGGCCTTCCTCCAAGAGTTCGCTGCGCCGCTCTTCGTGCTCCTCCTCGCGCCGCTGCTGCGCGGATCGCTGGGTGCTCACGTCCCATTTGTTCGTGCGGGTTTTGATGTCGTCCTCGTCGGTGACCACGAGCTGTAGCGCTGGGTCGGCTAGCGCCTGCTTGGCGGACTCCATCAGCACACCGTTGATCGTGGCCTTCGACAACCAAATCTGCGCCGCATGTTCGTCGCCGAGCTGGCGATGCGCCATCCCGCGCACGTAGCTCAGATCAGCTGCGATCAACGGAAATTCAGCTGCATCGATTGCGGTGTCGGGGTGTTGACGACGCGACTCGGTCGGGCCGAGATATCCCGCGCGTAGCTCGACGCGGTCAACCCAGTCGAGCGCGACACGCGCCTGACCCAGATGAGCAGCGGCATGGGCAGCCAAGGTGCTGGTTGCGGCGGTGACCGCCGACATGATGATTGCTTGCGGCGGTAAAATCGCCGCCGCGACCGAGATCACGTCCGGCCAGCGCTGGGTAGCGAACATCAAGTAGGCCTCGATGTGCTGCTGCCATTGGTGATTCTCCCAAGTGTCCAGCAGAGATGAATCCGCCAGCAACGCTTCGGCTTTGTCGTACTGACGATCATCAATGAATGCACTGCAAAGCGCTAGGCCCGCATGCGATGCCTCGGTCACCGAAATCGACAGATACGGCCCGGCTTTGATCGGCGCCGACAGGCGCACGCCCAGCCGGTTAAGCTCCCGGTGCAGCCGGGCCCCGCACATGTAGAGCTGCTGTACTGTCGACAATGCCTCGTCACCGGCAGCGATCCGGCCGAGCCAGGCGTCGGCCATCGACGGGTCGATCTGCGTAGCCTCCTGGAACTGCACGCGGGCAGCCGCGCTATCGCTATCGAGTAGCGCCATCGCTTGATCGAACCGCTTGCGTGCGGCCGCCGTCGTGGTGCTGCTGGTCTTGTTGGTCATTGGAGTCCGTCCACCGGCTCGAGCTCAGCGCTTGGCAACATTGCCGGCTCAGACACTACGTAGCGGTTCTCGGCCCGGAACAACTCAACCTCCACCGTATGCACCTGACCGGCAGCCGTTACTTCCACCGTCGCCGGACCTGTCTGTGTGATCAGTACATCGGCGCTGCCCCGGTACGACTCGCCTGGTTTCCCTACGGAGACAACCGTGTTCGGACGCGGCGTCGGCGTAATAGTTCCGTCCACAACACTGACCATGGTGCCCGACACTGGCTTGGGCTGATCGCTGACGACAATATCGAGCATGCGAATACTGGCCCACCGCTGCGTGTTTCGCGTGTGCACCGTGATCCGGTCGCCGGCCCCGGCCATTCGGATCACGAACCGTTTGGCCAACGAATCCTCGGCGACGATGTGCACTCGGCTGAAGTCACCCGCGTCGTCCAACGGCAGCATCATCCGATTTCCACCACCGACCTTGCCTAGCAGCACGCCCGACGGCCCGAGTGAGATGACGAACGGTCTGTGCAGCGTTCCACGACGGATGCCGTGCAACGGCGGCATCGGACCGCACAGATTGGCCGCGATAGCCTGTGCCTGTTCGCCCGGCAATGTGCGTAGCATCATGCTCGGCGGGGCAGTCGGCGGTTGTGCGGTACGCACCGTCACCGTGGCGGTGGCAGTAGCAGGGTCAAGGCCGAAAAGCGTGATGTTCTGGACGATCCCGTCGGCGCGCATCGACCAAGCTTGGGCTAGTTTCTCCGCGGTGATGTCGGCCGGGGAGTACCAATAGGTGGTCAACCAGCCCTGGATGACCCCGTCGCCGCGCACCGAGTGCCAGCGCCTATTGCGCACCTCTACCGCCGATCGCCCTAGCCGCCGTTCCATTTCGACGATGTCGGTAGCGGTCGCTACTTTCGCACGGATACCCCGTTGGCGCATCGCCGCAGTGATCCGCTGTGCGGCCGCTAGCGTCGCGGTGCCAACCGAGGTACGCCACCGTAGGGCCTCAGCATTGTCGAGGGCTGAAATTCGCACAATGAGCCAGGTTTCCCGCTGACCGGCGTAAGGTGGTGTGCCGATCAGCGTGTCGTACACCCTTGGGTAGTCGCCGACGCTGCGCCGACGGGCCCCGGCACTGATCACACTCAGCGAATCGACAGTCAGGCCAAGGCTTTGACGCAGCAACGGCAGCAAATCAGTTATGTCGAATGAATTTTCGGTGTACGTCGAAGTCGATCCGGTGAACAGGGTTGGCGTATGGGCCTTCCCAAGCAGTTGCACCGCCGCTACCGCGACGCCGTCCTGGTACCGAACTCCACCGCCAGCACGATCATTGACTACCGTGCGCGGTTCGCTCCACTCAATTGTTCGTTTCCGCCGGCACCACAGGATCATCCATGACCACAACGGCTGACGCCGCCACCGCAGCACGCCGACGACAATTCCGATCACCGAACCGAAAGCAGCACCAACGTATCCACCTGCCATCCACCCGACCAGCACCGAAACAAAGATGCCGCCGATGACCGCCAGCTTGGTCGTGTCCGTCATTGCTCTCGCCGGGCCCGAGCAATGAGCGAAGCCACCGTGACGGCGGCCCCAATCAGGCCGGCGAATACCAGCGCCATATTGCGAGCGCGGTGGTCAGGAGGTGGCGGCGGCGCGGCCGGCTTGAGCACACGAGCCGAAGCCGCGGGTGGAAGCCGTTCCCCCACAGGCACATCAAAAGTAAGCGCGGCCACCGGGTCGACGACACCGTAACCGACTTGGTTGTCGACTCCGCGTGGCGGATTGTGTGCCGTCTGCAAAATCCGGTTGATCACCTGGTGGGCAGACAGCCCCGGATACTTGGCTCGCACTAACGCTGCGACTCCACTGACGTACGCCGCTGAAAAGCTGGTGCCCCAGATCGGCATGTTCACCTCGCCCGGGTGGATCGGTGGGTAGGCATTCACCGGTCCCCCTGTTTCGGGCGACAATCCCATAATCCCGACGCCGGGTGCCGCGGCTGCCACCCAAGGCCCGGCCAGGCTCTTGCTGATCGGTGCGCCCGTGTTGTCCACGGCGGCCACCGACAGCACGTAATCAGCGAACCAGGACGGCGATGACACGGTTTTGACTTGATGCCAGTCGCGAGGATCGGACGCGTTTAACGGGTCGAATGAAGCGTTTTGGGCGCAACCGTCTTCGCTGTCGTTGCCTGCCGCTGCGACGATCACCGCGTCCTTAACGGTGGCGGCGTACCAGACGGCAGCGCCGATGGCGCCTTGATCCAGCGGATCGGCTGCGGATACACACGCGGTCACGCTGACGTTGATCACCTTGGCCCCCATGTTGGCGGCGTGCACGATGGCACTGGCCAGCGTTGCGACGGTGCCGGCCTTCTTGCGGCCCTCCCTGTCACCGGGCCCGGGGTTGACCGGTTCGTATGCGCGCGAGGACTGCCGAATGGACATGATCACGGCATGCGGTGCAACGCCGACAATGCCGTCGGGCGTACCTGGCGGCGGTGGCGGCACCTCGGGATCGTCGGGCTGCTCGGTGCGGGGGTCCCCCGGCCCGTTGGACGGTGCATCTGGCGGCGGAGCCGGCACGGTTTGGGTGACCGTCACCGGAGTGGGCGGCGGCGGTGGTGCCGGCGGCGGCGGTGGTCCGCCAGGCGGTACTGGTCCTGAGTCGATCGCCGGTGGTCCGGCCGGCGGCGGAAAGGCGGGAGCGCTGGGCATCCGAGGGGGCATCGGAGTACCTTGCGGAGCCGCACCAATTACGGACGCCACGATGGTGCCGTGCGCGTCGCAGTCCGTTAACCCGTCACCACCCATGATGTAGTCGCCGCCGGCCACCACGGATAGCCGCCGACTCGGATTGATGCCGGTATCGATCACGGCTACCGGCACCCCATTACCGGTCGAATACTGCCAGGCCTTGCTGATGTTTAGCATCGTGAACCCGGGCGCGGGGAGCGCCACATTGGGATCGGCAACAGTAATCGTTCGGGCGCAGGCAAAGCTCTGCCGCATCGGCTGCTCTGCGGTTGGTTTGCCGTCGGCCGGTACCCGGCTAGGATCAATAGTCGGCGGCGGAATCGCCTGTACTGCTGGGAAATTCGTCAATGCCACGACGACCAAACCCACCAGCGCCAGCGCACCGACCCGCTGCGTCGATCTCCGTGGAGCCGCTGGAGCCATCCGGGTCATCGCATACGTACCCAGGCAAATAGTCCGCCGATCCATGCGGCCAGCGGTAGCGCCGCGATGATCGCTGCTATCTCCACCCATTCGGCGGTCATCCGTACCAGTGGAGTGAACCTGGTGATCGGTATCAATAGCGCCGCCAGCAGCCCGGCGCCGCCGAACCCGGCCAATATCAACGCGCTCCACAGCACCGAGTAATCGGACGCGGCGGGCTGGTGCACAACGTATTTGACGACGCCGGCGCACAGCGCAGCCGCGGCCCCGCATACCAGCGCGACGGCCTGCCGTTTGTCGGCATAGGCACGTCCGCGGCTGATGAAAATCACCACAAACAGTCCAGCCAGCACAGCGGCCGCCGTGCTGCGGTGGCAACCCGGCGCGCACGTGGCCCACACCGCGGCCGGCAACGTGAGCGCAGTGCCTACGCATATCCCAGTGAGGACGCTGTTGGCGCGAATCGCCGCCGCCGCGATCGTTGCGCCGCGCGCGGTAGTATCCGGATTGACCTCTTCGTCGGCGCCCGCACCCACGACCCCGTCGGCCGCCTCGTCGACAGGGGAGACCGCATCTGCCGGCAAACCGGGGCTGCGGTGGAACAGATCACGCCCGGTGATGGACCCAAAGTATGGCGGCCGGATCCGCGCGACCCACAGTGCGATCGTCGGGGCCAGGGTCAGCAACAACAGCAACGCGACCAGCGTGCACATCCCCAGCCATTGAGCAGGAACCGGCCACCACATCCGGGCAGCGGCCACCGACCCGGCGAGACCGCACAGTGTCACGACTGTCGCCGCCACCGTGATATGGCGCCGCATCGCCGTGGCGATTCCACACGTTAGGACCGCGCCAGCCAGGGCCGCGATAAATAGGTGCGCGGACCCGAGTTTCCCGGGCGCGCTACAGGCGAGGCTTGCTGAAAGCAACGGCACCGCAAGCCAACCGAGTGCGTTGATCATGTCGGCGCGATGCGGCCACCAACGCCACGCCGTGCCCGCACCCCCGGCCGCCAATAGACCGGCGGCACCGGTCACGATGCTGGGCACTAAAGAGTCCGTGGCGATGCGTTGCCGCACGGCCACGGCCAGCGCCACCACCGAAACCATCGCAAGGATGACAAGTGCCGTGTGCGAGGCGGTTTGGACAGTGACCGGTTCGAACAACTTCTTACCGATCCGGGCGAGTCCGGTGGACAACGACTCATACTGTGGCTCGAATGATTCGCCTTCCGCCGCAGGAACCAGTGCGAGCGTGGCACCGTCCTCGACGCCGAGTTCGTCGAGCGTCTTGGTGATATCCAGCCGCACGCCGTTGGCCTTGTGCAGTTCGTATCCGACACCGGGTTCGAGCCCGCTGAGCCCTCGGCGCTTGAGTTCATCGTTGAGCAGCTCGATGACGTTGTCGATGAAAACCTCGATCGGTACGGATGCCGGATATACCTGCGAAACGAGATGTTCTCCACATACGACGGCAACCGCACAACGAGCCGGAAACGAGACCTTACCCATCACTTGTGTCATTGTCACGGCCGGTCAGCATCTGGAATGTATTTGTCGGCCAGTGCCGCCGTGATCTCGAATAGCCGGAGTCGGGTCTTTTTCTTCAGCTCGTGACGTGTGTCGATTATCCCTCCCTTTGCGAGATACGAATCATACGGCATGAATTCAACCGTCGCCCCCGACTGCCCAAAGCGTTCGGTGAGGTATGTCCGCGCGTCGGGTTCATACTTATTACGACTGTCATTCAGGATGACCATGCTGCGGGACACCAAGTCGTGATAACCCATAGAGCGCAGTAAATCGATCGCGCGCATAACCGGCAGCGACGTATCAGCGGTCAGACCGGAAACGAATACCAGGGTGTCGCACGAGTCGAGCACCGCCGTCATTACCGCGTGCTCGAGGTCGTCGGAGGTGTCGACCACGATGACGGTGTGGGTGCGGCGCAGCCGCGACAGCACACCGGTAAACATCGAAGGGACCAGTGGCCGCGGCTGGTCCGATGCTCGGTTTCCAGCCAACACATCGAGGCCAATGCTGTTCTGTCCCAGGTGTTCTCGGATGTCTGCATAACCTTGAACGTCGGTATCGTTGAGAACGGCAGCGTAGTCGCCCGGTGGAGATTCGTCGATCCGCCCGGCGAGCGTTCCAAAGCCAGGGGCCGCATCGATGGCCACCACGTTCTCGGGCCGGCATTCCCGGAACGCAGCGCCGATACATGCGGTCATCGTGGTCTTTCCGACACCACCTTTTCCCGAGACCACCCCGACAACGTACTGCTTACGGATGTGGCGTCGTATCCGTTCCTGCAATTCTCGGTAATGCCGTTCGGCTGGCGATTCACCGAAGTTGACGGTATGGAACGACGCGCGATATATGAATTTTCGCCAGCCCGCACCCGGTGGGATTTTGCGCGGGGTAACCATATCCGAGATGCGCAACGTGCCCGATACGGAATCTTGGTATTGATGGTGAGCGACCAGTGTTTCTTCCCGAATCGGTGCGCTCTGTTCTGACGAACCGGAAAGGACCTTCCACTGTTCCGTCACGATGTCGATGCTAACATTTGCGTTATTCCTCTCGACTACACAATCTTTCGGTACGAATACCATTCTTTATTGGCGGGCAGGCGCCGCACCATATGGTTGATCGCGGCCGCGATATTGCTCCTAGTCCCTGGGGCAATGATCAGCCATTTCTTACCCGCGGAGCAGACTTGCTCGGCAACCAGACGGCCGTCCGGAGTATCGACGATAGCCACTGCGCTGGCCTCGATATGTGTCCGTGTGGGCCGGCCGGTTTCCACCCCGGACTGGATCGCAACTATCGAGGCTTGCGCTGATCGGCCGGGATCGACGGCCAGTGCCAGCATCTGCACTTGGCCCGCGTCCAGCCCCTGACTGTCCAAGAACCTGCGCAGGGTCTCCTGATTGGCCGCGGCAATGCGCATCGCATCGGCGTCCAGCGTGACGGGACGTAACGCTGCGGGCGTGTTAGTGCCGCATAACCGCTCGATCTGTGCGTCGAGGGCCGCGCTGGCCGTTGCTTCGGCACTGGCGGTTCCGGCCCCGCCGATACGGACGAGATCGGCCGACCTTTCCATCGTCACCCACCACTGCGCAAACCTCGCGAGCAGCACCTGCGCTGGCTCGTCGTCACCAGGTATGCGGAACTGCAGAAGTAGCGCAATGTCGCGGCGGGCCAGGACAGTCAGCCACTCCACCACGGTGCTATCCACACTGTCTAAGTCGTCGATAACGCCGACGGCCCGCAGCTCACCCGTCACTGGGTGTTCCAACGCCAGCCGCTTGGGCTCGACACTGGGTAAGTGGGGCCGCAGCCCCAGCTCGGGGGCCACGACCTCGATGCCCGTGAGCACCTGCAGAGCCCACAATCCGTCCACAGTGGTGGTTAACACGTTGTCCCAAATCCGACCGCGGGGGCGCACCCAGCGTGTGCGCCCCCGCTCAGCTCACATTGTGTGCGGTTAGGCCATGAAGCCCTGTGCGATGTCAGCGTCGGTGGCCTGCGCGCTATCCATCGTGTTGTTCACGACCTGGCCATGCCGGCTCACTGTCTGGATAAGGCCTTCGAGCCCGTGCAACATCTGCTGCTGTGCATCGAAGAAGGTCAGTGCACCCTTGCCCCTGAAGTAGTCGGCCATTGCCTGAGTTCGCTGCAGGATGTCCTGATGAATTTCCATCAATTGAGCTGCCCGCTGCCCGACATCGGAGGCGAAAGCGCCGACGGCGGCGTAGTTATAGGTGATTTGATCGGTCATGTCCGTAACTCCTTACGTGAAGATCTATCTACGACGTTGAGGATGTCTGCAGTGACCCGTGCTAGAGCGCTTGATTTCCCGAATCAAAGAGACCGGCGATGCCGTGCGCCGCGTCATCTTCATGCTGTTCCATGAGCAGCGCTGCCCGGCCAAGACCGTGAGCCAGCCTTTGACCTCCAGCGATGATTTGCTGAAGATCGTGTTCAATTTGACCCGCTGTCGCAAGCGACGTTGTCCCTGCTTTGCCGCTCCACGACACGACGTTGACGATGTCCTCGTGGCTACTCAGGTACTCGTTTGCGATTGCGGTCGCGGTTTGCAGGGCGGACTCGATGTGCTGCTGAGAAGTCCGCATCAACTCCGGTGACACTACTGTGGTACCGCTGTCTGACATAGTTTCTCCTCGGTTTTCGTCAGCTCCCGGGGCCGGGTGTTGCGTAAAGCTAAACCAATGGTGGCCAGCTGTCACTTCACTGCTTCCGAGGGCTGCACAAGGTCCGAACAGGCTGTTTAGTCGACACCAGAATTAACGGCCTGTCAACCAGTTGAGCGATATCCCGTGACTCTGCCGGTTATAGGTTGCTGGCGCTGTCGGCGACGCCGTCGCCGTCGGTGTCGGTCAGCCGCACGTCCCACCGCCCATCGCCGTCGGTGTCGATGTACCCGGTTATGCCATCTTTCCCAGCACACATCACCCGGTCCGCCACCCCGTTACCGTCGGTATCGAGCAGTCGGTCATCGGCATGTCCTTGAACGTCGAAACCGTCGAAGTCGACCAGCGGACCGCCGGTGTGCTCGACACCGTCGAGTCCGAACCAGCGCACGTTCCCACTCCGATCTACGGCTACCGCCCAGGTCCCCGATCCGTTGTCGGTGAAGAAGCTTTCCGGGGTGCCGTCGTTGTCAAGGTCGAGCACGGCATGATCGGCCACTCCGTCACCGTCGACGTCGACCAACGCGTCGTCGTGTAGCCCGTCACCGTCGAGATCCAGGCTGATCGCATCGAGCCGACCGTCTCCGTCTAGATCGAGGTCGAGCGGGCGGTTCCAGATGGCCGCCGTGCCATCGTCATTGGCCGCGCAGTACTCCACGGCTATTCCGACGCTTCGGAGGCGTTACGGGTTCCCTTGCGATTGCCGGGTTTTCCACCAGGCCAGCAGCTCCGCGGTGGCCTCCTCGTTGGTCAGCGGCCCGCGGTCTAGCCGCAGTTCCTTCAGAAAACGCCACGCTTCGCCGACTTGCGGGCCGGCCGGGATGTCCAGCAGCGCCATGATCTGGTTGCCGTCCAGATCGGGGCGCACTCGGGCCAGATCTTCCTGCGCGGCCAACTCGGTGATCCGGGCTTCCAGCCGGTCATAGCTGGCCTGCAGTCGGGCGGCCCGGCGCTGGTTGCGGGTCGTGCAGTCGGCGCGCACCAGCTTGTGCAGCCTCGACAACAGAGGCCCGGCATCGGTGACGTAGCGGCGCACCGCCGAATCGGTCCACTTTCCCTCACCGTAGCCGTGGAACCGCAGATGTAGATACACCAACTGCGAGACGTCGTCGACCAGCTGTTTGGCGTACTTCAACGCGCGCATCCGTTTCCGGACCATCTTGGCGCCGACCACCTCGTGGTGGTGGAAGCTCACGCCGCCGTTCGGCTCGTGGCGTCGGGTGGCAGGCTTGCCGATGTCATGCAGCAGCGCCGCCCAGCGCAGCACCAAGTCCGGGCCGTCATCTTCTAGCGCGATCGCCTGGCGCAGCACGGTCAGCGAATGCTGGTAGACGTCCTTGTGTTGGTGGTGTTCATCGATGGCCATCCGCATGCCCCCGATTTCGGGCAGCACCACCTCACCCATCCCGGTCTGTACCAGCAGATCGATACCGGCCGCCGGGTCGTTGCCAAGCAGCAGCTTGTCCAGTTCGGCGGACACCCGCTCGGCGCTGATGCGGGCCAGCTGCGGGGCCATCTCTTCGATCGCTGCGAGCACCGGCGCGGCGGCGGTGAAGCCGAGTTGGGCGACGAATCGCGCGGCGCGCAGCATCCGCAATGGGTCGTCGCCGAACGACACCGATGGGGCAGCCGGGGTCTCCAGCACTCGGGCCCGCAGCGCGGCCAAACCGCCTAGCGGATCAAGGAATTCGCCCGGCCCGCCGGAGGTGATGCGCACAGCCATCGCGTTTACCGTGAAGTCGCGGCGCACCAAATCGTCGTCGAGGCGGTCACCGAACCGCACCTCTGGATTGCGCGACACTTGGTCATAGCGGTCCGCCCGGAACGTGGTGATCTCCAGGCGATAGTCGTCCTTGCCGACCCCGATGGTGCCGAACTCGATGCCCGTCTCCCACACGTGGTCGGCCCACCGCCGCACAATTTGTTGCACCTGCTCGGGGCGCGCGTCGGTGGCGAAATCAAGGTCAGGCGAGTTCAACCTGCCCAGCAGGGCGTCCCGCACCGAACCGCCCACCAGGTACAACTCGTGGCCTGCGGCTGCGAACGCCGAGCCGAGGTCACGCAACACCGGGGTGTGCCGGTTCAGGGCGACCGCGGCGACGGTCAGCAGGTCAGCATCCTGGGCGGCTTCAGGCACGTTCGATCAGCCTAGCCGGCGACGATGCGCACCGCGAAGCGGTGTGAGGAGGAGCTGGCAATTCAGACCGAGCCGGCGACCCGAAACATCCGAGCGGGCCAGCCCAGCGCGCTGCGGAGCCCGCAATGGGGACCCAGCCGGCCCACCAACTGGCCCAGCCATCAGCTTGCTGCGCCGCAGCGCACCGGACTAGCGGCGCGCATGTCCTGAAGACCGGCTCGTGCCAGCTACTATCGCTTGGGTGTCGGATGGCGAACAAGCCAAACCACGTCGGCGCCGAGGGCGGCGGCGCGGTCGTGGTGCCGCGCGTTCGGCCGAGGACCACACCGACCGACAAGCGGCCAGCGACGCAACCACGACAAAACCACGCCGAAACCGTTCACCACGTCGCGTGCCCGAACGGCTGCGCACGGTGCACGAAACGTCCGCCGGGGGTTTGGTCATCGACGGTATCGACGGGCCACGCGACGCGCAGGTTGCGGCCCTGATTGGTCGCATCGATCGGCGGGGGCGGATGCTGTGGTCGCTGCCCAAGGGCCATATCGAGCAGGGCGAGACCGCGGAGCAGACCGCCATCCGTGAGGTCGCCGAGGAGACCGGAATCCGCGGCAGCGTGCTCGCTGCGCTGGGACGCATCGACTACTGGTTCGTCACCGACGGTTGTCGGGTGCACAAGACGGTGCACCACTATTTGATGCGCTTTTCTGGTGGCGAGCTGTCCGACGACGACCTCGAGGTCGCCGAGGTTGCTTGGGTGCCGATGCGGGAACTGCCGTCCCGCCTGGCCTACGCCGACGAACGCCGCCTGGCCGAAGTCGCCGACGAGTTGATCGACAAACTGCAGACCGGCGGTCCAGCCGCGCTGCCACCGCTGCCGCCCAGCTCGCCTCGGCGACGGCCGCAGACGCATTCCCGCACGCGTCATTCCAACAACTCCGCAGCCAGCCGGAAGAATGGTCACGGGCCGGGGCCGTGACCGCACCAAGACTCTGGTTGGCGGGCGTGCTGCGCGTTGCCGTAGTGGTCGGCATCGTGGCCAGTTTTGCGGTGCTGCTCGTCGCACCCGCCGCCACGCCGCACGCAGCAGCGGACGAGCCCGGGGCCACGCCGTTTGTCCGTGTCCGCATCGACAAGGTAACCCCGGACGTCGTCACCACGTCGAGCGAACCCGTCGTCACCGTTAGCGGCGTAGTCACGAACATTGGCGATCGCCCAGTTCGCGACGTGATGGTCCGGCTTGAACACGCGTCGGCCGTCACATCGTCAGTGGTGTTGCGTACCTCCCTGGATAACGGCACCGACCAGTTCCGGCCTGCCGCGAACTTCGTCACGGTGGCCGAGGAATTGCAGCGCGGACAAGAGACCGGCTTTACCCTCTCTGTCCCGATCCGCTCGACGACCAAGCCGTCGATGGCCATCGACCAGCCCGGGATCTACCCGGTCCTGGTCAACGTCAACGGAACACCCGATTACGGCGCACCGGCCCGGCTCGACAACGCGCGGTTTCTGTTGCCCGTCGTCGGCGTGCCCCCTGCCCAATCCCCCGATAAACCGAACGCGTTGGACTCCGCCGTCGCGCCAGACACCACGAAACCCGTGTGGATCACCATGCTGTGGCCGTTGGCCGACCGGCCTCGGTTGTCGCCCGGCGCGCCCGGTGGAACCATTCCGGTCCGGCTAGTCGACGACGACTTGGCGAGCTCACTGGCCCCCGGAGGCCGGCTGGACATCCTTTTGACTGCGGCCGAGACCGCCACCGGCCGCGACGTCGACCCCGACGGTGCCGTCAGCCGGGCACTGTGCCTGGCAGTCGATCCGGATCTGCTCGTCACCGTCAACGCAATGACCGGCGGCTACGTCGTATCCGACTCGCCCGGCGGCCCAGCGCAGCAACCGGGCACCCCGGCACACCCGGGCACCGGTCAGGCCGCCGCGGTCATCTGGCTGAACCGGTTGCGTGCGCTGGCGCACCGGATGTGCGTGGCGCCTCTGCCCTACGCGCAAACCGACCTGGACGCCGTGCAACGCGTTAACGATCCAGGGCTCAGCGCGGCCGCCACCACCAACGTCGGCGACATCATCGACCACATTCTGGATGTCACCTCCATCCGCGGCGTCACCGTGCTGCCCGACGGCCCGTTGACCAGCCGCGTGGTCGACCTGCTGAACGCCAACAACAGCACCGTCGCGATCGCGGCTGCCGATTTTTCGGCCCAGGAGTCCACCAGCGAGTCCGTCGTCGATGTCGACACCGCGCCTCGGCGGTTGTCCCCGCGGGTGGTGGTCGCACCGTTCGACCCGGCCGTCGGCGCCGCACTGGCCGCCGCGGGGACCGACCCCATCGTTCCGACCTATCTGGACTCTTCGCTCAATGTCCGGATCGTCCATGATTCGGACACCGCTCGCCGCCAAGACGCCCTGGGCTCCATGTTGTGGCGCGCCTTGGAGCGAGACGCCGCACCGCGCAGCCAGATACTGGTGCCACCGGCGTCGTGGCACCTGCAGGCCGACGACGCCCAGATCATGCTGACCACGCTGGGCACTGCGATCCGGTCCGGTCTAGCAGTGGCGCGACCGCTGCCGGCGGTGATCGCCGACACCGCGGCGCGCACCGAGCCACCCGAGCCGGTGGGCGCCTACGCGTCCGCACGTGGCCGGTTCACTGACGACATCACCGCCGACATCGCCGGGCAAGTTGGCCGACTGTGGGGACTGACCTCAGCGTTGACCGCCGACGACCGCACCGGGCTGACCGGCGTCCAATACACCGCGCCGCTGCGCGAGGACATGCTGCGTGCCTTGAGCCAATCGGAACCGCCCGATACCCGCAACGGATTGGCTCAGCAACGGCTAGCTGTCGTCAGCAAGACGATCAATGACCTCATTGGGGCGGTAACAATCGTCAACCCGGGCGGCTCCTACACCCTGGCCACCGAACACAGTCCCCTCCCGCTGGCGCTGCACAACGGCCTCGCTGTTCCCATCCGAGTTCGCCTGCAGGTCGACGCGCCCCCCGGGATGACCGTGACTGACGTCGGTCAGATCGAGCTGCCGCCCGGCTACCTGCCGCTGCGGGTACCGATCGAAGTCAACTTCACCCAACGGGTCGCTGTCGACGTCGCGCTGCGCACCCCGGATGGCATGCGACTGGGCGAGCCGGTGCGGTTGTCGGTGCACTCCAACGCCTACGGCAAGGTGCTGTTCGCGATCACTTTGACCGCGGCCGCGGTGTTGGTGCTCCTGGCCGGAAGGCGGCTATGGCACCGCTTCCGCGGCCAACCCGATCGCGCCGACCTGGACCGGCCCGGCCCGCCCGCCGCAGTCGCCCACCCGCGGCACCGGGACGACGACCGGGTCGATGAAGAGAACCGGGTATGAAACCCGCCCCCCGCCGGACCCCGTCACAACCGGCGCAGCAACTGACCCCTGCGGTGCGTCCGGGTCGGGAGCTGTCCGCGCGGCAACCCGAACTGTCTGACGCCGCGCTGGTTTCGCGGTCGTGGGCGATGGCATTCGCAACACTGATCAGCCGGATCACCGGCTTCGCCCGGATTGTGCTGCTGGCCGCCATCCTGGGCGCCGCGCTGTCCAGCGCTTTCTCGGTGGCCAATCAGTTGCCGAATCTGGTTGCTGCGCTGGTGCTAGAGGCAACGTTCACCGCGATCTTCGTGCCTGTGCTGGCCCGCGCCGAACATAGCGACCCCGACGGCGGCGCGGCGTTCGTGCGGCGGCTAGTCACCTTGACGACCACGCTGCTGCTGCTCGCCACAGCGTTATCGGTGCTGGCCGCGCCCCTGCTGGTGCGGTTGATGCTCGGCCGGAACCCACAGGTCAACGAGCCCCTGACCACCGCCTTCGCCTACCTACTGCTGCCGCAGGTCCTCGCCTATGGCTTGTCGTCGGTATTCATGGCAATCCTGAACACCCGCAACGTATTCGGACCGCCGGCATGGGCGCCCGTCGTCAACAACGTCGTCGCGATCGCGACCCTGGCCGGATATCTAGCGGCCCCCGGTGAGCTTTCAGTCGATCCCGTCCGGATGGGTAACGCCAAGCTGCTGGTGCTCGGGATCGGAACGACCGCAGGGGTATTCGCGCAGGCCGCGGTGCTGCTGGTGGCGCTTGGCCGTGAGCACATCAGCCTGCGCCCGCTGTGGGGCCTCGATCAGCGGCTCAAACGTTTCGGCGCGATGGCCGCCGCGATGGTGCTCTACGTGCTGATCAGTCAACTCGGCCTGGTGGTCACCAACCAGATCGCCAGCACGGCAGCGGCTTCCGGCCCCGCGATCTACAACTACACCTGGCTGGTCCTGATGCTGCCGTTCGGCATGATCGGGGTGACAGTGCTGACCGTGGTAATGCCGCGGCTAAGCCGCAACGCCGCCGCCAACGACACTCCGGCCATGCTCGCCGACCTGTCGCTGGCCACCCGACTGACGTTGATCACACTCATCCCGACGGTGGCGTTCATGACCGTCGGTGGGCCGGCGATGGGTAGCGCACTGTTTGCATACGGCCATTTCGGCGAGGTCGACGCCGGGTACCTGGGTGCCGCGATCGCATTGTCGGCGTTCACCTTGATCCCGTACGGGCTGGTGCTGTTGCAGCTGCGCGTGTTCTACGCCCGCGAGCAGCCCTGGACACCGATCGTGATCATCGTCGTCATCACGGCCGTCAAGGTCATCGGCTCCGTGCTGGCCCCCTACCTCACCAGTAACCCTGAGCTGGTCGCCGGCTACCTCGGGATGGCAAACGGTCTCGGATTTGTGGCCGGCGCGATCGTCGGCTACCACCTGCTGCGGCGCGCACTGCTGCCCGCCGGTGGGCACCTGGTCGGCGTCGGCGAGGTGCGGACCATCCTGGTGACGATCGCCGCGTCGTTGCTGGCCGGTCTGGTTGCCCACGTAGCCGATCGGCTGCTGCGGCTAGACGAGTTGACCGTGCACGGTGGCGGTGCGGGCTCGTTGCTGCGATTGACGGTGCTGGCGAGCATCATGCTGCCGATCATGGCCGCGGTAATGCTTCGCGGCCACGTCCCCGAGGCGCGCGCGGCACTGGGCGCCGTCAGGGGCCGGATCACGAGCCGGAGCCCGGCGGCGAGGCTGCGGAAAGCGGCTGCACCAGATCAATCGTCCCGGCCCATCCCAGTCACGTACCCTGAGCAGAGCAATTCGTCACCGCCGGGGGTAAATGCGGTCCAGGAGCCGATCCGGCGCAGGCCTCCGGCGGGGGTGGCCAACGCTCGGATAGCGAAAGGACCGGAGGTGACCGACCGCCCAGTGGAGAGCGCCTCATCACGTTCGGCGTCAGACACCGAGCTACCCTCTGAGCTGCCCGGGCCGGTTGCCGACAACGTCGAGCCCGATATTTCAGCCCACGTCGAACCTGAGCGGGTCGCGCCGCCACACCCGTCTGACCAGCCGAACGGCGATTTCCCGGCCGATCCCGCCCGCGGGCCGATTCCATTCGACGCGCCCCGCGAACGGGCCGGGGAACCGTCATCGCCGCCTGACGACGTTCACTTGGTACCCGGCGCCCGTATCGCCGGTGGCCGCTATCGGCTGTTGGTCTTCCACGGCGGCGCACCTCCCCTACAGTTCTGGCAGGCGCTAGACACGGCGCTGGATCGGCAGGTGGCGCTGACTTTCGTTGACCCGGACGGGGCCCTGCCCGGCGATGTGCTGCAAGAAACCCTGTCCCGGACCTTGCGGCTCAGCCGGATCGACAAGCCCGGTGTCGCCCGAGTGCTCGACGTCGTCCACACCGGTTCCGGCGGCTTGGTGGTCTCCGAGTGGATCCGCGGCGGTTCATTGCAAGAGGTTGCCGACACCTCACCGTCGCCCGTCGGCGCCATCCGGGCGATGCAATCGTTGGCCGCCGCCGCTGACGCGGCGCATCGCGCCGGTGTCGCCCTGTCGATCGACCACCCCAGCCGGGTGCGCGTCAGCATCGAGGGCGATGTCGTGCTGGCCTACCCGGCGACGATGCCCGACGCCAACCCGCAGGCCGACATTCGCGGAATCGGAGCGACACTGTATGCCCTGCTGGTCAACCGGTGGCCACTGCCGGAGGCCGGGGTGCGTAGCGGCCTGGCGCCAGCCCAGCGAGATGCCGCCGGCCAACCCGTCGAACCCACCGTGATCGATCAGGGCATCCCCTTCCAGATCTCCGCGGTCGCTGTCCGCGCTGTTCAAGAAGATGGCGGGATACGCAGTGCATCAACACTTTTGAACCTGCTGCAGCAGGCGACAGCGGTGGCCGACCGCACCGAGGTACTCGGTCCGATCGACGACGAATCCCCGCCGCCAGCCGCTTCCCGCCCCACCACCGCACGGGACCCTGTGCTCTTCGCCCAGCGACGCCGCAACCTGCTGATCGGTATCGGCGCGGGAGTCGCCATCCTGGTGGTGGCCCTGCTGGTGATGGCGTCCGTAGTCAGCAAGGTCTTCGGCCATCTTGGCGGTGGCCTCAACAACGACAAACTCGGCCTGAACACACCAACGTCGTCGCCCGCCAGTTCAGCGCCGGCGGGCAGCATCGTCAAGCCCACGAAGGCGACGGTCTTCTCCCCCGACGGCGAAGCCGACAATCCGGGTGACGCCGGGCTGGCGATCGACGGCAACCCGGCTACCTCGTGGCAAACCGACATCTACAGCGATGCTGTCCCGTTCCCCGGCTTCAAAAACGGAGTCGGATTGATGTTGCAGTTGCCCAAGCCCACGGTGATCGGCGCGGTCACCATCGACGTTGCCAGCACCGGGACCAAGGTAGAGATTCGTTCGGCCGCCACGCCCACACCGGCAAAGCTGGCAGACACCGCCGTGCTAACTCCGGCCACCGCGCTCAAACCTGGCCATAACGTCATCAAGGTCAACCCCGGCTCGCCGACGTCGAATCTGTTGGTATGGATTTCGACGTTGGGAAGCACCGACGGCAAGAGCCGCGCCGTGATCTCGGAGATCACAGTTCAGGCCCCGTCCTAACAGGGTCCTAACAAAGGTCCTAACAAGGTCGGGGCCACGTCGGTACCGGCCCAACCGGGTGAAGTGCCGTGCCGCGATTGATTGGCTACTGTCCGGCCGTGGGCTTCGGGGGAAACAGTAGGCGGAAGCGCAGCGACGCCGAATTGCTCGCCGCCCACGTTGCCGGCGATCGCTACGCCTTCAGCGAGCTGTTCGGTCGTCACCGACGGCAGCTACACCGGCTCGCGCGACTCACCAGCCGCACCCGCGAGGATGCCGAAGACGCACTACAGGACGCCATGCTTTCAGCGCATCGCTCCGCCGGCTCTTTTCGGTACGACGCCGCAGTGCACAGTTGGCTGCACCGCATTGTGGTCAACGCCTGCCTGGACCGGCTGCGGCACGCCCAAGCCCACCCGACCAGCCCACTCGAGGACGTCTACCCGGTGGCTGATCAGACCGCGCAAGTGGAGACGACGATCGTGGTGCAGCGGGCGCTAATGCGGCTGCCCGTCGAGCAACGCGCCGCGTTAGTTGCCGTCGACATGCAGGGCTACTCGATCGCGGACACCGCCCAGCTGCTGGGTGTCGCTGAGGGCACGGTAAAGAGCCGTTGTGCCCGTGGCCGCGTTCGCCTCGCCAAGCTGCTGGGCTATCTCGACACCGGTGTCCGCATCAGGGCTGACCGCGCCGCTGGTCACGGCTAGCCCGAAGTTAAGGCTTCCCGGTCGAGGTTCGCTGCCTGACGACCGGGGGCTGTGCATGGCCATCAGAGTGTGCATGACGGACACTGAGGCGGATGAGTGAATCCGACCAGAATCCTGGTGATCCCGGTACGGCGGGTCGCGAGCCGCACGACCCGCCGCTGACGGTGGAACTCCTTGCCGACCTGCAAGCCGGTCTGCTCGATGACGATGCCGCCGCTCGGGTGCGTGGCTTGGTCCGGACAGACCCGGAGGCATCGGGCATCCTTGGTGCGCTAAACCGGGTGCGCAGTAATCTCGCCGCGGTAAGCGCTGACCTTGCGTCGGCGCCGGACCCTCCCCCGGCTGTGACCGCCGAAATCTCCGCGGCGCTGAGGTCGGCCAGTGCACGCGGGCCACGCATCGGCGGTGCCGCTCACTCAGCGCGACCGCAGGTCGGCCCCACGAAAGTGATCGCGGCCGTCGCCGGTTTGGGCGCGGTGGTCGCCGCGATCGGCGTCGGCACGGCGGCCTTGATCGACGCGCCCGCATCCACACCCGCCGAACCGGCCACCGCGCAGCACATCACGGTGTCGACACCGCCCCCGGTGATACCGCTATCGGAGGCGCAGATCCTCGACCTGCTTCACCGCGCCCCCGAGTTTGGCTCACTCGGCGACGCCGCGCGCCGGGCGTCGTGCCTCAGTGGCCTCGGCTATCCGGCGTCCACAACGGTGCTGGGCGCGCAGCTGATTGACGTCAATGCCCGCCCCGCCGTCCTGCTGGTGCTGCCCGGCGACACACCCGACAAGCTGGCCGTTTTTGCGGTGACACCATATTGCAGCGCGGTCAATACCGGGCTGCTGGCCACCACCGGAATCCCCCGGCCCTAACGGGTGCGCGTGTTGTTGGGACGCGCGCGGGAACAGCAATGCCTACGCTGGCGTTCGTAAACATTTACCAGATCCGCTTGATGTACCTGAAAGGCTCGCATGACCGCCGCTGCCCCTGCGCATGACACCGTCCACGAAGTGATCATTATTGGTTCCGGTCCGGCCGGCTACACCGCAGCCCTCTACGCCGCTCGTGCGCAGCTGGCACCGCTGGTGTTCGAGGGCACCTCGTTCGGCGGCGCGCTGATGACCACCACCGAGGTGGAGAACTACCCCGGCTTTCGTAACGGCATCACCGGCCCGGAGTTGATGGACGAGATGCGCGAGCAGGCGCTGCGGTTCGGCGCGGACCTGCGGCCTGAAGACGTCGAATCGGTATCGTTGCACGACCCGGTCAAATCGGTCGTCACCGCTGAGGGCCAGACTTATCGGGCCCGAGCCGTCATCCTCGCCATGGGTGCCGCGGCGCGTTATCTGCAGGTCCCCGGCGAGCAAGAATTGCTGGGACGTGGCGTGAGTTCGTGCGCAACCTGCGACGGATTCTTCTTCCGCGATCAAGACATTGCCGTCATTGGCGGGGGTGACTCGGCGATGGAGGAAGCCCTCTTTTTGACCCGGTTCGCCCGCAGCGTCACGCTCGTGCACCGCCGCGACGAATTCCGAGCCTCCAAGATCATGCTCAGTCGCGCCCGTAACAACGACAAGGTCAAATTCATCACCAACCACACCGTGGTCGCGGTAGACGGGGACACAACGGTGACCGGATTGCGGTTGCGCGACACCACAACGAGCGAGGAAACCGTGCTAGCGGTGACCGGCGTTTTCGTCGCAATTGGCCATGAGCCGCGGTCGGCGCTGGTGCGCGATGTCGTCGACGTCGACCCGGACGGCTACGTCCTGGTGAAAGGACGGACGACGACGACATCGCTCGACGGTGTCTTCGCGGCCGGCGACCTGGTGGACCGCAGCTACCGGCAGGCGGTCACGGCCGCAGGTAGTGGCTGCGCCGCAGCCATCGACGCCGAACGTTGGTTGGCCGAGCATGCCGGGTCAGAAGCCGACGACGCAGCAGCAGCGGCAGCTGGAAACGTTGACAGTACCGACACATTGATTGGAGCACCGCGATGACCGACACCGAGAACGCCGGGGCCACAGTAGAAGTTTCTGATGCGTCCTTCTCCACAGACGTTTTATCCAGCAATAAGCCTGTGTTAGTTGACTTTTGGGCAACATGGTGTGGACCCTGCAAGATGGTAGCGCCGGTACTCGAGGAGATCGCGGCCGAGTGGCGAAACCAGCTCACCGTCGCCAAGTTGGATGTAGATACCAACCCGGAAACGGCACGCGAGTTCCAGGTCGTGTCGATACCCACGATGATCCTGTTCAAGGACGGCCAGCCAGTCAAGCGCATCGTCGGCGCTAAAGGTAAAGCGGCGTTACTGCGTGAACTTTCCGACGTGGTACCCACCCTCAATTAGCCCCTATGTAGTTCGTCGCAAAACGGCCGCGACTAGCCTGGGGTTTTCCCGAAATCGACAAGGATCTGCGACAATACCGGTTGACTGCTGTGCATCTGTCAGCGTGTCAGTTAGTCCAGGAGGGCCCTTGGTATGTCGAGTCCGCGCCGCGAAGACGGCGACGCGCTGCGCTGTGGTGACCGCGGCGCCGCTGTTACCGAGATCCGAGCTGCGCTGGCTGCGCTGGGGCTCCTGGACGGTCCCGACGACGACCTGACGACCGGCCAGCAGGTAGCGCTCGATCTGTTCGACGCGCAGCTCGACCACGCGGTACGTGCCTTCCAGCAGCATCGCGGGCTGCTGGTGGACGGCGTTGTCGGCGAAGCCACCTACCGAGCATTGAAGGAGGCTTCCTACCGACTCGGCGCCCGTACCCTGTATCACCAATTCGGCGCCCCGCTATACGGTGACGACGTTGCCACACTGCAGGCCCGGCTGCAGGACCTCGGTTTCTACACCGGCATGGTCGACGGACACTTCGGGTTGCAGACCCACAACGCGTTAATCTCCTATCAGCGTGAATACGGGCTTGCTGCGGACGGTATTTGCGGCCCAGAAACGTTGCGCTCCTTGTACTTTCTGGGTTCGCGGGTCACTGGCGGTTCACCGCACGCCATTCGTGAGGAGGAGCTTGTTCGTCGATCTGGGCCGAAACTGTCGGGCAAGCGGATCATCATTGATCCGGGTCGCGGCGGTGCGGACCGCGGTCTGATCACTCACGGACCGACCGGACCCATCAGCGAAGCAGATGTGCTGTGGGACTTGGCAAGTCGACTTGAGGGCCGGATGACCGCCATTGGTATGGAAACATTCCTCTCTCGGCCGACGAATCGCAGCCCGTCGGACTCCGAACGCGCTGCTACCGCCAATGACGTTGGCGCGGACCTGATGATCAGCTTGCGCTGCGAAACTCAGGCTAGCCCTGCTGCTAACGGTGTGGCCTCCTTCCACTTCGGCAACTCGCACGGATCGGTCTCCACCATCGGCCGCAATCTCGCCGATTTCATTCAGCGAGAAGTAGTGGCCCGCACCGGTTTACGGGATTGTCGGACGCATGGTCGGACATGGGATCTGTTGCGACTGACGCGGATGCCGACCGTTCAGGTCGACATCGGCTATATCACCAACCCACGTGATCGTGGGATGCTGGTCGAAGCGCAGACCCGCGATGCCATCGCCGAAGGTATCCTCGCCGCAGTCAAACGGCTTTATCTACTCGGCAAGAATGATCGGCCCACCGGCACGTTCACCTTCGCCGAGCTGCTTGCCCACGAACTATCGGTGGAGCAGGCGAGCAGACTCAGCGGTTCCTAAAGCCCGGGTAGTGCGGCTTTCAGGGTGTTGCTGACCGTAGCGCCAGCCCCGACCGGCTGTTGCAGCGCAGCGTTCGCCAGCAAGCGCTCCAAGGCGGCCTCGACTTCGGCTTTCCACCCGAGGCCCTTGTCCAGCTCGAGGCGCAGCCGAGGGAAGTATTGGTGCGGCGCAACGACGACGAAGCCGACGTCCTTCAAGAAGTCCGCGGCGATGATGCAATGGGCGACCGAACAGTCACCGAGAGCCTCCAATACCGGCCGGACATCGGGGGCCACCGTCCGGGGATCCTGCAACTCGGTGGCCGCCTCGGTGCGGCCAAAAGCCTCGAGCGCCCGGACTCCGCGCCGGACCAACTCGTCGATGACCCGGCCGATGAGACTCTGCGGCAGATCGGCGGCGGCTGGCCCCGGCTCGACACCCATCGAAGTCAGCAGCACGGCATCGGCAGACACCGGCGCGGTGGGAAACCGATGTGCCCGGGGCACCGCCCGCGGTGGAGCGTAGAGCACATACCCCAAGCACGGCGGCTCCAAGTGGTTGAGATCGTCCGAGTGGCTGCGCTCGTCCGGGATCATCGTTGCGACCTGACCGCACGAACCCCACTCCAACATCACCATCGACAACCAGGCTTCTTTTTCGAATTCAGGATCAGCGAGGTGGTCTTGGTTACCCAGGGTCGCCGGGTCAACTTCCCAGAAAACGCAGCGGCGTGCGTGCTTGGGGAGCTGCTCGAAAGCTTCGAGCCGCAGCGGTGTGATTCGAGCAGACACTAGTTTCCTGGCCTCCGTGCGCTACTACCGCCACTAGCCTCGCTCCTCCGCGGACGGTCCCCAAACCCGCATCGTCGCGAAGCACCAACAACCCGGCTTTCCCCCGGCTGAGATGCACGAGCAACCTCTACAGGATAGGAGAGTCTGTTGGCATCCGGCCAGTGTTGACGTCGCCAGTCGAGCTGATCCGCCAGAACAATCTCCGTACCGTCGTTGTTAGCAGTTGATTCTCGAAATAGCTTGCCGCACACCGGGTCTCCGTCAGATTACGGTGCCCGATGCGAGTGGTGCGCACCCGGGAGCCGCTGCAGCGTCACAGTGACGTAATTGCAGAATATCCCTGTTCATGTCTGGTGCGTAGTCATCACGTCGATGATGCGCTGTAGATCGTCAACCGAGCCGAACTCCACCACAATCTTCCCTTTGCGTTTGCCAAGACTGACCGTCACCCGGGTGTCGAAAGCATTCGACAGCCGCTCAGCAACGTCTTGCAGGCCAGGCATGTGGATTGGCTTGCGCCGCTGCGGTGCCGGCGCGGTCACCCCCCGATTGGCCTCGTGATTGGCTAACGTGACGGCTTCCTCGGTGGCTCGCACCGATAGGCCTTCAGCGATGATCCGGCTGGCCAGTTCTTCTTGGGCCTCGGGGCCGGCCTCCAGGGACAGCAGTGCACGAGCATGGCCAGCGGACAGCACACCCGCCGCCACTCGACGCTGGACTGGGATCGGCAGCTTGAGCAACCGGATCATATTGGTGATCAGTGGCCGCGAACGGCCGATCCGGGACGCCAGCTCATCATGGGTTACCTCGAACTCGTCGAGCAGTTGCTGGTAAGCCGCCGCCTCTTCCAAGGGGTTTAGCTGTACCCGATGGATGTTCTCTAGCAGCGCGTCGCGTAACAGGTTGTCGTCGCCCGTCGCGCGCACGATGGCCGGGATAGAGCTCAGGCCCGCTCGCTGGGCTGCCCGCCAACGCCGCTCCCCCATCACGATCTGGTACCGCGCGCCGTTCCGCGATTCGGCCGCTGCCCGCACCACGATCGGCTGCAACAGGCCGAATTCGCGAATGGAGTGCACCAATTCGGACATCGCCTCGTCGTCGAATACCTGCCGCGGCTGGCGGGGATTCGCCTCGATGTCGGTCGGTGCGATCTCGCGGTACACCGCACCCATCGCAGTGGCGTCCTGCGCGGGTCCTCCAATGAGCACGTCGGCGGCCGCGTCCCCCATCCGCGGACCGCGCGTCGCGGGTCCGGAGTCAGCATCCGCGGGGCCGGTGGGAATCAGCGAAGCCAGGCCCCTCCCGAGGCCACCCTTCTTGCGCAACGGCTGCGTCATGCTCGTCCCTTCGCAGGTGGTGGCTGATCGCGCTCAGCGAGCTCTCGGCTTGCATCAAGGTAGCTCATTGCCCCGCGCGAACCAGGGTCATAATCGATGATGGTCATGCTGTAGCCGGGAGCCTCCGAGACTTTGACGCTGCGCGGAATCACCGTCCGCAACACCTTTGTTCCGAAGTATCGGCGAACCTCATCAGCCACCTGGTCGGCAAGCTTTGTCCGGCCGTCATACATCGTAAGGATTACGGTGGTCACCTCAAGCTGAGGATTGAGGTGGGCCTTGACCATTTCGATGTTGCGCATCAATTGCGATACGCCCTCGAGCGCGTAGTACTCGCACTGGATCGGAATCATCACCTCTGGTGCCGCGACGAGTGCGTTGATCGTCAGCAGTCCCAGCGACGGCGGGCAGTCGATAAAGACATAGTCGAAGTCGAAGTCGTCGAGCTCGGCCAAGGCGGTGCGCAATCGGTTTTCCCGCGCCACCATGCTCACCAATTCGATCTCAGCACCCGCCAGGTCGATCGTGGCCGGAACGCAGAACAACCGCTCGCTATGTGGGCTACATCGTAAGGCGGTCTGCAACGAGACTTCGCCGATAAGTACCTCGTACGACGAAGGCGTGCCCGATTGCCGGTCGCTGATACCGAGGGCCGTGCTGGCGTTGCCCTGAGGATCGAGATCGATGACGAGCGTCTTGAGTCCTTGAATTGCCAACGCTGCCGCGAGATTGACGGCGGTGGTGGTTTTGCCCACGCCGCCCTTTTGGTTCGCGATGGTAAACAACCGCCGATGGCGCGGGCGGCGCAACTGGTCGTGCGTGGTGTGCAGAACCCGCATGGCCCGTTCAGCTGCCGCGCCGATTGGAGTGTCGAGTTCGTCCGTTGTTTCACGTGAAACATTCGTTCCGACGACGCGGCCGGCGTCGTAATGTGCTCCCTGCCGGAGCACCGTCCCTGGTGGCGTCCCCTGCACTTGGCCTGGCGGCGAGGCCGACCGCTCGGTGAGACCGGCCGACCGCAAAGCCGGCGCGGCGGCCCAACCTTGGGGCGAACTCATCGTGTTCTCCTGTCCCTCACGTGTGCCGCCTTGTGCCGCATCTGCCGTCCACGTCGCGCCAGGACCACGGTTGCGGGCGGACACAAATAGTTCGCGCCACATGTCACCACCCTGACATCAACGGCGCCCGATGCGGCCATCACACGCCGGTGTTGATGCACTTCGTCGGAGGCGCGCTCCCCTTTGATCGCGAGCATCCGCCCGTCCGGTCGTAGCAACGGCATACTCCACTTCGTCAACTTGTCTAAGGCCGCCACCGCTCGCGACACCGCGACGTCTCTCTCACCAATCTGATCACGCACCCACGACTCCTCGGCTCGGCCACGAACTACCTCGACTTCGAGCCCGAGCTCGGCCACCACTTCGCGGAGAAAGGCGGCCCGGCGCAGCAGTGGTTCAAGCAGCACGACCTGAAGATCCGGCCGAGCAATCGCCAACGGCAGCCCGGGCAACCCTGCCCCGCTGCCAATATCCACTATCCGATCACCAGGATCGAGGAGTTCGGCTACCACCGCACTGTTCAACAGATGCCGGTCCCAGAGTCGGTTGACCTCGTGGGGCCCGAGCAGTCCACGTTCGACTCCCACGTTTGCGAGGACGTCGGCATACCGCTGGGCAATGTCGAGGCGGGGCCCAAAGGTCGCGGATGCGGCCTCAGCCGCGGCCTCGGATCCGGCACGGCCGGTGGCCGCCGCGGAGGGCACCGCTCCCTCGTACGGACCAACATGTTTCACGTGAAACATCCTCTGAACTTTCGGCGGCCTTCCAGGCGTAGCCACTAGTCATGTAGAACGACGACCCGCCGCGCTGGCTCCACGCCTTCGCTTTCGCTGTGCACTCCGGGCACGGCCGCAACGGCATCGTGCACGATCTTTCGCTCGAACGGTGTCATCGGAGTGAGTTCTTCGCGCTCACCAGTCACGAGTACCCGCCGCGCCACCTTGTCGCCCAACGCGGCTAATTCTTCCCGGCGCCGACGTCGCCAGCCCGCAATGTCAAGCATCAATCGGCTCCGCACACCGGTCTTCTGGTGTACCGCTAGCCGGGTAAGCTCTTGCAGAGCATCGAGCACTTCGCCGGTACGCCCAACCAGTTTGTTCAAATCGTCGCTACCATCGATGCTGACCACTGCCCGGGTGCCCTCGACGTCGAGATCGATATCGCCGTCAAAGTCCAACAAGTCCAACAGCTCTTCCAGATAGTCACCGGCGATTTCGCCCTCCGCAACCAACCGCTCCTCGAGGTCGTCTGACTCGTCGGCGTTGACATCTGTCGTTGCCTCATCGTCTGGGATATCCTCCACCGGCGTTTGTGCGTCTGGCTGTGTATCAACATCGCGCTCGGTGGTCTCGGCGTCAGTCATGGCTTCTCTCTCCCTCATCCACGGGTCCATGTTCTCTTGGGTCACTCGACGGACTCGACCCGGTAAAGTTTTGGCACCTCGTCAGCGTTTACGTCGCTTTGGTCGCGCTCCGGGGCGCGGGGCGCGAGTAGTCGGGCTGCTGTCGCGGCCGGCCCGATCCGGCTTGTCCGCCGGAGTCGTCGCCCTTTTCGCTTCCGCCACCCGGTCGGTAGCGTCCGTCTTCCCGGATCCAGACTTGGTCCCGCCGTCGGGTACCGCGGTGTCCTTCGAGGAACCATTAACACTTGCCGGCGCCGCCTTGGCGGCGCGCTTTGGCTTGGCACCTGGCGCCGGTGCGTTGGCCGCCCGGCGTTGAATGGCTTCCTCCTTTTTGGCCTCATCTTCTTTCTCGATCATGGCGAACACGTAGTGCTGCTGACCGAATGTCCAGATGTTGTTGGCAAACCAATACAAAATGATCGCCAACGGAAGGAACGGGCCACCGACAACCACACCAAGCGGGAACACATAGAGCGCGAGCTTGTTCATCATCGCGGTTTGCGGATTCGCCGCCGCCTCCGCGCTTTGCCGTGCCACCGAGGCGCGGCTGTTGAAATAGGTCGCGATGCCGGCCAGGATCATCACCGGAGCACCGACCAGAATCACCGCCGGGCGACTGAACTCAGTGAACGCATCCAATCCGGAACGTTGCGTCATATACGCACCGATTGGGGCACCCCAGAGGTTGGCGTCCAGGAAGTGCCCCACGTCGGCTGGGGTGAACACATAGTTGCCGGTCATCCGGTTCTCGATCACCGACATGTGCGGCTGACCAAAACCCCCGGTCGTACGGTTGAACGACCGCAAGACATGGTAAAGCCCCAAGAACACCGGTATCTGCGCAAGCATCGGCAGGCATCCCAGAATCGGGTTGAATCCGTGCTCGCGTTGCAGCTTCTGCATCTCAAGCGCCATGCGCTGGCGATCTTTGCCGTACTTTTTTTGCAGCGCCTTGATCTGTGGTTGCAGTTCCTGCATCTGCCGAGTGGTACGAATCTGACGCACGAACGGCTTGTAGAGCAGTGCTCGCAAGGTGAATACCAGGAACATCACCGACAGCGCCCATGCGAAGAAGTTCGATGGACCCAGCACAGCGGCGAACAGCTTGTACCAAACCCACATAATCCACGACACTGGGTAGTAGACGATGTCAAGACTGACAGGATCAAACGGCAACAGACTCACCCTCCCCTAGCTCCGCTGGGCGGCCCCAGGCGACGCTGGTGTCATCGGAGCCGGCCCGGCAGGTCAACCGTTCCAGTCGGCGCTCCGGTATTGGATCCCATCCTCCCCGATGCCAGGGCCCGCATTTAGCCAGTCTGGCCGTGGCCAACCAGCTACCCCGGATCAAGCCGTACTCGGTCAAGGCATCGACGGCGTACTGGCTACAGGTTGGAACAAAGCGACATGTCGCCGGTCTCAGCGGCGAAACCATATGCCGGTAAAGCTGGATCAGGAAAATCAGTCCACGCACCGCGGCCCTACTCATGCCGTGGATCCTCATGAGCGCCGGCGCCGACCGGGTCACCGGTCCGTCCCTGCCAGCTCAAAAGCACGTCGCAGGCCGTTTCGCAGCTGCTGGGCTAACCATGCTGACGAGACGTTCCGACTACTCGGCAACGCACGGATTACCACCTGATCGGCTTCGCCCAGATCCCCTAGCATGGTCCGAGCGACATGCCGTAGTCGACGCGCCACTCGATGGCGCTCGACAGCAGAGCCCACTGGTTTAGCAATGATCAGCCCGACGTGGGGAGCATTCGCCTCATCCCTGCTGCACCCTCGCCGAACATGAACGATGACGTCGGGCTGCACCGTGCGCAGCCCGTACTTCACCGTCGCGTCAAACTCAGATGACCGCCTCATGCGGTTGCGTGCGGGAAGCACCGCTAAAAAACCCGTCGTTCAAATCAAGCAGTCAATGCGCGGCGGCCCTTACGGCGCCGGTCGGACACGATCGACCGGCCAGCGCGGGTGCGCATCCGCAGCCGGAAGCCATGTACGCGGGCTCGGCGCCGGTTATTCGGCTGGAAGGTCCGCTTGCCCTTGGCCACGGCATTCTCCTCGTTGTGTTCGGCATCGTTTCTGACAATGCCATCCGACCGCTCGCACTTCGCAAGTACGTCAGTCGCTGCTGGTCTTACTGCTGGCCGGCGCGGTCCCCGGGCTACACGATCCTGGGTCGCAGCCGCATCACCGACTTTCGGGCGACTGTTTGAGGGTACTGATGAGCCATCGCCGGGTCAAACCTGGCCAGTCCCAACGGACCCGCTCAAACGTTTGGTAAACATTCGTTATCGAAAAGCTGCCACGCACAATCATCGGCGGCAACCTCAACAAGCCCCTCCAAGAACCGGATTCGAATGCAACACAACGGTTGGCAGCCGGACAGAAAACTGTTAGCTTCGGGCAATGCCGTTTTCAGATTGGAACGGCTGCCGGCAACGAAGTAAGGATGGCCGATCAACTAGCTGTCCAGACAACTGGCACAGGTTGTCTCCGGCACAACGATCACGAGCCGTCGGCGATAGACTACGGCCCGCTTACCATCATCCTGTCCACACCTGTGTATAAATATGTGGACAGTTATCGTCGCAAACCGCGTTTGTACCTCAAGCCGGAAAGCCCGATATTTACGAGAACCAGGGAGATACGTCG